>DASVMX010000279.1:0-11632 GCA_036384215.1 Ktedonobacteraceae bacterium | reverse complement strand
CTGATGGGCGAGCTGGCCACGCCGCCGGAGAATTATGAGAAGATGGGCTTGCGTGTGACCCCTGAGCATGTGCAGCGGCTGGAGCAGACTGAAGAGGCGCTCAAGCAGGAGGTTGAGATTCCCAATAAGTTTATTATTCCTGGTGATACCCCGGATGGGGCCGCGCTCGACCTGGCGCGGACGATTATTCGCCGGGCCGAGCGCATGGCGGCGAAACTGTTGCACGATGGGGTGATCGAGAACGGCGAAGTGGTGCGTTATCTCAACCGTCTGTCAGACCTGGTTTTTATCCTGGCGCGCTACATTGAGGTCAAATCCTCGCTTGCGGAACTGCCAGAATAGCGCAATTTTGCCGGGAGGAAAAAATTCCTTTCAAATTGTGAAGTAGTTCACAGCTTTTGTATGGCACAGTTACTTTATAATAGAGATAGATGTATTTTGTTCCGCGGCGGCGGCCTGCGAAACAAATAGCCCTTTGTCTGCATTATTCCTCCTATGAAGGGTCTGGTTTCAGACCAATTGATGATTTGGAGCTGTATGAAAGCCCTGGATGACGAGTCCCAGCTAACCATCGCGGCCTGCCAAGGTTCTGTGGAAGCCTTTGAAACTCTCGTCTTGCACTATGAGCCGCGTATCAGGCGCATGCTATATAGCCTGACTCAGGACAGCCAATTGACGCAGGATCTGTGTCAGGAGACTTTTCTGGCGGCCTATCGCGCCTTGCCGCGCATGAAAGGCGAAGAGCTGCATTTCGCTCCCTGGCTCTACCGCATTGCGCTCAATCAATTGCGCAGTGAGTGGCGCCGGCGTAAGCACGTTACCTGGGTGCCGTTCTCTCCTCCGCAAGGGTACGGAGATGACGCTTTTGATGAACCGGGCGAAGACTATCTGGAGTGCCCAGAGCATTTTGAAGAACAGGTCGGGCAGCGCGATCTGATCCAGCGTGTGCTGGCTCGCTTGCCTGAAGCCTCGGTGGCGTGCCTGTTGCTCGATGCCGAGGGGTTCTCCTATCGCGAAATTGCCGAGACCTTGCAAGACTCCCTTTCCGCTATTCGTAGTCGTCTCTCACGTGCTCGCCAGGCCTTCCAGCAGCTCTATACCAAACTCGAACAGGAGGGACGTTGATGAAGTATGTAGATATAAGGGACCTGCCGCCATGTTCACTTAGCCCCCAATGTCTACGCCTGATTGACGATCTGGATATGCCGACAGCGACTACCGCATCGGAGCGGCTCGCGTACATAGAGGACTTACAGGACGAACGCCATCTTCGTCAGTTGCGCTCTCACGTGCCCAATTGCCCTACCTGTTCCACCCTCCTTGCAGAAGCCCGGCGCATGCGTATCCAACAGCGCATGATGCTCTACTATTACATGGTCGCGAACGAGAGAGAAGTGCCCGCGACCTCCAGTTCGATTATCGAGGCCATCAGACGGGAAAGTGAAAAAGCAGCGGTGAGTGAGACCGGCTCGAGTGAGACGCAGGCACGTTCTGCTCGTGCGCCTCTGCCGGCTGTTGCGTATGGGACTGTTCCTATTCCTCTGCATTCTCGCTCTCCTCACCGCCGCCGCATTTTCCAGAACATGCTCACCCTGGCGACTGTCGTCGCGGTGATCCTGGCCGCTGTCGGGCTGCTCAATCGTTTTATGGCACACCCTGCCAATACGGCCTCGACAAATCAGTCTTCCCATCCAGGTCAGACCTCCAACCCGGCTGCGCCCCTGAATAATGATGACTGGAATTCCGCGCTGATTGGCCTGACGGTGCTTTCTGCCGGTGTAGTCAGTAGCCTGAACTTTTATGGCTATGATACAGGCAGCGGTCGGATGACCACACTGGTTTCATCCACGCAAACCTATCTCACGGTCACCATGGAAGGGGTTTCGCAGGATGGCCAGCATTTGCTGTTTGACGAAACTACTCCAGATCAGCAAAAAACCTACAACGTCTATTCGCGAGCGCATAATGTTTTGAAGGTCTATCAAGTAGTGGCCCACCAGGGCGGCAACGCAATCTGGATGGATACAACCCATTTCCTGGTGCAGACCATTGGCGGGGGCGTCCAGGAATTAAATGCTCAGACCGGCCTGATTCAACAGAAATGGGCACTACAGGCAGGCAGTTTAACCTTTTATCGCCAGCCATTCCTCTACTTTACTGGCGCGAAGAATCTGGAGTCTGGCGCGCTCTACCGGGCCAATCTCGCGCAGGCCAACCCGATACCCCAGCGCATTACAAACTCCTTGCCCGATACGCATTACTGGCTTAGCATCGATGGCACGACCATCTTTTACGCCAATCGCGGCTCATCTAGCGAGCGGGGCATTTACGCGGTGGGCAGCGATGGCTCACATCTGCGTATGTTGCGCAAAGGATCAGGCATCCCAATTGGCTATGCCGATGACAACTCTTTGATGGTCATGGACCAGGTTGAGAACAAATTTCGGGTTGTCAAACTTGGCACAACTCCTGGCGCGCCTGAAAAGGTCGTTCTGGCGGACGCGGCTCCTGGTGCAGTTTCCCTTTGTGGGCTGCCTGTGCAAGCTGCGATGACGAAGGTCTGCGATCAGAATATCGAACTCGCGCCTTACGGACATGGCCTGCTGCTTAATGCCTATTATCCCAATGGAGCAAACGCCTTGCTCTACGACAACCTGCATACAGGTGCCTCGCATATCATTCGCTCTTTGCCCACGGGCACCGGCGTACAGCTACCCGGTTGGTCAAAGATGTCCCTCTCTCCCGCTGCTTGAGCGCGGGAGAGGTGATAAGAGAGCGCTGCTATGCCAGATCGTGTGGGACAGCAATTTGGAAATTATCGCCTGGTCCGCCTGCTTGGACGCGGGGGATTTGCCGAGGTTTACCAGGGGCAGCACGTGCGTATTTCTACGCAGCAGGCGGCGCTGAAGTTTCTTTCACTGCAATGTTTTAGCCACAGATCACATCGTAGACAGCGATAGCCCGCAATTGATCTCACAAGTTCTTTCATGAGAGGCGCGCTCACGGCGCAGAAGCAGCGAAGCATCTTGCTCAACGGAGAGAAGCCATCTTTTTCCGGCTGCCATGCGTGTTAAAGAGGAGAAGATGGATCGACAAAAGCTGAGCTAAAAGCAAGCTGTTTGAGAAAGGAGTAGTCATCTATGAACGAACTATCTGCACACCCTGTTCAGGATGTTCCAATCGTGGGTGTGTTCCGATCACAAGCGCAAGCAGAGAATGCTGTCAGCGCGTTGAAGGACGCGGATTTTACGGAAAGCCAGATCTTTGTGACTGGCTACGAGGGAGCGCGTGCAGACGACAGAAGAATCATTGTCCATGTGATTGCCGCTGGCCGGGAACAGGCAGCAGTTGGCCTCCTGGTTCATCATGGAGCCAATAACTCTGACCTCCCTCCAGGAACAGAGATGGTAGGAGACAACCTGGTCCTTCGTGATCCAGATGCCGCTCCAGCGCTTTCCCAGCAGCCAACGCGCGTAGACCCGTTTGCCTTTTCAGGAGAGACGGAGGCAGAAGAGCACAGAGCCCGGTGAGGCGAGGCTAGAAGCTCTTTCTAACAGAGCCCAATACCCGCGCTTGCTACGCTATAACAGGAGCAAGCCTGTCAGATCGAATTGCCCCTGGTGAATGAAGCTATCGCCCTGTCGCTCTATTCACCGGGGGCAATTCGATCTGATCTTCACATCCAGCCGATTGCATCAACATAGACGGTTACTTTTCCCGCGTTCGATGTTTCATTGAATTGCAAACCGCGCTTCGATTGCTTTCCCTGTGTATTTGTTGTCTGCGGTCCATGAAAAAGAGCAAGGTTGAAGAAGTTTTGTTCCTCTTTTCGTGCTAGACTGCTTCTTGTCGAGTACTGACGCACCAGCTCTTGAGATCTCGTTCTGACTCGACGGAGAAAATAAAAAGAGGTATAAATCATGATTAACAGTATAATGGCGACGGTGGTGTTTGTCCGAGATCTGGCCAGATGTACCGCGTTTTATCGAGACACGTTCAAACTTCCGTATACGGGGAGTGATGCCGCTTCTTCCACTTTCCTTCTGCAAGAACGGTACCTGATTCTGCTCTCGGTCTCAGGTGCCGCAGACCTGTTGGGCTCGGACCCCGGTGAGTTCAAGATTGATGGGGCTCCTCGCGTTGTTCTCGCCGCTGGTGTTGAGGATGTCGATGCTGCGTATAAGGCGCTCAAAGCAGAGGGGGTCACGTTCCTCAGACCTCCAACTGACCAGCCCTGGGGACTGCGCACGGCGCACTTTGCCGATCCAGAAGGCAACCTTTGGGAGATCAACCAATCCATAGAGGGGTAATTTTATTGCGCGTGGTATGGGCTTGACGCCGGCAAAAGCAGCCGCTATACTAGCGGCATGCAACAACACGTGACCTTACAAATCATAAAGAGCTATTATTACCGATCTGCCTTTCAGCGAGGTGGAACGGTTCTTGTGGTACATAATAGACCATAACCTGTAAAACGCATTCCACGCGCTGAAAGGCAGCAGAGATTTCAATCTCTGCTGTTTTTTATTGTCCAGATGTTTTCCAGTTCAAAAAGGGAGAGGAGAAAACACACATGAGTATGGCCAGGCAGGAACTGCTGGCGAGCTTTGCGCGCACCACCGAGGAGATGTTCGCGCCCGCGGAATTTCAAGAGCGGCTGACAAGCGGGCGGCAGTTACGGGTGAAATACGGAATCGATGTGACCGCGTCATACCTGCATATTGGACACGCGGTCAACCTGTGGATGATGCGCCAGCTTCAGGATCTGGGGCACAAAGCGATCCTGCTGATTGGCGACTTCACCACGCGCATCGGCGATCCCACAGGTAGGGATCTGCTGCGTCCGGTGCTGCCCCAGGATGAGATTGAGCGCAACGCGCAGGCGTTTATCGAACAGGCGCGGATGGTGCTGCGTTTTGATGATCCGTGCCTGCTGGAAATTCGCCGCAATTCCGAGTGGTACGAGCAAACGCGGGCGGAAGAACTGCTGCGCCTGTTCTCGATGATTACACACACGCGGTTGATCTCACGCGATATGTTTCAAGAGCGCATTCGGCAGGGACACGAGATCTACATGCATGAACTCCTCTACCCGGTGTTGCAGGGGTATGACTCGTTTATGCTCCAGTCCGACCTGACAATTGTGGGCTCGGACCAGTTGTTCAATGAGATGCTGGGCCGCTTCTACCAGGAACGCCTGGGACAGAAGCCGCAGGTGATTATTACCACGCGGATTACGCCAGGCATCGACGGCAAGGCCAAGCAGAGCAAGAGTCTGGGCAACTACATCGGCCTCGGCCACACGCCGCGTGAGAAATTTGGGCGCACCATGAAATTGCCAGATGAGCTCATCGCCGTTTACCTGGAGGTCTACACAGATGTGTCCATGGCCGAGATTGCTGAGATTAAGGTCTGGCTGCCGGATGATCCCATGCGCGCAAAACTCTTCCTGGCCCGCGAGATTGTCAGGCGCTATCACGGTTCTGAGGTCGCTGAACAGGAGCAGGCCTGGTTCCTGGAAACTTTCTCTGAGCGCGCGGTGCCGCGGGACATTCCTGAAATTCATCTCGCCGCTGGCGAATTGAGCGCGTTCGAGATCGTCAAAAGCTTTTTTGGTCCGCGCAAAAGTAACAGCGATATCCGCCGCCTATTCGAGCAGGGCGCAATTATCCTCAATGGACAGAAAATCGTTCGCGCTGAGGAACCTGTTGAGGTGCGCCAGGGTGACGAATGGCGTGCAGGCAAGCGCTCGTGGTTTCGCGTGCATCTACAATAATAGTATCAAGTGTTGGATTTCTGCGCTCAGGCCAGCGGGTGGCTTTGCTGGCATGAGCATAGAAATCCAGCATTTGACAGCGCTTCATCAGTCGTTATTGCCAGACATTCTTTCTCCTGGTTGAATTGAAAAAGAGTACTTGATCGTGTCTTTTAGTAGAGAATCACCGCTGATGAAAGGAAGCGCCAGACGCATGAGAACTGAAAATCTGCTCAATCGCACAGTCGGGGGGTATCGCCTGTTAGAAATACTGGGACGAGGTGGCATGAGTATCGTCTATCTGGCGCAACGGCTGGACAACCTTCAAGATCAGGCAGCCATCAAAATTCTTATCCCTTCTGAATTCGCAACTGGTCCTGAACTCTCGCTTTTCCAGGCGCGTTTCCTGCGCGAGGTCCGGGCAGTTCACCAGGTTCAGCATGAACACATCCTGCCTGTGCTCGACTATGGAGAAGAAGATGATAATCTTTTCTACATGGTTATGCCATATATTTCCGGTGGCACGCTGGCTCACGTCCTGACTTCCGCTTCTGAACCTCTGCCGTTCCCGACCATAGACAGTTACCTGGATCAGCTTGCCAGCGCGATTGACTACTCCAACCAGCAAGGAATGGTCCATCGTGATATCAAACCCAGCAATGTGCTTGTTGACGAGCAAGGTAAGCTCTATCTCGTCGACTTCGGCATTGTGCGTGTCTTTGATAGCACACACCTGGCGCTCGACGAGGCCCCTAAAACGTTGACCACGACTGGGAAGATCTTTGGCACACCGGCCTACATGGCCCCGGAACGCTTCAGAGGAGAGCCCGCCGAGCCAGCAACAGACCTCTACTCGCTGGGCATTCTGCTCTACCAACTGGTTACTGGTCAGGTGCCATTTGAGGCTGACAATGCCCTCGCTCTGGGACTCAAACATCTCAATGAACCCCCTCTGCCGCCGCGCGCGCTGCGTCCAGATCTGCCGAAACCCGCCGAGGCAGCCATTCTCAAAGCCATCTCCAAACGCCCGTCAGAACGCTTCACAAACGCGTCTACGCTGTCTGCCGCCTTCGCCGCGGGACTCAAAGGAGAGTGGGCGGAGGGCCTACCAACCACGGCAGCCGCGCTGGCCGTGAACCCTGCGGCGGCACAGGTAAAACAAGCTCTGGCAGACTCCGCGGCTCCTATTCCGGCGGGTGACCGGTTGGCCTTCGGACCCATGCCCGCGGGGAACAATTTCGCGCTCGCCTTCACGCCTACAGATGCAAATCTGCCCATCGGCGCTCGACGCGAGTCTCACTTCTGGAGAAACGCGCAGGTCTTTACACTGGTTCTGCTGATCCTGACCGTCCTTGTATCCGCCGGCCTGCTCGCCCTGGCGGTGTATAAGATTGGCTTCCCCCTCGCGCCCCCACCAGGCATCAACGTTCCCGCGACCAGTACGAGCGGCTCCCCCACAAAGACCGGGGCCACGCCAACACCGTCCAGCGGAACAACTCCCGCTGGTTCATCGCCAACAGCGGGTAAAACGCCAACAAGAGGCATCACTCCCACGCCTATCCCCACGCCCACAACGGGTGTCACTCCCACGCCTATCCCCACGCCCACAACGGGTGTCACTCCTACCTCCATTCCTACAGTTGTGAGCACTCCTTAGCATGGATAACCGGGCAATCCTGGAGGAAAACGCCTATTCACGAGGCTCAAGATCGGGCATGTTTAATTGATAACGCCAGATTGGAAATTCGCGCCATTCCCAGGGCTGGTTCACAAGATTCTCAAGTGAGGGGTGCTGATTATGAAAACACGCGCATAGCCCGTAGCCGTTCCGCCAGCGCGGTATTGCGCAGGGCAACGCGGTCGTTTTTGACGGCTACTTCCAGGGCGCGGGGCTGGCCGATGATGATGCAGAGGCGTTTGGCGCGCGTGATGGCAGTGTAGAGCAGGTTGCGCTGCAAGAGCATGTAGTGTTGTTGCACGAGGGGCACAACGATGGCGGGATATTCGCTGCCCTGGCTTTTGTGGATGGTGACGGCGTAGGCCAGAATCAGCTCGTCCAGTTCGTGAAATTCGTAATCGACGAGCAGCGGGCCTGCCTCTTCCTGAAATTCGACTTTAAGGGTGGAGTTCTCTTTGTTGATCTGGCGAATCCAGCCGATATCGCCGTTGAAGACGCCTTTGTCGTAATCATTGCGAATCTGCATGACTTTATCGCCGTTGCGAAAGGTATGTCCACTCCATTCAAGCATCCCGGCAGTGTTGGGATTGAGGCGAGCCTGGAGTTCTTCGTTGAGCAGGGAGACGCCGACAACACCCTTGTACATGGGCGCGAGCACCTGGATTTCGCTGAGAGGGTTGAGGTGGTAGTGGCGCGGGATGCGGTTCTGTACATAGTCCAGCACGCGTTGTTGTACGCGCATAGGATCGTCTTCGGCGAGAAAGTAGAAGTCGCTCTGTGGTTCTGGCTTGAGCGCGGGTACCTGGCCGGTGTTGATGCGGTGGGCGTTGACGATGATCTGGCTGGCTGCGGCCTGGCGGAAAAGATCGGTCAGGCGTACACAGGGGATAACCTCGCTGCGCAGCAGGTCGCGCAGGACGTTGCCGGGTCCAACCGAGGGCAGTTGATCGGCATCGCCTACTAACAGCAGATGGGCTGTGGGCGGCAGCGCTTTGAGCAGATGATAGAAGAGCAGGATATCGATCATTGAGACTTCATCGACAATTACGAAATCGAATGGCAGCGGATTCTCCTCGTTGCGCAGGTAGGAGCTGTCGTGCGGCACGAATTCCAGCAGGCGATGAAGCGTTTTCGCGGGTGTGGCGCTGGCCCCCGTGGCTTCTGTGAGTCGTTTGGCTGCGCGCCCGGTGGGAGCTGCCAGGGCAACCCTGGCGTGCCGCTTGCGCAGGACCATTAGCAGGGCGCGCAGCGAGGTCGATTTACCGGTGCCGGGTCCGCCAGTCAGGATACTGACCTTGCGCGAATAGGCCATCTGCACAGCCTCGCGCTGCCTGGCAGTCAGGACCATTGCACGTTTTTCCGCCAGAAAGGAAAAAACCGCCTCCCAGTTTTCTTGAGACACGGGCGGCAGCTCGCCCGGCGTAGTAGCCAGCTTTCGTAAAAACCTGGTTGAGCCCTGTTCGGCGTGCCAGAAAGGAGCGAAATAGACATGCCGCCGCGCGGCCTCTTCCTCCGGGCTGGTATTCTCCTGCTCCAGAATGGCGTCCGCGGAGACCTGGGCGTGCAGGACCGGATCGGGCTTAAAGGGCGGCTCGATGAAAACATCGCGATCACCCTGGAGCGCTTCCAGCGCGGGCGCCAACTGTTCGGACGCGGCGTGCAACATCTCGGAAGCCCGCTCCAGCAGATCACGCGCGGATAGGAAGCAGTGGCCGTCCTCGTTCGCAGCCTGCGCCAGCGCGTATTTCAAGCCCGCGGTCAGGCGCGGCTCGCTATCCAGTGGCAAACCCAGCTTGACCGCGATCTCATCAGCGGTGCGAAATCCCACGCCATGCACCTCGTCGGCCAGTTGATAGGGATTTTCGCGCACAACTTTGATCGAACCCTGGCCATAGTGCTTATAGATGCGCGTGGCCAGGTTGAGTGAGACTTCGTGCGATTGCAGGAACAGATGCAGCTCTTTAATCTCCGCCTGCGCGTTCCATCCCTCGATAATGCGCTCGCGATCCTTGGCGCTCAGCTTTGGAACCTCACTCAGCCGCTCTGGCTGTTGCTCAAGAATGGCCAGCGTCTGCTCGCCGAAATGGTCAACGATGCGTTGCGCTTTCTTCTCGCCAATATGTTTGATCAGCCCGGAGCTCAAATAACGCTTAATCCCCTCGGGCGAGGATGGCAGACGCTGCACAAAGCTGGTCACGTGCAACTGACGCCCATAGCGCGGGTCCGTCTCCCAATCTCCCTCGACAGAGAGCAGCTCGCCTACGTGTACGCCAGGCAAACTGCCTACAATAGTTGTCAGATCATCACGCAGCAGTCGCCCGCTATCATTTGGTCGAAAGCGGGCAACGGTATAATGGCTATCCTCGTTGCGAAAAACAATGCTCTCTACAGAGCCCTCTAACCTGGGCATACAACCACTCTAACTAAGCACGAAGCTAATTAACCAGGCGCGCATCGGCAAGAACGGCTCTTATTATAGTACAGGTGGTCGATAAGATCAACGCCACTGGGAAATCCTCGCAGGGTTTATGGGTTCGCGTCAAAAGCAGGGGTGCAGGGGACGGCGAGTCCTCTGCCGGAGCACGAGGGGTCCTCGTCAAAACCTCTTTTTTTGAACGAGCCGCCGCAGGCGGCGAGTTTGGAGAACGCATAAACCCTGCCAGATCGCCAGAATAGGTGGACAATCTTGGGAAGGACTGTTAGGATAGAATTATATCTTGCCTCTTGAAAGGATTTGTGGTTATGTCCCAATTGGAGACCTATATTAGCGCAAACGAGGATCGCTTCCTCGAAGAGCTGAAAGAGTGGCTGCGCATACCGAGCATCAGCACGCTGCCGGAGCACGCGGGCGATGTGAGGCGCGCGGCTGAGTTCGCGGTTGAGCAACTGCGACAGATTGGCTTTGAGCAGGCGCAGCTTATCGCGACGCAGGGGCACCCGCTGGTCTATGGCGAGTGGCTCAAGGAGCCTGGCAAGCCGACGCTCTTGATCTACGGCCATTATGATGTGCAGCCTGTTGACCCAGTGGAACTGTGGGAATCGCCGCCCTTTGAGCCTACGGTGCGCGGGGATAACCTCTACTGCCGTGGCGCTTGCGACGACAAGGGCCAGACAATGCTGGTGTTCAAGGCGCTGGAGTCCCTGGCGCGCGTCAACAACCACCTGCCGGTCAATGTGCGCGTGCTGCTGGAGGGCGAGGAGGAAGCTGGCGGCGAGGCAATCGAGCATTATGTGCTCACTTATTCCGAGCGTTTGAAGTGCGACGTGGCGTTTATTTGCGATACCGGCATGCCTTCGGCGGAAATTCCCGCCCTGGTTTACGGGCTGCGCGGCATCATCTATACCGAAATCGAGGTGCGCGGGGCCAAACGCGACCTGCATTCTGGCGAGTTCGGCGGCGTGGCTCCTAATCCGCTGCACGCCCTGGCGCTGATTATCGCGGGCCTCAAAGACGCCGAGGGGCGCATTGCCATTCCGGGCCTTTTCGACAAGGTGCGCCAGCCAACAGAGGCCGAGCGCAGTTTCTGGAGCAGCAATCCCCAGGGAATCGACGAGGTTCTCAAAACGGAGATGGGTGTCAGCCAGTTCAGCGGCGAGAACGAGTATTCCGCCCTGGAACGCATCAGCGCGCGCCCGACGTTGGAGATACATGGCATCTCTGGCGGCTTTGTAGGCGAAGGTGCGAAAACGGTCATTCCCGCTGCGGGTAAGGCCAAGATCAGTCTGCGCTTGCCGCCCGACCTCAAGTCGCACGAGGTTTTCGCGCTCTTTGAGAAGCGTGTCAAAGAACTGGCCCCACAGGGCGTCGAGGTTATCGTACATAATCTCCATGGAGGCGAAGCTGTGCTGGTCGATCCCGATAGTAAGCCCATGCGCGCGGCCATTTTGGCCCTCAAGGATACCTATGCTCAGGAGCCCATGCTCATCCGCGAAGGCGGCTCGATTCCGATTGCGGCCCTCTTCGACGAGATCCTGCACGTGCCAGTTGTATTGATGGGCTTTGGCTTGCCCGATGACAACCTGCACGCTCCCAACGAGAAATATTCGCTGACGCAGTTCTACAAAGGTCTGCGCACAGTCGCGAATTTCCTGCAAAAACTGGGCGCATAATCCTGTTGCATATATGAGACTGGCAATCTTTCATCTAGGCTCCTCAGCACCTGCGGTGCTTCGCAAGAATTTGTAGGATGTGGCTGGTT
>DASVMX010000278.1:0-9159 GCA_036384215.1 Ktedonobacteraceae bacterium | reverse complement strand
CGTCGTGAGCGTCTGTCCGGGGCCCACCTCCAGCAGGATGCGCTCGGACTCCTCCAGGAGGGTTTGCAGTCCCTCCGCGAAGCGCACAGTTTGCCGCAGGTGCCGAACCCAGTATGCCGGGCTGATGGCCTCGGCTGGAGTGATCCAGGTACCTGTGACGTTCGAGATGTAGGAGATCTGAGGTGGGCGCAGGGAGAGGGTTGCCAGGTAAGCGGCGAATGGTTCCATGATGGGCTCGACCATTGCTGAGTGGAAGGCGTGCGTGGTAGAGAGGTCGCGGCAATGCACGCTCTGTTCCGTAAGGCGCTTTTTTAGCGCGCCCGTGGCCTCTCTGGAACCGGCCACGACGCAGAGCGCGGAACCGTTGGTGATGGCCAGCGAGAGATCATCTGACAGGAATGGCGTCAACTCGCTCTCTGGCAGCGAGACGCTTAACATGCAGCCTTCTGGAAGCGTTTGCATCAACTGGCCTCTACGAGCCACCAGGGGCAGCGCGTCCTCCAGGGAGAAGACCCCAGCCAGGCAGGCTGCGACGTATTCGCCGAGGCTATGCCCGATCATGGCCTGGGGATGAATGCCCCAGGCCATCCACTGCCTCGCCAGGGCGTACTCGACTGCGAAGAGTAAAGGCTGCGCGATGGCGGTTTGAGCAAGCTGTTGCGTGGCCGCCTCGTGACTTTCTATGCCGGAGTACAGTAGCTCGCGTGGGTCGCGGCCCAGGAGCGGCTTAAGCAGGGTCGTGCAGTGGTCCAATTCTTCGCGAAAGATCGGCTCCTCGCGATAAATCTCCGCTGCCATCAGCGCGTACTGGCTGCCCTGGCCGGGGAAGAGAAAGGCGATGGGTCGCTCCCTCACCTCCTGTGTTGAAGTAAAAAACCGTCCGGCGGGCCGGGTGCGCAGACTATGAAGCGCCTCGGCGCTCTCCCGAGAGACAAGCATGCGCCGTTTAGAGAGAGCCTTGCGACCAACCTGGCTGGTATAGGCAACATCAGAGAGTTGAAGTTCTGGATGCTGCTCAAGGTGCGTGGCCAGGTTCGCTGTCATCGTCTCCAGAGCCGCCTCGGTCTTTGCGGAGAGCAGGAGCAGGTGTGCGCTTCTGCTCTCCGCAAAGACCTCGCGCGCGGGTGCCTCTTCAAGCACTACATGTGCGTTCGTTCCGCCGATGCCAAAGGAACTCACGCCTGCCCTGCGGGGCGTCGGGCCCCCAGGCCACTCGGTAAGCTTCGTGTTGACATAAAACGGGCTGTTAACGAAATCGATCCGGGGGTTTGGCTGCTCAAAGTGCAGGCTGGGCGGCAACCGTGCGGCGCGCAGTGCCCCGACCGTTTTGAGCAGGCCCGTTACTCCAGCTGCCGCATCCAGGTGTCCAAGATTGGTCTTCACCGAGCCTATGGCGCAGAAGCCCTTTGCTGTGGTCGAGGCGCGAAAAGCCTGGGTCAGTGCGGCGATCTCAATTGGATCGCCCAGAGGCGTGCCGGTGCCGTGCGCCTCAACATAGGTAATAGTTTCAGGCTCAACCTCAGCTACCAGGTGCGCATCTCTGATCGCCCGCGCTTGCCCATCTACACCGGGCGCGGTAAAACCAACCTTCTGTGAGCCATCGTTATTGATGGCGGAGCCTTTAATGACCGCGTATATAGTATCGCCATCGTTGAGCGCGTCCTCCAGGCGTTTCAGCACAACAATGCCTACTCCGCTCCCCGGAACCGCGCCCTGCGCCCTGGCATCAAAGGCGCGGCAAACGCCATCAGGCGCGGCGACTCCGCCTTCCAGGTAAACATAACCAGCCTTCTGAGGCACACTGATCGAAACGCCTCCGGCCAGGGCGATGTCGCACTCGCCATTGAGCAGGCTGCGACAGGCCAGGTGGACCGCCACGAGCGAGGTAGAGCAGGCTGTGTTGACGCCCAGGCTCGGTCCCTTGAGATTAAGCTTGTAGGAGACACGCGTGGTCAGATAGTCCTTGTCGCTGCCCACGACCAGTTGGGAAATGCCGATGGACGCGATAAGTTTGGGGTTGGAGTAGAGGTTTTCCAGCAGGTAGCTATTCATCCCGGTGCCCGCGTACACGCCAATCAGCTCGTCGCAGCGATCGTGGTCGTAGCCTGCGTTTTCTAGCGCCTCGTAGGCGCACTCTAAGAAGAGACGCTGCTGCGGGTCCATGATCTCTGCCTCGCGTGGACTGTAGCCAAAGAATGCCGCGTCAAAGAGTTCGATATCTTCCAGCACGCCCCTGGCTCTGACATAGGCGGGATCATGCATCTTCGCTGCCCTAACGCCTGAAGCGAGGAGTTCTTCATCAGAGAGCGTGGTGATAGAACAAACGCCACGTTGAATGTTGTGCCAGAGTTCTTCGACGTTTCTGGCCCCCGGAAAACGACCGGCCAGGCCGATGATGGCTATCTCCAGGCCGTTTCGCTGTTTGTCTGTTTCTTCTAAAGAGTGCATCCTAAAATTCCTTCTCTCTCTGAACTCCTCGCCCCGTACGTGTGCGTAGCTGTTTCAGACGATCTTTCCCGGCCTTCAGTTTCCTTGCTCGCTCGTCGCCTGGCCGGGGCGGTGCCGGATCACTCTGGTTCTCACCAATATATCTTGCCAGGGAGCCAATCGTCGGATATTTAAACAGATCGACGATGGTCAGATCCCTCTTCAATATATCTCGCAACTTGCTTTGCACCTGAACAATGAGCAGCGAGTGGCCGCCGAGGTCAAAGAAATTATCATCCATGCCGACCCGATCCAGGCGCAGCACCTCTTGCCAGACTGCGGCGATGACCTGTTCCGTGGGAGTCTGCGGGGCCTGGTAATGGCTCTCTATCTCCGGGCGCAGTCCCTCCGGGTCTGGCAGCAAGCGGCGATCAACCTTGCCATTGGCGTTGAGTGGCAGGCGTTCCAGCACCAGCAACGCCGCGGGAACCATGTAGTCAGGCAGACGCTCTTGCAAGTGGTGGCGCAGTTCGTTGACGGAGGCCGGGGTATGCTGGTCGGCACCGACGACATAGGCGACCAGGCGTTTTCCACCTGGCAGATTCTCCTGCATGATTACTACGGCCTCACGCACGTCGGGGTGCTGGCGTAGCGCCAGTTCAATCTCCCTCAACTCGATGCGATACCCGCGTAACTTCACTTGAGTATCGACGCGCCCGACAAATTCAAGCAGCCCATCGGGCAGGTAGCGTACCAGGTCGCCGGTGCGATAGAGTCGCTGTCCGGGGCGCGTACTGAACGGATGAGGCACAAAGCACTCGGCGGTCAGTTCAGGCCGCCTGTGATAGCCCCGCGTGAGCGCGTCTCCCCCGATGTACAGTTCGCCAGGGATGCCTGCAGGAACTGGCTGCATGCGGGCATCGAGGACATACGTCTGAAGGTTGGCGATGGGGCGACCGATGGGGGGCGGCTTCCCACCGTTCTTCTGGCATTCAAACACGGTGGTACAGATCGTGATCTCGGTTGGTCCATAGCCATTGAAGAAGCGATAAGCGCTGGCCCAGGTTTCAACCAGTTCGGAAGTGCTGGCCTCGCCAGTTGTCAGGATGATGCGCAGGGCGGGAAAGGCCAGAACCGGTAAGATAGACAGGGCCGATGGCGGCAGGGTCACAGCAGTAATGGCCTGCTCTTGCAGGAGTTTCACCAGGGCCGAGCCGGGCAGCAGGGTCTCTCTCGTCGCCAGGCAGAGGGTTGCTCCTACGTATAGGGCCATGATAATCTCCCAGAGTGAGGCGTCAAAGCTCAGCGAGGCAAACTGAAGAACTCTCTCCCCTGGCTGTATGGCGAATAGATGGCGCTGGACCTCGGCCAGGTTGCAGACGCCGCGATGAGGGACCAGCACACCCTTTGGCCTGCCTGTAGAGCCGGACGTGTAGATCATATAAGCCAGGCTCTCCGGACTCGTGTCACCAGGCAGATCGCTGCGCGCTTCAGTTGCACAGAGGGACCAGGCGCGGTCCAGGCAGATCGCCTGGTCCTCTGTGATGGGCAGTCGTTCCAACAGGTGAGTTTGTGTCAGCATAACAGGCGCACGGGTATCGTTGAGCATAAATGTCAGCCGTTCCGCCGGATAGCCTGGATCAAAGGGAACATAGGCTGCGCCAGCTTTGAAGATCGCCAAAACCGCCACTACAAGGTCAGGCGAGCGTTCCAGGGCGATCCCAACCAGCGTCTCCGCCTGTACGCTTCGTTTGCGCAGAAGGCGCGCCAGTTGATTAGCGTGCTCGTTGAGTTCCTGGTAGGTCAGATGCTCCTCCTCAAATACCAGCGCCACTGCGTCAGGCGTACGCTGAACCTGTTGCTCAAAGAGCCGGGAGAAGCTGCCTTCCTGGGGATAGGCCGCCTGTGTCTGGTTCCACTCTCCTAAGATCTGCCGATGCTCCCTCTCCGTCAGCCAGGGAAGGGTCTCCAGAGGCTGCTCAGGGTTAGCAACCATGCCTTCGAGCAATTGTCGCAAATGGTCGCCCATGCGTTCGATCGTGGCAGCGTCGAAAAGGTCGATATTATACTCGAACACGCCCGCCAGGCCAGTTGGCGTCTCCTGAAGGGAGAGGCCGAGGTCATACTTGGAGGCTCTATTCTCGACTGCCAGCAGTTCGACATTCAGGTCAGCCAGGTCGGGCGCTCCATCGATGGCATTTTGCAAGGCGAAGATCACCTGAAAGAGCGGGGAGCGGCTGAGACTGCGCTCTGGTTCCAGGACTTCTACCAACCGTTCAAAGGGGAGATCCTGGTGCGCGTACGCCTCCAGGGCCATCTCGCGCACACGGCCCAGTAGCTTGCGAAACGTCGGGGAACCGGAGAGATCTGCACGCAATACCAGCGTATTGGCAAAACAACCAATGAGTCTCTCCAGTTGCGCGTGCTGGCGGTTGGCGATGGGGCTACCAATCAGCAGGTCTTTCTGCCCGCTATAGCGCGAGAGGAGCGTGGCGAAAGCTGCTAGCAGGGTCATAAAGAGCGTGACGCCCTCCTGCTGGCTCAGCGTCTTCAGCCTCTCCGTAAGTTCCTGGGAGAGCGTGATGCGTTGAAAGGCCCCGTTAAAGGTTTGGACAGCCGGGCGCGGGCGATCTGTTGATAGCTCCAGGATCGTCGGTGCTCCGGCCAGTTGTTGCTGCCAGTAATCCAGGTGGCTTTGTAAAATCTCTCCCTGGAGCCATGCGCGCTGCCAGAGCGTATAGTCCGCGTATTGCAGGGGCAGTTCTGGCAGCGCTGGAACCCGTTCACGCGTGTATGCTCGATAGAGTGTGGTGAGTTCATGCATCAGCATTTGCATGGACCAGCCATCGCAGACGATGTGATGCAGGCTCAGCAGGAGCAGGTGCTCGCTGGCCCTCAGACGTAGCAGATGTACGCGCATTAGTTGCCCTGCGGCAAGGTCGAAGGGCAGCAGAAACTCCTCGCGCGCGATCCGTCGTACCTCAGCGGTCTGCTGGCTGACGGGTATGTGCTCCAGGGCCACTATGGTCAGCGGTACGCGCAGTTCCGCGCTTATAAGCTGCGCAGGCTCTCCGTTGACCACCCGAAAAGAGGTGCGCAGGGCTTCGTGGCGCGCTGTAATTGTGTTGAAGCTCTGTTCGAGGGCCGCCACTCGCAGCGGCCCCTCCAGGCGCAAAGAGGCCGAGAGGTTATAGAACGAGCTACCAGGCTCCATCTGATCCAGAAACCAGAGACGTTGCTGTGCAAAAGAGAGTGGGAGGTTGGTGGGACGAGGCTGTCTACCTGGTACAGCGATTGATCTCGCTGGCTCGCTCTGGTAGGTCTGGTTAAGATGGTGGGCCAGTTCGCCCACAGTCGGTGCCTCAAAGAATATCTTCAAGGGCAGTTCTCGCTGCAACATCCCGCTCAGACGTGTCATCACCTGAGTTGCCAGCAGCGAATGACCGCCGATCTCAAAGAAGTTGTCCCGCGTGCCGACCTGCTTCACGCCAAGGACCTGCTCCCACACGCCCGCCACGATCTCCTCCCACGCGTTGCCCTCGCCCGGCTCGTCGTGCTGCTTCTCCCCACGGGTCTCCGCAGGCGCGGGCAATGCTGCTCGCTCCACCTTGCCGTTGAGGGAGAGCGGCAGGCTTTCCAACGTGACATAACTGACGGGAAGCATAGCGTCAGGCAGGTGTTGAGCCAGGAAGGCGCGGAGCTGCTCACGGGAGGGCTCGCTCCCGGCGGTTCGCGGAACCAGGTAGCCAACCAGGCGCGGGTCGCCGGGCCGATCCTGGCGTAAGAGCACCACCGCCTCGCGCACCTCGGGATGCTGTGCCAGCAGGGTCTCGATTTCGCCCAATTCGATGCGAGAGCCACGCAGCTTGACCTGGTGATCGCGGCGGCCCACGAACTGCAAGGAGCCGTCAGGCTGGTAGCAAGCCAGGTCGCCTGTGCGGTAGAGCCGGGCGCCGGGACGGGTGCTGAAGGGATCGGGCAAGAAGCGTTCGGCGGTCAGGGCGGGCTGGTGGAGGTAGCCGCGTGCCAGGCCTTCGCCCGCCAGGTAGAGTTCCCCCACGCAACCGATGGGCAGCGGAGCCAGGAACTCATCCAGCAGGTAGGCCCGCGTATTGCTGATCGGGCGTCCAATGTCTGGTAAGCGATCCGTTATGGTCGCCGAGACTTCGCCGGAGGTGGCAACGACCGTGTACTCGGTCGGCCCATAGTTATTGACCAGCGTAAAGGGTAGAGGCGTGGCGGGCCTGGAGTGCAGACGGTCGCCTCCCGCCAGCAGAAAGCGCAGGCGTGTGAATTCTGGCCAGCTCGTTGTCAACACCTGTTCGGTCAGGGGCGTGGGCAAGAAACTGATCGTAATGGCCTGCTCAGCCAGCCAGTCAGCCAGTGCAAGGGGTGCAAGGCGTGTCTGTTCGTCGAGCAGACAGACGCAGGCACCGGAAATCAGGGAGGGCCAGAGTTCCCAGGTTGCAGCATCGAAGCTCAGGCCTGCCAGGTGGGTTGCGCGGTCCCTGGGCGTGACACCGAAGGTCTTTTGATGCCAGAATAAAAGGTTCAGCAGGCTGCGCTGCGTAATCTGCGTACCTTTGGGCTGGCCGGTCGAGCCAGAGGTATAGATCACATACGCTGTGTGCTGAGCGTCTGCCACGCTCGCGAGGTTCTCCTGGGACTCGGTCTCCAGAACATCCACGTCCAGGTAGATGCGTGAAATGTCCTGTTCCATAAAAAGGGCTGATGTCTGTTGTTCTATGGTGGTGATTAGCAGGCGGGCCTGGCTATTCTGTAGCATAAAGGCCAGTCGTTCGGGTGGATAAGCAGGATCGAGAGGAACATAGGCCCCGCCAGCCTTGAGAATGGCAAGCAGGGCGATAACCAGGTCGAAGCCGCGTGGCAGGCAGACTCCTACCAGGGCTTCGGGACCGATGCCATGTCTGTGTAAACGATGGGCCAGTTGATTCGCTCGCTGGTTCAGTTCGCTATATGTCATGACCTGTTGTATGTATTGCAGGGCGAGCGCGTCGGGATTTCGTTCAACCTGCGCCTCAAAAAGTTGATGTACGAGCCGTTCCACAGGCAATGGCTGCCGGGTTGAATTCCAGTCTATGAGCATCAACTGATGCTCGCGCTTCGTGAGCAGAGGGATTTCCCGCAGGTGTTGCGAGGGATCAGCCACCATTTCTCGTAATACCTGCAAGAAATGAGCCGTCATACGCTCAATCGTCGAGGCATCGAACAGATCAGTATTATATTCCAGCACGCCCGCGAGTGCCTGCTTGCTCTCTCGCATAGAGAGCGTCAGGGCAAATCTGGCTGTCTGTCCATCGATATTGAGTGATTGAAGTTCCACGTTGTCCAGATCCAGCAGGGGCTTCGCTGTGTGTTGCAAGGCAAACATCACCTGGAAAAGCGGGGAGTGACTTAATGTGCGTTCTGGTGCCAGGGTCTCGACCAGTTTCTCGAAGGGCAGATCTTGATGGGTATAAGCATTGAGGGCCATCTCGCGTACGCGGCCCAGGAGAGTTGTCGCGCTCGGATTGCCTGCCAGGTCTGCGCGCAAGACCAGCGTATTAACGAAGAAACCAATGAGCTGTTCCAGATCGGCATAGGGACGGTTAGCAATAGGCGTGCCGATGAGCACATCTTCCTGCCCGCTATAGCGAGCAAGAAGCAGCGCAAAGCCAGCCAGCAGGCTCATAAAGAGCGTGACGCCCTCCTGCCGACTCAGCGTTTTGAGACCCTCTGTCAACTCCTGAGGCACCAGGAACGGAGATTGCGAGCCGCGAAATGTCTGAACAGCCGGACGTGGTCGATCGGTAGGGAGCTCCAGCATCGTCGGCGCTCCTGCCAGTTGTTGCTGCCAGTAATCCAGGTGGCTTTGCAAGATCTCACCTTTCAGCCACGCTTGCTGCCAGAGCGTATAGTCTGCGTACTGCAAGGGCAGATCCGGCAGGGGCGAGACTCGCGCGTGGACGTACGCCCGGTAAAGAGCGGAGAGTTCGCGTACCAATACTTCCTGTGACCAGCCGTCCGCGATGATATGATGCAGGTTCAACACCAAAACGTGCTCGTTATCCGCGAGCTGTAGAAGCAAGGCACGCAGCAGCGGTCCTCCGGCAAGGTCGAACGGCTGCTGCGTCTCCTCGTTCACGATACGCCGAACGATACGATCCTGCTGTGCTTGTGGCAGCGTGCTGAGGTCCACAACTGGTAAATCAGGCGAGAGGAGAGGGTGAATAGACTGCACAGGAGCATTGTTGTGAATGGGAAAGGTTGTGCGCAGGGCTTCATGGCGGCGCGCAACCTCGCTCAAGCTTTTGCTCAGTGCTTTGACTTGAAAGGGGCCGCTCAGGCGCATCGCGAGCGGCAGGTTATAGGCGGGGGTAGCTGGTGCCAGCTGATTGAGAAACCAGAGCCTCTGTTGCGCAAAAGCCAGGGGGAGTTCAGCCGGGCGAGGCTGCGGTCTCGGTGGAGAGGCGAGCCGCTGCGCCTGATCCAGGCGCGTATCCGCGAGCCGCGCAGCCAGCCCGGCCACGGTTGGGCTCTCGAAAAGAGCGCGTAATGGCAACTCTTTCTGCGATATCCTGCTCAGACGTGTCACCACCTGAGTTGCCAGCAGCGAATGACCGCCGATCTCAAAGAAGTTGTCCCGCGTGCCGACCTGCTTCACGCCAAGGACCTGCTCCCACACGCCCGCCACGATCTCCTCCCACGCGTTGCCCTCGCCCGGCTCGTCGT
>DASVMX010000277.1:0-2535 GCA_036384215.1 Ktedonobacteraceae bacterium | reverse complement strand
TGCCCGTCCCGCCCGTTTCGCTCTCATAAAACAGAAACTTGCCTCCTGGTTCAGCGTCGTTGGCGTCGGCTCAGGATGAGCAGCAGAGCTATAACGAGCAGGAGCAGGAGCGCGCCCCCGGCCAGCCAGAGGAGCAGGTTTGAGGGGATGGCCGATCCAGAGACGGTGTTTTGCTGTGAATTTCTGATCGCTGGTGGGTAGAGGCCGGTAATAATGAAGCGCGGGTCTCCACCCACGGAGAAGGTAGTGCTGATGGTTTTGCCGGGAATGTCGAACATGGCGACTTTGCCACCGGCCAGGGCAAAAAAGCCCAGGTTGCCGTCGCCGGTAATTGCCACGGACTGCGGGACGGCTTCCACTTTGATCACGTGATTGGGTTCACGCGGGGCAGTTGAGCCGCCAAAGTAGATGGGGGTCAGCACAGCAATCTGCTGGTGCTTTTTATCGGGCACGTAGATCTCGCCGGTAAAGGCATCAAAATCCATGGGGCCGAACTCGCCGCCTTGCAACAAGGGAGCGGTTGGCTGGAGATCTTGCAGGCTGACGGCTACGATTGTGCCCTGGCGGGTAGTAGTATAGACCGTCACGCCGGGGGGAATCGAAATATATTCTGGATTGCCCGGAATCGGGATATCGCGGGTCTTATCAGGGTCGATGGTATAGACATGCAGCGTATTGTGCGTGGTGAACCAGAGTTGATTGCCAGTGCCGCCGTTGGGGCCGGAGCCGACCTCGGCGGTGGCCAGGCCATAGACCGGGCCGTTGGTGGGAATGGTTTTCTTGATGATGCAGGTGCCCGAACTGATGGCGGTAATCCCGGCAGTGCCGTTGCCAGCGGCGTAGAGCAAATTGACGCCGGCATCGAAGGCCAGCAGCGAGGGTTGTCCGGGCACGCTGACGCTGCATACAAGCTTCTGGCTGCTGGTATCTATCATGCTCACTTTATTCTGTGCAGGCTGGGCCGCGTAGATATAGCGTCCATCGAGCGTCAAAAAGAGCGAGGTGGGAGTGCCATCCAGGGCGAGTGTGCCGGTGACTTTCTGCTGGCCGATATCGATCACGCTAATGCCCTGGCCGCCACCCGCCACGTAGGCCAGGTTGGGCGCGCCCCCGTCCGCGTGCGCCAGCGGAACGGTAGGGGCGAATAATAGCATAATCAACAATGCTGCAATGAACAATGCCGCGCTGAGGCCAAATGTGAACCCTGATACAGGCTGGTTAACATTTTTTTCCATGGCTATCTACAATACCTTCTCGTAGTTCTATGATGCAGCGGGAGGCGTGAGCGATTTCCAGGCATCACTGGCGAAATGGTAGGTCGCGCTTGGGTAGGAGAGCGCGAGGTAGAGCTGGTTCGGGTTATTGGGGTCCGCGATGAGGATCTCCAGGTTGCCTTTAATGGCTGGCAGCTTGTTCCAGGTCTTGCCTGCGTCGGTGCTGCGGTAGATAGCCAGGGCGGTTTTGCCGTAGATGGTATCTGGCTGCTGAGGCGAGGCGGTCAGGGCAGCATAGGTGTTCTGTGTGGCGAGGGTAAAGCTCTGACCGTTATCGCGCGAGACGTAGATACCATCGGCGCCCTTGGCGTAGATTGGCTGGTTGGGGCCGGGTGTCGTAACCTCAAAGATGCTGTCCTGCAGGCTCTTGACGACCTGCCAGTGCTGGCCGCCGTCGCCGGTCAGGGCCGCGCCCTCGTTGCCGAAGACCAGTATGTGGCCTGGTTTATTGGGCAGGGGCAGCATCCCCAGCAGGCTGCCAAAGGGCAGCGGGCTGCCAGCCTGGGTAAAATGCGCGCCATTATCATGGCTGACCTTCAGACCATTGGCGCCCAGACCGCTCTGGTAGATATAGACCTCGTTGGGGTCCTCGTTGCCAGCGTGCGCGAAATAGACAGTGCCGGTGGGCAGGCTGCTATAGGGTATGGACATCTGCCAGGTTTTTCCGCCATCGCCGCTGGTGTAAAGGCCGAGCGTGCCCGCGTGGGGAGTCACCGCTGGCAGGGTCAGCACGTAGAGCCGCTGGGGATTGAGCGGATTGTAAGAGAGCCACCAGGTCATCAGGCCCTGCATCAACTGGTTTGGACCCGCGGCCGTCTCCTGCCAGCTCGCGCCATGATTCTGCGAGCGAAAAATGCCATAGTGTGTGGCCAGCACAATTGTTTGTTGAGCGTCTGGCAGTATAACCATCGAATGTGTGTGATTCTGCATCGTGCCAAAGCCATTGACCGGCTGCACCGTGGGGGTGGCGTTGTTCGTGCCGCCGCCGCCGCAAGCGGCAAACAACAAAAGAAAGCACGCCAGAAAAGATATATGTAGCTTCTTCATTGTCTATCCTGTTTCCTGATGATTTTGCGCGGTGAATCTATGGTAGCATAGTTGCGTGGCCTCGTCATCTGCTGGTTTTTGTCAGGCGTTACCAGCCAGCGAGATCGTTCCATGTATAGTTACGTATCAGCAGCCGCTCCGGTCAAATTTTTTTCTCAGAACCCTCGCGCCTGCGGCACTCGCAAGGTTTTAGATGGGCGATTGGCGGGCGCTG
>DASVMX010000276.1:0-3733 GCA_036384215.1 Ktedonobacteraceae bacterium | reverse complement strand
GCCAGTGGTGCTTGGCTGCAATAAGGTCTGTACCTATTGCATTGTGCCCTACCGCCGCGGGCGCGAGCGCAGTCGTCCTGTGGACGAGCTGGTCGCGGAAGCTCGCACGCTGGTTGTGAAAGGCGCGAAAGAGCTGACCCTGCTGGGCCAGACCATTGAGGCGTACGGCCTGGACCTGGCCGACAAACCTGACCTGGCCATCCTGATGGAGAACCTGAGTGAGATTGACGGACTGGAGCGCATCCGCTTTATGACCTCCTATCCACGCCATATGACCGACAGCATGATCGAGCGTATGGCTGGGCTGCCCAAGGTCTGCGAGCACCTGAACATTCCTGTTCAGTCGGGTGATGACGCCTGTCTTACGCGCATGAAACGTGGCTATACACTGGGCGAATACCGCGAACGCATTACACGCGTGCGCGAACTCTGGCCGGGCATCTCGCTCTCGACCGATATTATCGTCGGCTTCTGCGGAGAAACCGAGGAAGAGTTCCAGCATACTCTGGATCTGCTGGAGGAGATTCGCTTTGACGTGGTACACGTGGCCGCGTACTCCGTGCGCCCTGGTACCGTCGCGGCTCGCTGGGAGGATGATGTTCCGCACGCGGAAAAGATGCGACGCCTGCACGCGCTGGAGGAAGTACAGGCCAGGATTGCGTTTGAGCTGAATCAGCCGCTGGTCGGCAAAGTGGAAGAGGTGCTGGTCGAAAAACCGAATACCAGCCACGGACGCCTGCAATGGCAGGGACGCAATCGCACCAATAAACTGGTGTTTTTCCCACAGCCGGGAGCAGAACAACAGGCGGATGGCAGCGTTGCCTCCCCGCGTCAGATTCAACCAGGAGACCTGATTCAGGTGCAGATCGAAAAAGCCACCTCCTGGTCCTTGCAAGGTTGCGCCATTACGTTATAATATGCGGGTTAATGTCGGCAGTACAGGTATGTACGCGAGACAGGGATTGAAAAGGGATCGAAAGAGGAGAGTTTCATGGCACAAGCACAATCGGCTGAAGAAAAAGCGCGACTCAAAAAGCAGTGGACAGATCTTGCCATCAAACAAGCTGGCACAAGCCAGTGGGAAGAGGCTGTGCTCACAAACAAGAACATTCTGCAACTGTTCCCGAGTGAGCCAGATGCCTATAACCGTCTGGGCAAGGCCTACAGCGAGCTGGGGCAATACGTGGAAGCCCGCGACGCCTACGCGCAAACGCTGATCTACAGCCCCAAGAACACCATTGCCAAAAAGAACCTGGATCGGCTGGCTCTCTTGCAAGAAAGCTCAGTCGAGCTTCACCAGGGCAGCGGGCACATTGACCCTCAGCTTTTCATCGAAGAGACAGGTAAAACTGGTGTCACCGAATTGATCAATATCGGGGGGACCAACACGCTGGCGCGCGTCGCCGTGGGTGATAAAGTCCAGTTGCACCAGATTGGCCACTCACTGCTCGTACGCAATGGCGCAAATGAAGATATCGGCCAGATTGAACCACGCCTGGCGAACCGCCTGATTAATTTTATGGAAGGCGGCAACCGCTACGCGGCAGCCATTCTGGCGATGGAGCACGGTCAGGTACGCCTGATTGTACGCGAAGAGTACCAACATCCCAGCATGTTTGGCAAGGTGAGCTTCCCCTCGCAGGGCGGCGGTGATACGATCCGCGCGTATATCAAGGATAGCATGCTACGACGCGACCACGAGGATGAAGATGAGATGGCTGGCGATGATGAATACTATGATGGTGGTGATGAGACTGAGGAGATGAATGAGATTGATTTTGACGACTCGGCTGAAATTGAAGAGTAACGTAAAAAGAAAGGAAAAAAGGCATGAATAAAACCAAACGTGTCGCCTGGCACAAACACCTGGCCAAAGCCAAAAAAGCGGAGGACAAACGCAAGGCGCAAAAAAGTAGTGGTACGTCTGCTACCACGGCGCGGCGATAATCGCCGCGCTTCCCTTTTGGGCCAGTTCATCTGGACCTGATACCCTGCGAGAGCAAAGTACATGAGCGGTTCTCCATCCCCGATATCCTCGGCCTCGGTCCGCAATATTATGACCTTGCTCGTCTCCCGTGAAGCCCACCTGGCCGCGGGAGGCGAGGGTCTGGACCGGCGGGTCACCTGGGCCATGCGTATGCGCGCGCGTCTCCCAGCATTTGAAAGCGTGCGAGGGGGAGAGCTTGCTCTGTTAGGACTGGCTCAACTACGTCGGCTGGATGAGACTTTGCCCCAATTGCTCAAAAGTTTGCATCGCGAGCGGGTGGCAGCGGTCGCTGTAGCAGCTCCTTCGCTCGAAGCACTGGGCACGGAGGCTATCTCCTGTGCCGAGCAGCTCCATCTGCCCCTGTTACTCCTCCCGGCCAATGCTCCTCTTGAGGAGATTGAGCGCGATGTCATCACCTTTGTGGTAAGCTTCCGAGGCGAGATCGAACGCCAGGCCAGCGAAATCTCACATCAGTTGATGCAGCTTAGCATCCAGGGCGCCGGCATTGAAGGAGTCTGCAAACATCTGGCCAGTGTCTGCGGCAAATGGGTCGTCCTACAGGATGCCAATCAGGAGATTCTTTTACAGGCCGCTCCTCCGGGCCAGGAAGATCAGACTCCTCCGGGTCTTTTAAGCGACGAGGCTCTGCAAAAACAGAACATGTCGCGAGTCATGTTGCCCATCCAGATTCCGCACGAGGTCGTCGGTTATCTGTCCTTAATTGGTGACGCCGGGAATTTTGACCATTTGGAACGCCTGATTATGGGTCAGGTCGCTCCGATTCTCTCGCTAGAATTCGCGCGTGAGCGTGAGCGCAGCAGGGTCGAAAGCCGCTATCAGAGCGAAGCCTTTATGGATGTCGTACAAGGTAATTATCAACAAGCCGAAGAGATGCAGGTGCGAGCGCGCCTGCTGGGACACGATCTAAGCGTTCCCCAGGCAGTGGTACTGTTTGAGCTTGCGCTTGAAGAAGCAACCTACGCCTCCAACGGACCCCATACGCAATGGAGCAAACGCCTGCGCGATGAACTCCTGCGCACCTGGCCTGGCGCCTGGGTGATTAATGAGCCTCGCCGGGTCATGGCGCTCTTACCCGGCACCAAAACAGGCATTAACTATGAACAGGAGGGTGAGACGCCTGACGAGCAAGCTATTCTCAGCAGCCTGGTGCGCACTCAGGCGCGCCTCCAGCCCCAAAATGCACGCCATAAACTCTCTTATTCAGGCGGCATTGGGCAAATTGCCCGCAATGTCCAGATGATCCCCCAATCCTGGCGTGAAGCCCAGCAGGCTCTGGAAATCGGTCGTAGACTCTTTGGTGAGGGCAAACTGCATTCGTTTGCGCGCCTGGGCATCTATCGCCTGCTCTTCCCGCTTTACGGCGAACAAACGCTGCTCGACTTCTATCATGAAACACTTGGCCCCCTGCTCGACGCAGACAACCGCGGCAACCAGGCCTTGCTGGAAACCCTGGAAGGCTTTTTCCGCTGCAATGGCAACCTCAGCGAAACCGCGCGCGTGATGCATCTGCACCGCAATTCACTACTCTACCGCCTGAGCCGTATTGAAGAACTCCTGGGCCGCTCCCTGGAAGATGCTGAACTGCGTCTCTCACTCCAGATCGCCCTGAAAATCCGGGTGCTGTTAGAAAGATAGGCAAAAACATATTTTCAGGTGACAGTAAACGCATGAGCCGGGATGCTGGAACATTGCAATGTTCCAGCATCCCGGCTCATGCGTTTACTG
>DASVMX010000275.1:0-7856 GCA_036384215.1 Ktedonobacteraceae bacterium | reverse complement strand
CCACTTAATCTGCGGCGAGAAGTTGCAATAATCAAAAATAATAGGAAAGACATGGAAACGTGACGTCAGAGAGTAAACGACGACGGATGTGCTCATTTCGCACAGAGAACAATGCCCCTGGCATGAGCCAGGGGCATTGTTCTCTGTGCGAAATGAGCACATCCGTCGTCGTTTACTCTCTGAAGTCACGTTTCCATGTCTTTCCTATTATTTTTGATTATTGCAACTTCTCGCCGCAGATTAAGTGGCCCACAAGTCCGTGCAAGAGTAGGCCTGTGCTGAGTGATTTAGCCAGCCTTTAAGGGATGGTGCTCCCCAACCAGTTCCAAAAATCACCCGGCCAATCACCCTCCGGGAGGATGCCGGCCAGGTCGGTTTCTTTTACACTGAGAGCAGATAAAAAGATTGGCAACAAACGCAATGCGCAAAATGCCGCGTTCGGGGGCTTGACTTTTCGCGATATATCGTTATAATAATCAATATATCACGATATATCGTAAGCAAGCAGCCGGCATTATTGTAGAGCGAGGGTGCAGGGAGAATAGCGTCCCTGCCGGGATTATCGCGTCTCTGGAGAAACTTCTTTTTCTCCTTTCTGTCCACTTTCCCACGTAGTTAATGGAGATTTGCGACAGCCAGCGTGGGTGGACAGAGACCCCTTGACAGCATCTCCATCTCTGCCATATAATTAGATAGGTTACCTAATAAATTAGATACTAAATTATTTGCTAACCTATTCAAAAGTGGAGGGAAGCAAATGCAAACAGAGCAGCAAGCAGATCAGCAGATCGAACAGAACATCGGCCATGAGCATGGGCAGGAAATTAACCCGGTAGTGCAGAAGTTGATGAGATCCTTTATGCAGTTTAATAAAGCCGCGTGGGCTCAGCATCAGCACGCGATAGCGGGCTGCAAGCCGAGTGAAATCCGCGTCTTGTTTTGTATTAAGAAGGGGTGCAAGCCTGGGGCGAGTGAGCTTAAGGTCTCTGAGATCAGCAAATTGCTGCTTGTCACCTCTCCAACGGTGACCCAGTTGTTAAAGGGCCTGGAGGCCAATGGCCTGATTGAACGGCACATTGACATCCACGACCGCAGGTCGGTTGACGTCAGGCTGACCCAGAAGGGGGAAGAAGTGACGCGGATGGCCCAGGAGTCCCTGGTCGCTTCTCTCCAGGGGTTGATCGAGTATCTGGGAGAGGAAGAGAGCAATCAACTTGTTGAATTATTATCCAAAGTGTTTTGTTACTTTAGCGAACAGGAAGCAAACGTGCGTCAATCTCAGTGGAATGGAGAGAAAGAAGCATGATTAAATTAATGCGGCTCTTAAAGCCGTACAGTTTTATTCTGACAGTGGTGGTTATTCTGGCTTTTGGGCAGGCCATGGCCAACCTGTACCTGCCCAATCTGATGGCAGATATCGTTGACAAAGGTATCGTCAATAAAGACATTGGCTATATCTGGCGTACTGGCGGCTGGATGGCTTTAGTGACTGTTGGCGGGACCATTTGTGCCGTGGTCGGCATTTTCTTCTCTTCCCAGATCGCGACCGGCTTTGGCAAAATTGTGCGCTCGAAGCTGTTTACGCATGTGCAGCGTTTTTCATTGCACGAATTTGATACTGTGAGCACGGCTTCGTTGATTACCCGCACTACCAACGATACCACGCAGGTGCAGCAGGTGTTGATCATGATTCTGAACATGATGATCACCGCGCCAATCACCCTGGTGGGCGGCATTATCCTGGCTTTGAACCAGGATGTCGGGCTCTCCTCTGTCTTTGTGGTCATGATCCCCGTGCTGGTGCTGGTGATCGCCTTAATTATGAGTCGGGCCATCCCGCTTTTCCAGAAGATGCAGGTTAAGCTCGATAAGCTCAATCTGGTCCTGGACGAAGGTCTGACCGGCGTGCGCGTTGTGCGCGCCTTTGATCGCGTGAAGTACGAAGAGAAGCGCTTTGACGAGGCCAACGCCGACCTGACCGATGTAGCTGTGCGGGTCAACAGGATCGTGGCTTTCATGATGCCTGTCATGATGCTGATATTGAATGTTTCGAGTGTGTCTATTATCTGGTTTGGTGGTCTCCGCATCAACAATGGCGACATGCAGGTTGGGGCGTTAATCGCCTTCCTGCAATATGCCATGCAGATCCTTTTCGCATTGATGATGGTCTCGATGATGTTTATCATGGTGCCGCGCGCGGCAGCTTCGGCGACGCGTATCAACGAGGTGCTGGACATCAAGCCGGAGATCAACGACGCCGAGCACGTCAAGCGCGCTGAGGAACTGAGAGGCTATGTTGAGTTCCAGGATGTGACTTTCAGCTATCCAGGAGCCGAGGAGCCAGCGCTCTCGAATATCACCTTTCGCGCGCGGCCAGGCCAGGTCACGGCCATCATTGGTGGCACTGGCGCGGGCAAATCGACCTTAATCAGTCTGATACCACGTTTCTACGATATTGATAAGGGTCATATCCTGGTGGACGGGGTGGATCTGCGCGAGTTGTCGCAGGAGCATCTGCGCGAGAAGATCGGCTTTGTGCCTCAGAAGGCCGTACTGTTCTCTGGTACCATCAGTGAGAACATTCGCTACGGTAGAGAGGGCGCCAGCGATGAAGAGGTTCGTCGCGCGGCTGAGGTTGCTCAGGCCAGCGAGTTTATCGTGGGCATGCAGGACGGTTTTGACTCGGTGATTGCGCAGGGCGGTACCAACGTCTCTGGTGGTCAGAAGCAGCGGCTTTCGATTGCGCGCGCGCTGATACGCAAGCCTGAAATCTACATTTTTGACGATAGTTTCTCGGCGCTGGACTTCAAGACTGACGCGAAACTGCGCTCGGCCCTGAAAGGGGAGACGCAGGAGTCCACCGTTCTGATCGTCGCCCAGCGCGTCAGTACCGTCATGGACGCGGATCAGATTATTGTTCTGGATGAAGGACGTGTTGCGGGCATTGGGACTCACCGGGAATTGATGAGGACCTGCGATGTCTATCACGAGATTGTCGCCTCGCAGCTCTCTATGGAGGAAATCGCGGAGGAAATCGCATGAGCGAAGAGCGCAAGAGAATACAACAAGCTCCCGCGCAGGGAGGGCCAATGGGTCGAGGCGGTTGGGGCAGTATGGGTCAGCCGGTGCAAAAAGCCAAAGACTTTCGGGCCACTTTCGGGCGGCTGATGAAGTACTTTCTGCCGCAGAAGTTTCTCCTGCTGACCGTCCTGATAACAGCGATTATCGGCACCGTTTTTAACATTGTCGGTCCGAAAATCCTTGGTATGGCGACCACCAGGTTGTTCGACGGCCTGGTCGGGAAGTACACAGCGCTGTTCAAGAACCAGGCTATAGCCAAAATGATAGCGAAAAACCCGGCACTCGCTAATCAATTGCACCCGGTGCCAGTTCCCGGGATTGATTTCGGCTATATCGGGAATATCCTGCTGATCTTGTTGGGTTTGTACTTGATCAGCGCCATTTTCCTCTACATCCAGCAGTACATCATGGCGGGTGTGGCGCAGCGCATGGTCTATCGCCTGCGCAAAGAAGTCGACGAGAAGCTTTCGCGCTTGCCACTCAAGTACTTTGACTCGCGCACGCACGGCGAAATCCTCAGCCGCGCGGTCAACGATATGGATAATCTGAGCACTACGCTACAGCAGAGCATCACGCAGTTGATCACCTCCGCTGTGACGTTGATTGGCGTGGTGGTGATGATGTTCACCATTAGCTGGCTGCTCAGCCTGATTGTGCTGGTTACGCTGCCGCTGAGCATGTTCATCGTGACCGGCGTTGCTAAACGCTCGCAGAATTACTTCCGCAAGCAGCAGCGCTCGCTGGGTGAACTGAACGGTCATGTCGAAGAGATGTACACGGGCCACAAGATCGTCAAAGCTTTTGGACATGAAACGCTGGCTATCGAAGAGTTCACACGTTTGAACGACAAACTCTACGATGCCGGTTGGAAGGCCCAATTTGTCTCCGGTATTATTATGCCGCTGATGCGCTTCGTCGGTAATGTTGGTTATGTCTTTGTGGCTGTGGCTGGTGGCATCATGGTCACACAGGGAACGATCACCATCGGCGACGTTCAGGCCTTTGTCCAGTATGCTCAGCAATTTACTATGCCGATTACTCAGCTGGCGAACATTGCCAATGTCATTCAGTCCTCAATCGCCTCGGCAGAGCGCATCTTTGAGTTGCTTGACGAAGAGGAGCAGGTGCCAGAGTCTGTCGATCCTGTCGCGCTGACCGCTCCGCAGGGCGCGGTTGAGTTCCGGCACGTCCGCTTTGGCTATAAAGAGGACGCGATTCTGATGGAAGACATGAATATCGATGTCAAGCCGGGTCAGATGATCGCTATTGTCGGTCCCACCGGGGCTGGCAAGACCACGCTGGTCAATTTGCTAATGCGCTTCTACGAAGTCAACGGCGGCGCGATCCTCGTGGACGGGGTGAACATCACTGACTTCAAACGTGGCGATCTGCGCCGGACCTTTGGAATGGTTTTGCAGGACACCTGGCTCTTCAACGGCAGTATTCGCGACAACATCGCCTATGGCCGCGATGGTGCTTCGGAGACCGACATCGTGCGCGCCGCGAAAGCCGCGTATGCTGATCACTTTGTCAGAACGCTGCCCGAGGGCTATGGCACTGTGCTGAACGAAGATGCCACGAACATTTCGCAGGGGCAGAAACAGTTGCTCACCATCGCCCGCGCCTTCCTGGCCGATCCAGAGATCCTGATCCTGGACGAGGCCACCAGCAGCGTGGACACCAGGACCGAGCAGCAGATCCAGCGCGCCATGGCCGAACTGATGAAGGGCCGAACCAGCTTCGTCATCGCCCACCGTCTCTCGACCATTCGCGATGCTGACCTGATCCTGGTCATGAACCACGGCACCATCATCGAGAAAGGCACCCACGAACGCCTGCTTGAGGCCAACGGCTTCTACGCCGACCTCTACAACAGCCAGTTCACCGGACGCGCCCTCGAAGAAGTAAGCTAAGGTATCAATTGTTGTTGTTAGCGCAAAAGCACCAGGAAAAATCAGATGTATCTGATTTTTCCTGGTGCTTTTGCGCTAACAACAACAATTGATACCTTAGCGAGATCAACAGGCCTTGGCGTGCATTGATTCAAGAGGGAGTATCGGGGTAATTGAGAAAGGAGAAAATCTCGCATGTTACTTGAAATAGCCATTGGCGACGCGTATGGAGCGGGCTTTGAGTATGCTGATATAGAGTTTATTCAAAAATATAACAACTTGTCCGCGTATGTGAAGCACCCCAGACATAAGATTAAACCTGGCGCGTATACTGACGATACGCAGATGAGTTTAGCTGTCGCTGAGGCGATTGTGGCGGGGAAGCCGTGGGAGCCGAGGATGCTTGCACACAGGTTTGTGGTGGCGTTCCAGCGCGATCCGCGCGAAGGCTACGCTCAGGGTTTCTATCATTTTCTGCGCCAGGTGCGCGATGGAGAGCAGTTTCTCAGAGAGATCAGGCCGGACAGTGAGAAGAGTGGCGCGGCCATGCGTGCTGCCCCGTTGGGGGTCTATTCCACGCCTGCCCAGGTGATCGAGCGTTGTACAGTGCAGGCCGCGCTGACGCATAATACGCCCAACGGCATCAATGCGGCGGTCGCGGCTGCTTTGATGACGCACTATTTTCTCTACCAGTTGGGCGCGAAAAAAGACCTGGGCGCCTACCTGGAGAAAGAGGTGGATGGACAATGGTCAAAGCCCTGGTCTGGTAAGGTCACTGCTCCTGGCTGGGCCAGCGTGCGCGCGGCGGTCACGGCGGTGAGCGGGAGCAGCAGCATGAGCGAATTGCTCAAAACCTGCGTACAGTTCTCCGGCGATGTGGACACGGTCGCCGCGATTGCACTGGCGGCTGGTTCGTGCAGCGCTGAGATCGCGCAGGATCTGCCCGCACACCTGTTTGAGTCCCTGGAGAACGGCAAATATGGGCGCGAATATATTCAGCGCCTGGATCAGCAGTTGCTGGCTCTGGTTGCGCATTAGCAGACCAGACAGAGGGGTTGGGAAGAAAAAAAGAGGTATAGAAGGGAGAAGTATGAAACATCCATCATCGATTGATGACTTTGATTGAGAGTATTGCACAGATCACACTGGCCGCACTTAACGCGCAACAGATGATCGAGGCGACCGATTCATAGCAGTGATGAATGAAAAGAGCGCGTGTTGCACGACGCGCGCTCTTTTCATTCATCACTGCTATGATACTTCTTATGCCTTTGTCGCGAATTCGATGGGCTGGATTGGTTTCAGGCCAGCTTCGATTTCTGCGCGCTGGGGCTCCAGGAAAGGCGGCAGGGCCAGACTTTCGCCGAGGGTGGCCGGATCTTCGTCGGTGGCGAAGCCGGGACCTTCGGTGGCTATTTCACAGAGGATGCCTCCGGGCTCGCGGAAGTAGATCGAGTGAAAGTAGAAGCGGTCGATAATCTGCGTGGGGCGCCCACCGACTTCAGCGATGTGGGCTCGCCACTGCTCCTGTTCGCCCTCATCTGGCGTACGGAAGGCGACGTGGTGTACTCCACCGATGGCCGGGCGGCCAAAGGGCAGCTCAGGACGCACTTCGACGTGAACTTCCGCGCCAGGACCGCCGGGACCAACCTCAAAGATGATGACTTCGTGCTGCTGCGGGGTCTGATAGCTGCGCGTGCGCCGGAAGCCGAGTACCTCGGTCAGTAGCAGCGCCGTGCGCTCAAGCTGTTTGACCGTGAAGCGCACGCCGTAGAGTCCGCGAATAGCCATTTCAGCAGGCACAGGACTCTTCTGCCAGGGGGCGCCGCTGATCTTGCCCTCATCGTCCAGCAGCTCCAGGCGCTGTCCCTCGGGATCTTTGAAGGCCAGCACTGCTCGCCCGTCCTCCGGGCGCGTGCGTACTTCTTCGTGCTCAACGCCGAAGCTGCTCAGGCGCTCAGCCCACCAGTCCAGAGCCGCGCGCCCGCGCACCCCCAGCATCATCGACGAGATCATCCCCGAACCTTCACGCGTCGGACCCGCCTCGGGCCAATCAAAAAAGGTCAATTCCGTGCCAGCGTGTCCAATCTCATCGCCATAAAACAGGTGATACGCTGAAACGTCATCCTGGTTGACCGTCTTTTTCACCAGGCGCATACCCAGCACCTGCGTATAGAACGCGACATTCTGCGATGCATTACCGGTAATGGCTGTGATGTGATGAAGTCCACCAAGTTGCATGCTATTCTTCTCCTTATCTTCTGCGCTATCAGGTCTGCTCATCCGCCCGCTCCCACTCAAAGAACAGGCGCACTTCGCGGATCTGATAGTACCCTCTTTCGCTCATCAGCTCCATGCCGGTCAGCGATAATACCTTTAATTTAAGATATTCTAAATAAAGATAACCATCCTGGGATCTGTTTTATTCCCTGTGAAAATGCGCCTGAGCAGCCAGGCCAAGTTTTTTCAGCAGGGCAATGGCCTGAGCCTTTTCCTCGCCGGTCAGACCATCCATGGCGGCGCGCAGTACCTCGGTATGCTGGGGAAAGATCTCAGCCAGCAGCGCCTGGCCTTGCTCGGTCAATTCAGCGAAGATTACGCGCCGGTCATTTTGCGCGTGCCGGCGCGCCAGCAAGCCTTTTTGCTCCAGCTTATCGACGCAATAGGTGATATTTCCGCTGGAGATCAAAATCTTCTCACCGATTTGTTGCAGCGGCATCGACCCTTTATGATAGAGCAGTTCCAGAATGCCAAATTCCGTCGGATTCAAACCATAGCGCCGGTGATCGCGGGCAGCGTGAGCATACACCCAGTTATAAGCCCGCGAAAGGACCGTAAACAGTTCGAGTGAATTGTCCCGCATAGTATCTCCATTTTAAATAT
>DASVMX010000274.1:0-6443 GCA_036384215.1 Ktedonobacteraceae bacterium | reverse complement strand
AATCTGTGCGAAGCGCCGCAGGCGCTGAGCAGTCCGAATAATTGCAAACAATCATATGAAAATGAGCGTCAGCGTTAAGAGATAGATGACAAATTCTTATTCTGTGTTACAATAGCACTATCTTTGGCGACCAGCAAGTGGCTGCTGGTTGTACCAATCTCTAGCGGAGTCCTTCGATGTCCTGGTCCCAACAACGCCATTCCGAGGATCTGTATGAGCAAATAACGATCCTCGTGGGCAGCGCGGTGCGGCTTTTGCGTGGGCTGGCGGGGGTGTTTGTGCTTGCCAACGCGGCGTTTGACCCCCAGAGCAGTTCAGAGTATACTCTCTACCAGTTAAGCGAAAACGAGGCCGCGTTTTTTCTCAGCGTCATCCGCGAACGCGCGCAGCCAGGACCGGCCCGCCCGCTGGTGATCGATCCGCTGCCGCCCGCGCTGACCGCGCAGTTGGAAAGCGTGTCAGGCGAGGTCGAGCCCGCGGAAGAAGCGATACCTGAATTAGAGCGGCGCTCGTTCTATGTCTCTGACATGGCTGGCGCGCTGGGCGTGCTGCACTGCCTTTGCCCGGCGTCCAGGAGGGCGCGCGCGCGACTGGCGGAGGATGACCAGCAGATCGTGATTACGCAACTGGCAGCAGGGCTGCGCGCGAGCCTGCGCGCGCAATCTCTGGTCAAAGAGCAGCAGCGCCTGGCCGCGATCTTTCACCAGAGCGCCGAGGGGATTCTCTCCGTGGACGCTGCCCTGCGTATCCTGGACTTCAATCCGGCCATGCAACGCCTGACTGGCTGGCACGAACACGAGGTGGTGGGACGTTTTTATGTTGAGGTGCTGCGGCCAAGAGATCGCCAGGGCCACGATCTGGGTTTGCAGGGTTCGCCCATTTTACAGGCCTTCGCGGGCCAGCGCGTGGCGGATCGCGAGATGCAGATTGTGGCGCGCGATGGCCAGCAGTTCGCGGTCTCGGTCAACGCCTCGTGCATCTATTCGGCCCACGGTGAACCCACAATTGGCATTCTCACCGTGCGCGATATTTCGCGCGAGTTGGAACAGGAAGAGCAGCGCTCAACCTTTATCTCGGTGATCTCACACGAGCTCCAGACGCCGATCTCGATTATCAAAGGCTACGCCTCGACGCTGGCTCGCTCGGATGCCGTGCTCAATCCCGAGGCACTGCACACACGCTTGAAAGCCATCGAGGAAGAGGCTGATCGCCTGAATAAGCTGGTTGGCAACCTGCTCTACGCTTCGCGTATTCAGGCCGGTGGCTTGCAAATGGATGTCACTCCTCTGGATCTTGCGCCGCTCATCGAGCGCGTGGCCGAGCGCCTGCGCGTGAAAAATTCCGAGGCGCAGATCACGCTCGACCTGCCCACGCACCTGCCCACGGTGCTGGCGGATCGCGAGCGAATCACAGAGGTCTTGCAAAATTTGCTCGATAATGCTATCAAATATTCGCCCGGCAAAGCGCAGATTACTGTCACCTGCCGGGCTACAAGCGACGAGGTGATCGTCAGAATTAGCGATCAGGGCATGGGTATCTCACTGCGCGAGCAGGCTGAGATCTTTGAACGCTTCCAGCGCGCCGGCAATGGCAAAAGCAGCGCGATCCAGGGCGCGGGCCTCGGTCTGTATATCTGCCGCGCTATTGTTGAAGCGCACGGTGGCCGCATCTGGGTGGAAAGCGCCCTGCACAGCGGCTCCACATTTTCATTCAGTTTACTGCGTGAGGAAAAGGCACAGTTGCCAATGGTGGTGTTTTAATGCAAAAGGAACATTTTGACGCGCGCGATATGACGATTCTCATCGTGGACGATGAGCCGCGTATTCGCGATTTCGTGCGCATGAATCTCGAACTGGAACACTATCATGTGGAAGAGGCTAGCAACGGTCTGGAGGCGCTGGAGAAGCTGCGCGACGCCCTGCCAGACCTGATCGTGCTCGATGTCTCGATGCCGGAGATGGACGGCTTTGAGGCTCTGCGCCATATCCGCGAGGTCTCAACTGTGCCGGTAATCATGCTGACAGTGCGCCAGAGCGAGTCTGACAAGATCCGCGGACTCGACCTTGGCGCGGACGACTACCTGGCCAAGCCTTTCAGCCCACCCGAACTGCTCTCGCGCATCCGCGCCCTGCTGCGCCGCTCGCTGATGGCGCCGCCAACGCGCAAGACCCGCATTGTCGTTGATGACGACCTGACCATTGACTTCTCGCGCCACGAGGTCATGGTGCGCGGCGAAAAAGTCGTGCTCCGCCCCACGGAATATCGCCTGCTCTACCACCTGGTCAGCAACGCCGGACGCCTGCTTACGCACGAGACGCTGCTCTCCAAGGTCTGGGGACACGAGTACCGCGACGAATCGCATTATCTGCGCCTCTACATCACCTACCTGCGCCAGAAACTGGAAAAAGATCCCGCGCATCCCCGCTATATCCTTACCGAACGCGGCCTCGGCTACCGCTTCAAAGAGCTGGAGGAACAGCCATGAGCCAGGGAGTGCCCTGCACCCTTTCACCTGACGGCTATGCGACGCCCTTTACGCGCGTCGCTACATTCATGCAGCGATGTCTGAGGATCGTATCCCTGGCGTTGTGCCTGTTACTGCTGGCGTCCTGCGCGTCGGCTAGCGGCGCAAATAGCCAGCAGATGACGCTGGTTCAGCAGCCGGGCAGCGATTTACCTTCGCCGACGCCGCAAAATCTGTCGACGCTGCTTCAGACAGAACAGGTGTTGATGATGACGCCGCCTCAGGCAAGCAATCTCTATACGCTGGTTCAGCAGTTGAAGACGCACCAGCGCGGGACGCCAGCTCGCCCCAATAACAGTACACCATTGCACGCTCAGGTGGGGCAGGAGGATAGTTTCTGGCTGCAAAATCAGGACAGTAACGCGTATACGCAGATTCGCGCGCGTCTGGCGATTATTACTCCACACACCTATGTCTATGTTGAGGATGATCAGCCCTTTAATCAGGCCGCTCTGCTGGCCTCGGCCAATGTGTTTGAGCAGCAGATCTATACTACGGAACGAGCCAACGCGGGCAGCGAGTGGACCCCCGGCATCGATGGAGATGGCCATATCACGATCTTGAACGTGGCCAACCTGGGCAGCAATAACAGCGGCTACTTTTCGGCTCAAGATGAGTATTCAAGCAGTGTTAACCCTCATAGCAACCAGCGCGAGATGTTCTATGTCAACCTGGATGGGGCCAGCCCCGGCAGCCCGGACTACAACGGCGTGCTGGCCAATGAATTCCAGCAGCTTATCAACTGGAACGAACACCCGTTGACGCTCGACTGGTTCAACCAGGGTCTGGCACTGCTGGCTCAACATGTCAATGCCTATCCCGCCAATGGAGTAGACCAGGCTTTCCTGAAAGCGCCTGACGTGCAGTTGACCGACTGGTCGAACGATCCAGGCGAGGAGCCGCTTCACGCTGGCGCGAGCTATCTCTTCCTGGATTACTTCATCGAGCACTACGGGGGCTACCCGGTCTTGAAAGAATTGCTGCAAGATCCCGCGCCACCGCCCACCAATTTCGATAATGTGCTGGAAAACCATCACTTCAGCGAGCGTTTTAATGACGTTTTCAACAAGTGGCTGGTGGCAAATGCCGTCGCAGACCCCAGTATTGACAAGGGGGAATATGGCTACCCAACGATCCATATCCCGGGCGTCACGCCCCAGCACACCGTAACCGGCTATCCTTTCCAGGAGGCTGACCAGGTAGAGCAGTATGGCGCGGAATACTATGACCTGCATTCCGCGAGCAGCAAAACTGCCACGCTCTCTATTCACCTGGAGGGCGCGCCCACGGTGCGCCTGGTGGGCAATGATCCGCTGGATTCAAGCGCGGAATGGTGGGGCAATCGCGCCAGCAACATGGATAGCACGCTGACGCACGGTTTTGATCTGCGTAGTCTGAAAGGCCAGCAAGCGACCCTCCAATTCGCCACCTGGTTCGATCTACAACAGGATCACGACTACGCATATGTCGAGGTTTCCAGTGATAATGGCGCCAACTGGACAACCCTGAAAGGCAATTTTACCACCGCCAGCAACCCGGCTGGCCTCAATCTGGGCAATGGTTACACGGGTGTTAGCGGCGATGGCGATCAGCCAGCCTGGGTGCAAGAACGGATTGACCTGACATCCTACGCAGGCCAGAAAATTCTGCTGCGCTTTGAAGAAGTCACTGACAATTCCCTGGACCTGCAGGGTTTCGCGGTCGACCAGGTGCGGATTCCAGAGCTACACTTCACGGATGATCTCAGCAGCACCAATGGCTGGATCAGCAAGGGTTTTGTCTACACCAGCAACATCCTGCCGCAGCACTTCCTGGTTCAGGCCATCATCTACACTGGCAGCAGTGAGACCGGCGACAGCAACGTTACGGTCCAGACCATGAATGTAGACCTGGCTTCGGCGCAGGGAGATCTCAAGATTGCCAACTTCGGCAGCCAGGTCACGCGAGTGGTTCTGGTTGTCTCAGCCTATGCCCCGGACAGTACGCTCCAGGCACACTACCAGCTTCAGATACGCGCGTGATGACGCTTCTTGCGAAAAACGCGACCAGGGCACGTTGTTATCAGGTGTGATCCAGAAGGATTGCTCCTAATGAGGAGGAAAACTGTGAATAAAAAAGAACGCGTTGACGCCGCGCTGCGAGGCGAACCTGTGGACCGGGTGCCAACCAGCGTCTGGGGCCACGACTACGCGCGCGAATGGAGCGCGCAGGGCCTGGCTGAAGCCACGGTCGAGAACTTTACACGCTACGATTGGGATTATGTCAAAGTCAACCCACGTTCCAGCTATCATGTCGAGGGCTGGAAGGTCAAAGTGCGGCCCTCGGGTGAAAAAAATACCAGCCCGGTTTTCGAGGACACGCCCATCAAAAGTACGTCGGACTGGAAGCGCCTGCGCCAGTTAGAGCCTGATCACGACGTACTGGGCGAACAACTCAAGGCTCTGCAATTAATCAATCACTCGGTAGGCTACGACGCCTACTTTGTGCAGACCATATTCTCGCCCCTGGCCATCGCGGCCTGCCTGGCTGGAAACCAGAACGAGCCGGTACTGCACACCATTCGAGAGGATCGCTCGGCCCTGCATTCGGCTCTGCGTGTGATCACCGAAACCTTCACCACTTTCGCCACTGCCTGCCTGGAATATGGCGCCAGCGGCATCTTCTACGCTACCAACGGCTGGGCTTCTCAGAGCCTGCTCACAGCCGACCAGTACCGCGAATTTGGTGAGCAGTACGACCTGGAATTGCTTGACGCCATCAAACGCGCCAGGATCAATATCCTGCACAACTGCGGCACGCGCATCTACTTTGACCAGCTCGCCTCCTACCCGGTTCACGTTCTGAGCTGGGCCGCCACCGACGAAGGCAATCCCAGTCTGCTCGACGGGCGCAAACGCTCCGGCAAATCTGTCATGGGCGGACTCAGCCAGCACAGCGTCTTAAAAACCGGCTCCGTCTCCCAGGTGCGCGACGAAGTGGCCCTGGCTCTTGAACAGACCGGCGGGCGTGGCCTGCTCCTGGCTCCAGGCTGCGCCATCGCGCCCGAAACACCTGCCAAAAATCTGGACGCCGTGCGGTCCGCGGCCAATGGAAAGTAGCCAAGTATGGATAAGATTCTACCAATGGGACCGCAGATGTTGTATAGTGTAAAAAAACAAAAAGGGATGCGATAATTCGCTCCATCATTTTTTCCGGTCACCGAGTCGCTTTTGTGGTGGGAGAGGAAGGTTTTTTGCAAGTTATGGAACGATATCGAACAATACGAGCGTACTCCGCGGGAGGGGTCGTCTTTCGGCTTGTTCCGATAACCTTCGCCGGGCTGTACCAACCGGCTCAGTGGTTGGAGCAGCGGCCTCAGGACACATTGACAGTGGAGGTAGCGCTCGTAGGCCGCAGCCAGGCCGGAATCTGGGCCTTGCCCAAGGGAACGCCCCAGGACGGCGAAACAGTTGAACAGGTTGCGTCACGCGAAGTTCAGGAAGAGACCGGCCTGCAAGTTCGCCTGATCACCTACGTGGGCAGTATCTCCTACTCGTTTGTACGAGAGCAGATACGCTATCACAAACAGGTGCGCCATTTCCTGTTTGAAGCCATCGGTGGCGATATGGCTCTGCACGACCACGAATACGACCTTGTCGCGTGGTTTCCGTTGCCAGAAGCCTGTCGCCGCCTTACGTATCAGAACGAAATAAACATTCTCTACCAGGCAGAGGACGTGCTGCAGCGCTGGCTGCAGTATCAGCAGAAGGAAGGACAGAAATAGCCTTATGCAAAACCCCTCGCGTTTCTCAGCAATGAGACGGCTTCTGTTTCCCTACAGTGGAGAAGATCCGCTCACCCCGAAGCAGAGTCTGCGGGTCGTGCTGGCCTGGGTATTGCTCTTTTCGCTGCCAATCTCTTTGTGCGTGCTACTCCTTAC
>DASVMX010000273.1:0-1778 GCA_036384215.1 Ktedonobacteraceae bacterium | reverse complement strand
GCCCTCCCCTGGCTTTTCCATAAATGATCTAGCGTTCCTGGCCGCCGCGAGTGTCGTTTTTGGTACGCGCGCGGAAGAACAGGCGGATGCCGGTGCCCTTAAAGCCAAAGGCTGCGCGCAGTTGATTTTCCAGGTAACGCTCGTAGGTGAAATGCAGCGCTTGCGGATCGTTCACAAAGAAAACGAATGTGGGCGGGTTCACCTGCGTCTGGGTCGCGTAGTAGATCTTGAGTGTTTTATTGCGGAAGACCGTGGGATTGTGATGGCGTATGGCGCTCTGCACCACCTCGTTGAGACGCGAGGTCGAGACGCGCAGGTAGCGCATGTCGGCGATGCTCAGAACGGTCTCCAGCAAGGACTGAACGTGGTAGCCGGTTTTCGCCGAGGCAAAGATCACCGGCGCGTAGGGGATGAATTTCAGCCCTTCCATAATAATGCGGCGATAGCGCTCGGCACTGGCAATCTCGTCGTAGGGATCGGGGAGTTCTCCCTCTTCGCGTTCAGCCCGGCGCTGTTCCTGAGCCAGATCCCATTTGTTAACGACCACGACCACGCCCTTGGTGTGCTCCTGGATCTCACCAGCGATGTGCGTGTCCTGCGCGGCCAGGCCTTCGCTGGCATCGATCACCAGCACCGCGACATCGGCGCGCTCGATTGCGCGGCTGGAGCGCAGCACGCTATATTTCTCCACGCCTGGCCCTACGCGCCCGCGCCGGCGAATACCGGCGGTATCAATCAACACAAGTTTGCGCTCGCCGAATTCAACCTCCATATCGATTGCGTCACGCGTAGTACCGGGTACCTCGCTGACGATAGCGCGCTGCGACCCCAGGATAGCATTGAGCAGCGAGGATTTCCCGACGTTCGGGCGTCCCACAATGGCGACGCGCGGGCGCTCGTCCTCGGACTCTTCCGCCAGTTCTTCGGAAGGCGGCAACTCCTCGACAATGCGGTCCAGCAGGTCGCCGGTGCCCACGCCCTGGAGCGAGGAGAGCACAATCGGCTCGCCCAGGCCCAGCGAGTAGAACTCCACGGCGTCCATGCGCGTCGCGGCATTGTCGGCCTTGTTCGCGCCCAGCACCACCGGCTTCTTCGTACGACGCAGCACCTCCGACACCTCTTCGTCAGCGGCGGTAATCCCCGAGCGCGCGTCGACCATGAAAACGATCACATCGGCCTCTTCAATGGCCAGTTGCGCCTGGGCCATCACGTGCTTCATAATATCGCCCGGCTGGCCAGTCAGCCCAACCTGGCCGACAGGAATATCCGTACCCAGCTCAAGGCCGCCTGTATCGATCAGCGTAAACTCGCGTCCATTCCAATCCGAGTCACCATACAGGCGATCACGGGTCGTCCCCGGCATATCTTCAACAATGGCGACGCGCTCGCCGATCATGCGATTAAAAAATGTGGACTTGCCAACGTTGGGTCTGCCAACAATGGCGACAAGTGGCTTCATAATGGCCCATCTACCTTCTTCTTCCGCTCTAGCAAACTGGTTTTGTGCGACCGCGCCCGCGTGAGCGCCAGGTGCATCATCGCTGATCCAGATCGAACAAACTGCCTTTTTACCTACCAGGAAGAGTTGCTTCTCTCGCAAAAGCGGAACTGAGAACCTTTTTCATCAATGCAACAAACAAAACAAACGTGTCAGATGACCAGGCACTTTCCAAAAATGCGTTACACATATTCGAGATTGGCCGTCATTATAACACAAAGTGACTGGCCTGTATAATCTGTGAGGACTCTTATCCCTAAGACGGGTTAATTGTGACAGG
>DASVMX010000272.1:0-1896 GCA_036384215.1 Ktedonobacteraceae bacterium | reverse complement strand
CGGGCGCGGGCTTGGCCCGCGCCAGAAACTCTTCTTCCCTCGTGCGAAGCGCCGCAGGCGCTGAGGAGGTCTGATTAGGAATTCTACGCAGTGGCAATAGCTGCCTGGTAATATTTGCTCGTGGGCGCGTGGTCAAGCCAGTGCGCGATAAAACGGGTGGCTTCGACGACGCGGGCAAGGTCCACGCCGGTAGAGATGCCCAGACCGTGCAACATATAGAGAAGATCCTCGGTAGCCAGGTTGCCCGCGGCACCAGGCGCGTAGGGACAGCCGCCCAGTCCGCCCGCCGAGGAGTCGAGGATCTTGACGCCCATCTGCAAGGCCATAAGCACGTTTGCCAGCGCGGTGCCTCGCGTGTCGTGGAAGTGTACAGCGAGCTGGTTAATGGGAATCTGCCCCTGGCTGGTCAGCAGGCCGAGCACCTCAACTACCTGGTTGGGCGTGGCCACACCGATTGTATCGCCCAGTGAAAGCTCGTTCACTCCCATTTCCAGCAGTTCCCTGGCAACGCGCAAAACCTGGTCCGGCTCAACTGCTCCTTCGTAGGGACAACCGAAAACAGTGGAGATATAGCCGCGCACCGAGACACCGGACTGCCGGGCCAGGGCGAGCACCGGGCGAAAGTTGTCCAGGCTCTCAGCGATGGTCGCGTTGATGTTGTGACGCGTGAAGCTCTCGCTGGCGGCAGTAAAAACGGCGATATCGCGCACGCCCGCGGCCAGCGCGCGTTCCATCCCCTTGAGATTCGGCACCAGCACTGGATACATGGTCGTGGGTAGACGCTCCAGACCGGCCATGACCTCGCCGGCGTCGCTCAATTGCGGAATCGCCCTTGGGCTGACAAACGAGGTGGCCTCGACCACTGGCAGGCCGGCCTGTGCCAGCAATTCGATAAAGCGGATCTTTTGCTCGGTTGGCACCAGTGCCTTTTCGTTCTGCAAACCATCGCGTGGGCCAACTTCGACCACGCGCACCTCACGCGGCAACACTGCCTGCATCTCCATCTCTTTTCTGCCTTTCAGAAAATGCTTTACGCGTGAAAGCTACCCCTCTCCAGAAGATGGATATCCTTCACGCGTAAAAAAGACGTATAACACGTCACAGCCTATTTTTGCTGCTGCAAAGCTCGATCAGGCGATCTTTTGTCGCTGGTAGAGCCATCTTCCTCCGCTCCAGTGGTCGGCGGGGGCAGGGCAGCCATGTGACGCGGGTTTGTCTCGCGCTTCTCATGTTGCGCGGACTGAGCCGGATCTTCTTGCTGCAAGATTTCCACCTGCACTCTGACAATGCGCCTGCCGCGGGTGGTCAGGATGGTAAAGCGATGATGCTCAAACGTGATGGTATCACCTGCCACGGGGATCTTATCCAGTTGAGCATACAGGAAACCACCCAGCGTGTCGTAATCCTCGTTTTCCAGCTTTGTGCCCATCAAGTCGTTGAACTCATCAATACTCATCTTGGCGGAAACGATGTACTCGTGCTCGTTGACGCGCTCAAAGAGAATCTCTTCGGGATCGTACTCGTCCTTAATATCGCCTACAATCTCTTCAACCAGGTCCTCAATGGTAACCAGGCCAGAGACCGAGCCATATTCATCGATCACAATTACCATGTGCACGCGCTTCTGGCGCATCTCCAGCAACAGATCGTCCAGTTTCTTGGTCTCCGGCACAAAGTAGGCCGAGCGTACCAGGTCGCGAATGGGCTGATTATCATGTCCTTCGCGCATCTGCTTGAGCATATCCTTGGTGTAAAGGACGCCAGTGATATTCTCGATGGTCTCTTCGTACACCGGGATACGCGAGAAGCCGCCCTGCAAAGCCAGGTCCACGGCCTCGGCCACGGTGGCGTCGTTTTCCAGGGCCACAATATCGATGCGTGGAACCATGACTTCGC
>DASVMX010000271.1:0-10805 GCA_036384215.1 Ktedonobacteraceae bacterium | reverse complement strand
GGGATTGTTTTTCTGGCGCCGTCCCAGCACGGTAATCACCCGGCGCAGCTCGCGTTCGCGGCCAGAGGCGGGATCGAGCCGGCCATCCGCCGCCTCCCCGGTCAGATCGCGTCCATACTGATCCAGCGTAGGTGTCTTGCTATATTTTTCTCGCTGTTTCGCCGTCGCGGTTCCAGAGGCATTCGGCCCACCGGAGAAGCCTGATCCACCGGCATTATTTTTAAAGTTGAAAGGAGCGTTCTCGGACAAAGCATCTCCCAACCTCTCCCCTCGCGCCGAGCGTATCTCATCAAAACATGATTGGCAGAGATAGTAATAAGGCTCAGGTTTATCTGGTAGATAACAACGCACTGTGGCGGGGTTTTGTTTACAACGTTCGCATTTCATTTATACCGTCAGCTCCTTGTACTGGCTGTTAGCACTCGATTTTGCCGATTGCCAAAATTCTAGCATATTTCTTCAGGCTCTGTCTAGCACTCTTTTCTTATGATTGCCAATTACCGGTAAAAACGCGCAGAGCATGCGGTTTATTCCTATGAGTTTGCTTGCTACCGTAAATCGCTGTGATAGAATAGAAGAGACGATGGCAACTAGAAAGATGATAGCCACAAAGATACCTGCTATGGCTTCTCTTAGAATAGAACGCCCTACGACACAATACAGGCCAGACATGGTTTTATTCTGGCAATAATGCTCCAAAGATAGATAAAGGCAAGTACAAGCATGGATGATCCATTTTTGATGCGGCGCGACGAGGCCGCGGAACTCTTTTTAATTCGTCACGCGGATGCTATCCCCGAGGCTGATGAAATTATTCCCAGTGGCGTCTATGATGATCTCCCTCTCAGCCGCGTGGGACGTGAGCAGGCGCGGGCGCTGGCCGAGCGCCTGAAATCATTGAGCTTTAACGCGGCTTATAGCAGTCCGCTGCGGCGCTGCCAGGAAACAGCCGCGCCCCTGCTGGAACATCTGCGCTTGCAGTTAGTAATTGTACCAGACATCAAAGAGGTCCGCCTGGGAAATCCTTTTCCGCTGCCGGCTGACGTGAGCAATCTGGAAGATCTCACCAGGGCGCTCCAGGCACGCCAGATAGAAATTGTACGCCTGGCTGGTGGAAGCGGGCACTGGGACGCGATTCCAAACAGCGAGCCATCGCGCGAGTTTCGCCAACGGATAGTCGAGGCTATTGATGGGATTGCCCGCCAGCACCAGGGAGAACGTGTGCTGATCTTTGCTCATGGCGGCGTAATCAATGCCTACCTCGCCGAGGTTTTAGGGCTGGAGAAAGATTTCTTCTTTCCGGCAGCCAATACCTCTATTAGTGTGGTCCGCGCCAGCAACCAGCGGCGCGTGGTCTACGTTGTCAACGACCTCGCGCACCTGCCACGACGGGCTTGAGGCTGACAACCGCCGGGCTAATGCTTAAGAGGACGCTTCACATAAACACTCTGAGGTGCCAGTTCGGCGGGCTTAATACTTTTGTTATCCTGGCGGTGCAATGGCTTGCTGCTCTGAATCAGCGGGTAAGAGAGGCTTTTCCCGTGATACTGGCGCGAGCGATAAGCCGCGTGCAAGATATACTCAGCCACACTGGAGACCTTGCGCGGCACTCCATAAAAGCTGGGGAAGTCGTTGATATCTACAATCACCAGCCCTTCAGGCGTCTCCAGCACATCCACACCGTACAGATCGAGGCCAAAGAACTGGCCTACGCGCCGGGCAATTTTCAGCATTTCCCGCGTCACCGGAATTTCAAGTTCTTGCACCCCTCCATGCAAGGGCGAACTCTTCTGGACCGCGTGCACCTCCTGGCCAGTCACGTAGAGCTTGATATCATAGCCAGTATTCTCAACGTAGCGCATAGCCAGATAATACGAGTGCTCATCGACATTCAACTTGCGCATCTCCTCTGGCGTATGCACGAGATGAATGTCCTGCATAGAAGTTCCATTGCTGGGTTTTACCACAACTGGATAAATATCCTCCGGCACCTGAAGCAGCGCGCGCGGATGGCCAACGAAGTAGGTCGTGGGTATTGGCAGGCCACGCGCCTGAGCAAAGGCAACTGCCACGGCTTTATCGCGAACCAGGCGAATAGCGCGCGAATTGTTAATCGTAGGAATTCCCACAGCCTCAGCAGCTTCCAGAATAGTCAGGCCCGGTCCATCGGAAACGGTTTTTAACACGTAGGCGTCGTATTTGGTCAGCGAAAGATCGGTCAGGCTGGTGACGGCAGCATAGGGCTGCAATACGTCTATTTCGTGTCCCCACTGCTCCAACTGGTCCGCTATCACCATAGGCATGGGCTTTTGCGCGTAGCGCTCTTCCAGAATAAAACAGAATCGCATCGAACTTGCCTCCAAATTATCTCCGGGTTCAGGCCTCTCACTTTGTCATAGTATAGTGCTAACTGGCCCTGCTGCATAGTGCCTGTCTCACATTCCAACCAGAAAAAATTTGACTTTGAGATCGGGCTGGAAAATGATATACTATATTCATGCAAACGCTGAGAAACGATGCCACGTTAAAAATATGCGCGACACACAAGCTTATTCAACACCTCCGTCGCGCGACTGTTGAGCGCTACCTGCTGGCCGCCGGGTAGCGGAGTCCTCCTTTGCCTTCCGCACATGCTGCCACTCAAGGCAGACCATGCTGATCGATGATTTACAATAGCACACAAGCAGATAGAGAGTTTCGGCTGGCCTGAATACGCTCAGATGAGAAAAAGAGTAAGCAGCCCCAACAGGTTCCTGGGACGCAGGAAGGGAACGCATCGAGCCACGCCGGACAATGAGAAGAGAGACAGAAAACCCCTATGGATATTGTAAAAAAACTTGCCAGTCTGGCTGAACGATATGAAGAACTGAACGCTCTGATGGCCCAACCAGAGGTGATCGAGGATATTCCACAACTCCAGCGCTATGGCCGCGAACACTCTGAACTGGAAGAGGTGGTCCAGAAGTACCACAAAATTCAGAAAGTGGACCAGGAACTGTCCGATGCCCAGGAAATGTACGAGGGCGAGGATCTCGAAATGCGCGACCTGGCCTATGAAGAGGTGGCACGCCTGAAAGAACTCAAGGAGAAGTTGCTGGAAGAGGTCCAGGTGGCCCTGCTGCCTAAAGATATCATGGATGAGAAAAACGCGATTGTGACTGTGCAGGGCGGGGCCGGCGGAGACGAGGCGGCGCTTTTCGCGGGTGAACTCTTCCGTATGTATACCCGCTATGCTGATAGCCGGCGCTGGAAAATTGAGATTATGGATATCAACGACACCGGCCAGGGCGGTGTAAAAGATGTGACCTTTGTTGTGAAAGGCAAGGGCGCGTACAGCCGCATGAAGTACGAAGGGGGCACTCACCGCGTACAACGTGTGCCGGTCACGGAGTCCAACGGACGCATCCACACTTCCACGGCCAAGGTAATTGTTCTGCCAGAAGCCGACGACGACATCCAGATCGAGATTAAAGAGACCGATATCCGCGTGGATGTTTACCGCTCCACCGGCCACGGCGGCCAGAGCGTCAATACTACCGACTCGGCAGTGCGCATTACCCACCTGCCCAGCGGCCTGGTTGTGACCTGTCAGGACGAGAAGTCACAGTTGAAAAACAAGTTGAAGGCTCTGGGCGTTCTGAAAGCACGCCTGTGGGATCTGGAAGAGGCGCGCCGCCAGGAAGAACTGAGCAAATCGCGCCGTTCCCAGGTGCAGACAGGCGACCGCAGCGAAAAGATTCGTACGTATAACTTTCCGCAGGATCGCGTTACCGATCACCGCATTGGTTATACCCGGCATAATCTCCCCGGCGTGCTCAATGGTGAGCTCGACGAATTTATTGACAATCTGATCACTGTCGATCAGGCGGACAAACTACAGCATCTGTTTGAAGCCGAGGCAACTACTGCCTGATAGCTTCCTTGCGCTCCAGTGCGTTTTCACACGGCCTTCTGCCTTCTCAGCAAGGCACAGGCAGATCAGTCTGGCAGGCGTGCCTGCCGCGCATTCAGAGCTTTGCTCCACGCGCGCGGACCTCCTGTGAAAACGCGCTGGCGAGAGCAGCAGTCTGACTGCTGTTACTCTCGCTGGTGCAGGACAAAAGGCCCGATAATATGCAGGGCTATTCGTCCTTTTTACGAGTAGCCTGTTTTTAGCCGCCTGCTCGCTGTGTTCAGAGATATCCCGGCGTAGGCGCAATGCAGCGCACATCTACGCTCACGAAAGGCAGGTTCTTTATTTCATGGCACAAGTAATGACTGACAACACAAACATGCACACCATCCCGACTGCTGAATTGAACCCTCCCTATCGACTCCTGCTCGGCCCTGGCCCCTGCAATGTCGATCCACGCGTCCTGCGCGCGGCTTCCGCTCCCCAGTTGGGACATATGGACCCGGCGCTTTTCAAAATCCTGGCAGAGACGGCGCAGATGTTGCGCGCGGTCTTCCAGACAAACAACGAGATGACCCTCTGTGTCTCCGGCTCTGGCTTCTCTGGCGCCGAGGCGGTGTTAAGCAATTTGCTGGAAGAGGGCGATACGTTGATTGCTGGCAGCCTGGGCTTCTTTAGTGGAAAAATTATAGACATCTCAGAACGAGCTGGTGCGAAGGTCTTCAGCATCGAAACCGAACCGGGCCAGCCTTTACGCGCTGAACAGCTTGAGCGCGCCTTCCAGGAGCATCCAGAGGCAAAAATCTTCGCTACCGCTATCGCTGAGACTTCAACCGGCCTGCGCCAGCCTCTAGAGGAGCTGGAACGCGTGACCCATGCTCATGGCGCGCTTTTTGTCGTTGATTCGGTCTGCGGCCTGGGCGGTATATCCGTGAACGTCGATCAACTAAAGATCGATGCCAGTTACTCTGGCAGCCAGAAAAGCCTGGGGGCGCTGCCCGGTCTGGCCCCCGTCACCCTGAACGAACGCGCGCTTCAGGTGATCAAGCAGCGTAAACGCCCGGTCCAGAGCTACTATCTCGACCTGCTCAAGCTCAATGACTACTGGAATGGCAACCACGGCTACCACCATACAGCCTCCAGCAACCTGATCTATACCATGCACGAAGCCCTGCGCATCCTGCTGGAAGAGGGTCTGGAAGCCCGCTGGTCGCGGCACGCGCTGCATGGAGCCGCCCTGCGCGCGGGCATCACCGCCATGGGTCAGAGCATCCTGACCGCCCCTGGCTACGAGCTGCCGGTTCTGACCGCTGTGCTTTTGCGGGAGGGCATCGACGAACTGGCGGTGCGCCGCAACCTGCTCAATGCCTACGACATCGAGGTCGGCGGCGGCATGGGCAAACTCCAGGGCCGCCTCGTTCGCATCGGTCTGATGGGCTATAACTCTAACCGTAAAAACGTTACAACGATCCTGACGGCCCTTGAGCAGGTGCTCCCGCGCTATGGCTTCACACCTACAACTGGCGCCGCCCTGGCCGCGGCTGACACCGTATACTTAAATCAAGGCTAAACGCGCATCTCTAAAGGGATTGTGAATTTAGCCAGCCAGGAATGAATACATCTATCGCAAGTGACTGGAGCTTCAGCAATTTCTCCGGAAATTTGATAGAATAGAGAGGGGATTATCCAGGCCAGCCCCTCTGATATCAAATCCGTTTGATGAGCTTCTAGAAGTGAATGCAGCATCGTCTTTTGTAACCTGTAGAAAGATCGATGCTGCATTCATAGAATTTCAGCGGATTTACAGTACAAAACAAGAAGGAGAAATTATGAACCTCGATCAGCCACAGGCGATCCGCACTATTTTCTTCGATGTCGGCTTTACCCTCCTCTATTCGCACCCCTCGGATTTTGAGATTTGTCGTCGTGTTTGTGAGCGCCTGGGTTTCTATCTCCGCCAGCAGGATCTAGAAACAAGCTGGGTCGAGGCGGAAGAGTTTTTTCTGCGCTATATGCGCGCGAATCGCCATGTCTGGGCCAGTGACGCCGCGATTCGCGAGTTCTGGACAGCCTATTATATGCGTATGCTGCGGCCCCTGGTCAAAGATCGCAATGAAGCACTTCTGTATGAACTGGCTCAGATGATTACGCGGGAATACGACTCACATACCAGTTGGCAGATGTATCCCGATGTTCTCCCCACTCTCCAGGCGCTGCGCGCCAGCAACAAATACACGCTCGGCGCTATTTCCGACTGGAGCCGCTCGCTCGGACCAATCTTTCAGCGCCTGCACCTCAATACTTACTTTGATTGCCTGCTGATCTCGTCGGTCACTGGCCACGCCAAGCCATCGACGATTCTCTACGAAACTGCTCTTGAGCGCGCTAACACTGTCGCGGACTATTCCATCCACATCGGCGACTCGTATACCCTGGATGTCCTGGGCGCTCGCGCCGCCGGCATCATCCCCGTCTTATTGGATCGCAAACGCCAGATCAAGCAAACCCAGATCGATTGTCTGCTGATCCATTCGCTCGGCGAACTGCTGCCCCTGCTGGAGATGGAAGTATAGCGCGAAGTTCTTCTTCCCGCTTGAGTACTCAACTTGCCTGCCGGGTACAATAATGAGGCAGAACCTCCTGAGTCAGCAGGCTCATCGAGCGCTGAACGGATGTGGGTCTCATTTCCCCAAAGGTCTGGCCAGAATACATAGTGCCTGCTATCAAGGCTGGCCTCGTGTTCCTCTGAAAAAAGCAAATCATGGCGACAAGTCTCATCGGTCTGCATCTGGCAAGGTCGAAACATCGTGGGATACAATAAACAGACAGGACAACGTAAAAATCATTCTGGTAAACAGTGAAGAAGGAGGATACGCCCGATGCCAATGCGCTTTAGTGCGCGCAACCAGTTGCGCGCGAAAATAAAATCGGTGACGCTGGGTGCTGTCATGGCCGAGGTGGTTTTAATGCTTCCTGACGGTCAGGAGCTTGTTTCGGCCATTACTCGCGCCTCCGCTGAGAGTCTCCAGCTTAAGGCTGGCGACGATGTGATTGGGCTCATTAAGTCAACCGAGGTCATTATCGGGAAAAATGGATAGCAGCAATTCAAGGCTTTTCTTGACTTCACCCAGGCCTGAAAGAGCCTTAAATTGGCTTGAAAGCACTTTTCAGAACGAATGGATCTTTCAAGACTGATAGCAAATTTGCATATCCATACAAATTATCACCAAAAAGCCTGGAATAGACCTGGCGGAGGGAATTTTTTGGAACTACACTTGAGTTAGTAAATATGTTTGAACCATATTGATCTGTTCATGCGTTTTTAAAAAGGGATAGCAAAAACACATCCGGCAAGTGGCGAATATCGACAATAATCCGGCATATTTTTTCTTCCTCGCCACCCGGATCAAAAAAACGTTGCCCTGGTCCGTTCGCGGAACCAGGGCATGAAGGAGAGTATTCAGGCATGGCAAAAATTGCGTTTGTGGAAGCCAGCAAGCAGTATAAAGGGGCAAGCAGCCCGGCGGTCAACGCGGTGACTTTTGATGTGCCGGAAGGGGCGATCTGTATGCTGCTCGGCACTTCTGGCTCGGGCAAGACGACGCTGCTGCGCATGGCAAATCGCCTGATTGAGCCAACTGGCGGGGCTATTTTTATTGATGGCACAAATATTCTGGAAGAGAACCCGATCCAGTTGCGCCGCCGCATCGGCTATGTGATTCAACAGGTAGGCCTCTTCCCACATATGACAATCGCGGAAAATATTCGCGTGACCGCGGAAATCGCTGGCGGCTGGGAGCGCAATGCGCTCAATCAACGCGTGGATGAGCTGCTTGAGCTGGTGGGTCTGTCACCCACGGAGTATCGCAAACGCTATCCCCGCCAGCTCTCCGGTGGACAGCAGCAGCGCGTCGGCCTGGCCCGCGCCCTGGCCACTGATCCGACTATCATGCTGATGGATGAGCCTTTCGGGGCGCTGGACGCGATTACACGCGCGCGTATGCAGGATGAACTGCTACGCATTCAACGCGGGGTGCGCAAAACGGTGCTCTTTGTTTCGCATGATGTGGACGAGGCCTTTAAACTGGGCGACCAGATTGCGGTGCTCAACGAGGGCCGGCTGATACAGACAGGTTCGCCGATTGAACTGCTGACGCGTCCGGCCAATGATTTCGTGCGTCAACTGGTGGGCGCAGACAATACGCTGCGCCAGCTCCAATATCAGCCGGTGACGGCGGCCCTGGACCATGATGCCGCGCTCACTATGGAAGACAACGGGGAAACTCCCACCTGCGATGTGCACGCTTCCCTGCTCGACGCGATGCTCCTGCTCCTCCAAACGCGCTCGCCTGCCCTGACGATTGTCGATGGCACGACCGCGCTTGGCCCGGTCACCCTGGCCAGCATCAACCGCGAAATTACCGCCGCGCGCAACAACCAGACCGAGCAGCCAGCCAGCATAACGAACGCGTAAGGAGAGACCGTATAGAGCACGGAGTCTATCCTCGTGCAGCGGAGTAAAACACATGCAATATCTGCTGAGTCCATATAATTACGATCTGAGCGATCCAGAAAGCATTCCCAACCTGTTTTTCCAGCATCTCTGGTTGGTAGGTCTGACTATGCTTATTTCTCTGATTATTGCCATCCCTCTGGGATTACTGGCCGCGCGCTACAAGGGGCTCTACACGCCATTGATCGCGGTCGCCGATGTGCTGTATACCATTCCCAGCATTGCGATGGTGGCGTTTCTGATCGCTTTTACAGGCCTGCAACTACCAACGGTTCTGATTCCCCTGATTCTGTATACGCAACTGGTGCTCATTCGCAACATTGTCGCTGGCATCAACAACATTGATCCACTCTTGCTAGAGGTAGGCAAAGGCATGGGCATGAATAGCTTTCAGCTCTTTTTGCGCGTGCGCCTGCCCCTGGCTCTGCCTACGATTGTAGCCGGAATACGTATCGCAACTGTGACTACGATTGGCATTGCCTCCCTGGCTTCGCTGGTCGCGCAAGGCGGTCTGGGAGATCTGATCTTTAAAAATATCGCCAACGGACAACTTGACGCAGTGGTGGCCGGGGCTATTCTCCTGGCCGCGCTGGCCGTGATTGTTGATCTCCTTCTGTTGGGCCTTCAGGTCGCTCTCAATCGCGGTCGGAATGCGTTCGCTGTTTCATAGAAAGGGGCAGGATATGATCAACGATCTCTGGGCATTCTACAGCGATCCCGCCAACCATTTCGCGAGTACTTCACTGGCTTTCTTGAATCTCTGCCTGGTCGCAATTGTGGCCGCGGTGGCGATTGGCATTTTGCTGGGTTTCGCGGTTTCGCGCAACTCAATCCTGGCCTTTGTGGCCATTAATGCCAGCGGCCTAATGCGCGCAATTCCTGTGATTGCCTTCCTGATCGCCGTGCTGCCCTACCTGGGCGTTGGCTTTACGCCAGCCGTGACCGCACTGATTATCCTGGGCATCCCTCCGGTGCTCTTGAACACGTACACCGGCCTGCGCGATATCGATGGCTCGATTGTTGATGCCGCGAAAGGCATGGGCATGACTGGCTGGCAAATTATCACACGCGTGCAGTTTCCCCTGGTCCTGCCCATTGTGGCAGCCGGGGTGCGCACTGCCGCCATCCAGATTGTTGCTACCGCGCCGCTGGCCGCGTTTATCGGGGCCGGGGGCTATGGAGACTATATTGTTGATGGGTTTTATACCCTGCATACCGTTGAAATTCTCGCCGGCGCGCTCCCGGTTTCAATCATTGCCCTGCTCGTCGAAGGGGGCATGAGCGGCCTGGAGCGTCTTTTAACACCCGCCGGACTCTATAAATCGCGTTCGCTGGAAACAGCCAGGGTCTGAATATGACAGACCACCTGATTGTTTTATTTTTGTAAGGAGAAACACATGACCCGCTTATTTAAAGCAAAAACCCTCCTGTTGTCGGCAGGCCTGCTGCTCACGCTGATCTTATCAGCCTGCGGCCCCGCTTCACCGTCCACAGGTGGTACCCCTGGCGCCACGTCCAAAGGCACAATTGTGGTCGGCAGTAAACTGGACACGGAGAGCCAGCTCCTTGGTGAAATGTATGCTCTGCTGCTCCAGAAAGCTGGTTACACGGTTACACCCAAGCTGGCGCTTGGCAATAGCCTGATTGTTTCTCAGGCCCTCAAAAGCGGCGCGGTCGATCTCTATCCTGAGTTCACCGCCACTGGCTTAAACCAGTTGAATATCGCTTCCGCGCACGACCCGGCCAAGGATTACCAGGCGGTCAAAGCCGCGTATGAACAGCAATTCAAAATTACCTGGCTGGACTACTCGCCGCTCAACGATGGTTACGCTGTCTGCACTTCTCAGGCCGAAGCCACCAAACTTGGCAACATCACAACCATTTCACAGTTCGCGCCACTGGTCAAGAACCTGACCCTGGCCTCACCGAGCGATGGCATTTCGTTTATCGATGGTTTGAAGTCTGTCTATGGTTTCGACACCAAGAGTTTCAAGAGCCTGGATAAAGTGGATTACGCCATCGGCTTTAAAGCGGTCACCTCTGGCCAGGCCCAGGCGGTTGTCTGCTATACCACCGACGGTTCGGTAACGCAGCAGAACTTCATCTTCCTGACCGACGACAAAACCGGCTTCCCGGAGTTCCACCCGGCTCCAATTGTGCGCGATGCTATCCTCGCGAAATACCCGGATATCGCGGGCGTCTTGAATCCGCTGGCTCCTGATCTGACCACCCAGGTTAGCATCGATCTACAGGGCCAGGTCAGCACGCTGACCAAAGGCGGCGCTTCTTCCACCGCCGCGATTAAAACAGTCGCGACCAAGTTCCTGCAAAGCAAAGGGCTGATGTAAACTCGTGCCTGTGCTACTCGCGACAGGGCAAGAAGAAGCGCGTTTTTCTGGC
>DASVMX010000270.1:0-17698 GCA_036384215.1 Ktedonobacteraceae bacterium | reverse complement strand
CGCGCAAAAATACCTCAAAACAGCATCAATACCTGCGTCCTCTAGCCCTTTCTGAGCCATCGAGCAGCCCGCTTATTGTAGCACATTGCCCTGACATCGGCCTTCTTATCGTGTTGTTTGGTTTCTCCAAACATCAGGATGAAACCGGCGGGATGGCCACAATCCCTTGTCCGACTGGTGAACGAGAGCACTCAAGAGACTTTATAAATCGCGACGCCATCCCTGCGATAGATCAGTTGTAGTGAACCCTGTTGCACCAGCATATCGAACTTGTCGAGGCCGGCGCTGGATTGGGGCGCGTAGGCCTGGCGTTCGAGGTCGCCGACATAGATATACCTTACGTTATAATGGCGCAGGAGTTCCAGAGCCAGGGCGGGATCGGGCGTGGTATAGATGATACCGATGTCGGTCAGGCGATTGACCGATTGATCCTTGTAACGCTGCTCGTTTTCGTGGCCGAGCCAGCCAAGGACATCAGGCAGGCCGGTGTAAACAGAGACACGACCAGACCAGTCAAAGTCGTAGGATGTAGCCGCTTCCAGGATGATGGGAGCACCAGCAATGTGGGCGTTAAGCCAGGTAATAGCCTCCGCGTCTCCTGGATACCAGGCGCGCACATAGGCAAAGCCATCCAGCGTCGGCGTGTAATTCGCGCTACGAGCAGGCTTCTGATAGGTAATCCAGTTCTGGTGATCCTGCACGCGCGCGTAAGTGCCGGCAACCAGAAAAACTGAGCTGCCCAGCAGGAGAAGCAAGAGAAGCGCGGACCATACCCTTCTAAACCAACCACGCAGGTTCTGCCAGAGATACTGGATTACCAGCGCGCCGCCGATGCCCAGGCACAGCCAGATTTGCATGGAAAACTTGAAGAAGGTGTTCATGCGCGCATAATCTGAGGCATCAAGAAAATCGCGCACATAGATCACTTCGATACCCAGGCTAATGGTTAAACCAATGAGTAGAAGGAGATACATATAACGGGTGCGCACACTCCAGGTCCGCGCGTCGCGCGAGCCGGGCGCGCGGACGCCGTGGAGAAAAAAGAGCAGTATCCCGCACACCAGCAAGCCTGCCAGGAGCACACGCGTGCCCAGCGAGGCCAGGATGAGCAGCACACCAATCCAGGACAGAAGATACAGGCTCACACGCCCCCACACCGGCCAATCCCAGAGTGAGGCCAGGAAAGAGGCAGGGTGCGCCTGAACACACTCTCGCCACCAGCGATAGAGTTCAAAACCCAGAAAGCTCGTGTACAGAAAGAGCCAGATACCAAAAACACGCAGGTAGTCAAGCAGCTTCGTGCTCTGACCGACGAAACCAGGGCCATTGACATAGAGTTGCTGGTACGAGGCATAAAAAGGCTCGTAATAAAGATAGCCCAGAGCGCAGAGTAACATATACAGGCTCAACGTCTTCCCCATGGCGGAAAAGCGCCGCAAAAGCGGTTCCTCGCGCCGCATATAGAAAGTATTGAGCAACATCCCAACCCCTAACAGGAGCGCGCCCACGGGCATATCCCAGGGATTGACACAGGCGATTGTGCCAAAAACAAAAGCCAGCAGTAAATACAAAAGCGGGCGGGCGAGTCTCTCCTCATCAATCCAGGTCAGGAAGTGTCTCCCCTTCTGCCCTTCGACGCGCGCGAAAGCAAGCATCTTCACATCCATAGTCGAGAGCCGGTGTGAACGATCCTGCCAGAAAGAAGCGACCATGCTCAGCAAGAGAATGGAAAGCGGCATAGCAATGACGTGAGGATGCAGATCCGCGAAAAGGAAACTCCAGAAAGGAAATTCATTGATGGTAAAGGGGATCATCCGACTACTCTGCCAGTAGTTAAACGCTGGCACTGGCAGATGGCGTGCCCAGAGCACAAGCTGCTGAACCAGTTGCACAGCCCCATCAAAATTGCCAAGCAGAACCACCAGATAGCCAGCCAGCAAAGCGACAGTCCAGCGGCGACTGAGGCTATAGGCCAGAGAAAATACCCCTGCAAAGGTCAGGGCAAAAAGCGTGGGGATAACCAGGTTAAAAGCCGTCGTAGGGATGATACCCGTTAATTTGATAAGCGTGGCAACGATGATATACCCGTAATAATAGTAGTTGATGACTCCCCCGGCAAACCAGGGATCGAGCGGCGGCAAAGAAGGACTGCGCAAAATACCATTAAGAAAGGCAAGCTCCATCGGCTTTTCACCACCCAGGAACGGCTGCCAGAGGTCGGGGTTCAGTGAACGAATACAGAGGAAAAGCAGAAAAGCCAGAGAAAAGAGGCATTCTTCGACCAGGAGCAGGCGCCAGCGTTCACGCAGAAAAGCCCAGAGGGTGCGCCGCAGCCAGACAACCAGCAGCAAAGCCATACTGGCCAGCAGCCCCAGTGCCAGCAGGGAGGAAATATGGCTAAAGCTCACCAGGTGCCAGCTTGCAAGCAGCCAGCTCAGATAGGCCAGCGCAAGCAAGCTCAACGTTTTGGCATAGAGGTAACCTCGATCACTAAGCCCGCGCAAGGTGAAAAAGGTCAGGGGATAGGCCAGCAAACCCAGTAGCGTAATCGTCAACCACCAGAAAAGGCCCGGCAAGCGGTTCGCAGGGCTATCCGCGGGGAATTGCTGGGCAAAGGGCGGAGAGTTTTGATTGTCGGAGAGCTGCGCCGGGCTAAGCATCAGGGATTTCTGCGCACTGGTCTGCTGTGGATTAGATGGGGGCAACTGTACGCCTTGCAGAAGAAAGGCCTCCAGTTGATCAGCCGTCTGGAAAGGGAAGTTGGTGTCACGCACGTAAATGCGAGCGTTGGGGTGATCAAAGACCGAATAACTTTCGTCGGCCCCGCTGTCGTCGAGAGTAATCCCCAGAAAGCTGGGGCGCGCCTCAAACTGAGCGCCCAGGTGAAAGCCGAGCTGGCTGCTGAATAGCAGGGTGTAGTAACGAATGGTCAGCGGATAGCGCGCGGGCAATCTGGGAATCGACTTATCCAGGCGATCAGTAGGCATGGTAATGGCCCCGGACTGCATCAACATGCTGGCAATCATTTTCGCCTTGGCCACGGTATCGTCCCCATAGAGATCCAGGCCTGTCTGAGTAGCCCCGCTGGCATCCACATAAGTAGCCTGGGGATAGACAGAGGGATCGCGACCATCTACTACCACGGGCAGCGCGTCGTCCCACTGCTCATAGGTCACCATGGTGCCAGGCTTGAGATTCTGAAAAATCCACCGCGAGGCCTGTATGCGCGTATTGGGCTGGCTATAAATAGTATCCAGCGCCAAACATTGGAAAAGCGTGCCAGCCAGCACGAGCCCAATCAGCACATAAGAGCCAATCCTGATCACGCGCGCGCGCGCCGCGCCCCCGTCCAGATTAAGCGAGGTCAGCCAGATCAGCATACAGGCGCCCATCAAAGCCAGCAGCGGATAGATTGGCAGCAAATAGCGCATGTATTTTGTGAAGAACGCGCAGTTAATTGCACCATAGAGCAAGACCCAGGAGAGCGGTACCAGCCAGCTCGCCATCTGGTGGCGCCAGATCCGCCAGCAGAGCCAGAGCATACCAGCCAGCGAAGCTATCCCCAGCGTCAGACCCATGCCCCACACGACCAGATTCTCCAGTTGATAGAGCACAGGAGGAGTCCCGGCGAACTGGCGCACATAGGGCAAATCGATCAGACCACGCGCAAGATCTCCCTGGTAGCTCACCTGCTGGCTAAACTCACTGAAATCGAGCAGCGCGTAGGGCATGGCTGCGAGAAAGACCAGAATAGTGAGACAGACCGCGTACACAAGCGGAATAATGACTTCCCAGAGATCGCGTTTGTGATACCAGCGCAGGCTCAAGGCGATCAACAGGGGCAGAGCCAGAGGGGCCGCGCTCGTCTTCGTGGCCAGACCCAGGCCATAGCCCAGGCCGGCAACCAGCGCCCAGAGCACCGGCCTCTCCGTGCGAATCAGCTTAACGCAAGCCAGCAAAGTCAGCATGACAAAGAATAATGTCATCGTGTCAACGGTATAAAAATGCGCCTGCTGTACCTCAAACGGAATAAACGCCACGCAGGCGGCAGCCAGCAAGGCCACTGACCAGGCGCGGCGACGACCTGGCGTAGCATCGGGCGTCAAAAGCAGCGCCAGCCAGGCAGTCAACACAATCGTGCCAGTATCAAAAAGCACATTCAACACGCGCCCGGTCAGAGTCAGATGAGCGAAATCAGCCAGAGTAGGAGAAATATGCGCGAGCATATTCCCTACAAATGCCAGGAGGTAGAGCGGAAAAGTGCCATAAGCAAAAAAATGCGGGTTGAGCGGAGATTGAGCCGCGTCTACAAACTGTGCCCAACTGCTGGGCCAGCTCAGTTTGATAACCTGATACATAATCTGGCGCTCGTCGGGATGAAAATTCGTTCCCTGACCCGCCCCCGCTCCATAGAGGCGCGTCATCCACTGCGAACGCAGCAGCATCTGGTCCCAATCCAAACCATACAGGCGCACAGCTAATCCCAGGATAGCCGTAATACACAAGGCCAGTGGACGCCACCAGCGAGCAATAAATGTTGACTTCAACACAATTTTCCTCGGTCCTGACCAGAGAGAAACCTTTCTCTCAAAGCCGTCTAAACTCAGGTCCAGTATAAACGTCTCTGGCCGCTGTCGCAAGCCTTTCAGGCGAGGTTTTTCAGGTTGGTGGTTTATTCCTTTCGTTGCTCAATCGGAGGCATTTCCTGTGGGTAGGACACTTGCATCTCCTCATACTGAGGCTGGAGTTGTTCGGCTGAAAAAGGCGTTTGTTCTTCGCGATATGGTGCCATCTCAGCCTGGTAGCCGCTCTGATATGGCCGATATGCTTCTTCCTGAGAATGTAATCGCGACTCGAAGGCCTGTAAAGACTGTTGGCTGGATGAAGCGCTATTTCCATTGCCGCGACGGAAAAGATTATTAAACATCGCAGTGAGAATAACAGCCAGCAACACCCCAATAATAAAGCCGCTGATATGGCCGAAGGCTTGCCAGAGCAGATACGGAAAAGCCCAGAACATCACGCTAATGAACCGGTAATTTATAGAGCGATGGCATTGGCAGTACATCATTTTTTCCTTTTATCTTATTGAAAACCATCACAGGCAAAAAAGAGACATCATGCTGACATCCCTATGCAACAACAGCATTTTTTGCTTACCTATTAAATATAACAAATAGTTATTTTCCTGTCAAGAGTGAGGCTTGTAAAAACTGATCTCGCTGCCACTATCCACAATAAACATGAGTTAAGTATGTTCTAAAAGGACAAATTTGAGGTCACCTGCTGCAAATTTGTCCTTTTAGAACAATGACATATGCTTTACCCCGACACTGGCAAAGGCACGCAGACGACAGGCTGCTCGCCTGTTTCGCGCAGGCGAGTACGCGGCTGTGTTGACGGCGGTTCTTCATTCGGGTCAATCCCTCGCCAGGGCAGGTTGCGATAATAGGGCCAGCGTTTGATCAACGGTGGGCGCGCGTTGCGCGTGGCTTCGATGAATGCGCGCGCGAAATCCAGAACGCAGGGATAGCGCTGCGCCGGGTCGACATGCAGTGCGGTCCACATAATCTCATCAATGACGACGGGCAATTCTGGCCGTTCGATACGTACCGAGCGCGGAATATGCGCCGCCCGCAGGGATCGCGCCTCCTTGCTCTCGCCAGAAAAAGGCGGGTACCCGGTCAACCATTCATATGCGCAAACTGCCAGACTATACTGATCGCTGGCCTCGCAGGGCGCGCCACGATATTGCTCAGGCGCCATATAAGGCAGCGTACCACCAGTGTAATGCTTGCGCACGTAACCATGCGCAGGATTGTCGATTGCCAGTTCAAAATCGGCCAGCACCGCGTGATGCCTGTTCACAAGCAGAATATTGCCTGGCTTCACATCACGATGGATCAAACCCTGCCGATGCAACGCGTAAAGCGCGCGGCTGACCTGGGCCACATACAGGTGCACCAGAAAAAGCGGCAGCTTGCGCCCGAAGCCGTGGCGATGGGCAATAGAGCCATAACGCGCGTATTCCAGAACGAGCGCGCTAAAGTTTCTCCCTTCGAGATAGTCACGATAGGCGATAATATATTGATGGTGCAGGCCGGAAAGCACACGCGCTTCGTTCTGCAGGAGACGCTCATCACGCTGATATTCTTTTGCATCACGATTTTCAGAAAGCACTACTTTTAGAACCACTGGCACCTGCAAGGTAATGTGCTGGGCGTGCCAGATCTCGATCCCATAACGCTTATCCAGACGCTGAACTAATTGATAATGCTCCAATGGTTGACCCGCTGTCAGATGCATACCCCAGTATGTTCTCATATGTCTCCTCCAGTGCAAGGCCTCTCACTTGACGCGAACCATGCTCCCACTTCATTAGTTCGCAGCTATCAGACCTCAGCGATGAAGCTACCACAGGTCTGATGCCAGAACCTGTACACCACCGCCGGGTACTTACCAGGTACCCTCTACATTCTAGACGTGGTAGGATGCAGAAACTAAAATAGCATCCTATCTATTAAACGTACAATAAATATAAATTATACATATAAAATCTACCAGAGAGTGAGACCCCATGCTGGTAGCACGGGGTCTCACTCTCTGGTAGATTTTTAGTGCCTTTTCACACGCTCGCCGCTGCATACCGCGAGCCGCGTGTGCACAATCAAATGCTCGTCTTCGGCGTCTACCACCGCCAGATTGCCGGGGGCAAGCTCGCTGTGCAGAATAGCTTCGGCCAGCAGGTCTTCGAGCAAACTCTGCACCACGCGGCGCAGAGGACGTGCGCCATAGATCGGCTCGTAGCCGCGTGTCACCAGAAGCTCACGCGCGGCTGGCGTGACCTCCAGCTCAACCGACTGTTGAGCCAGGCGCCGGCGAGTATCCTGAATAAACAGATCGGCAATTTGCTGGAGATGACTCATCTCAAGGGGATGAAAGAATACCAGTTCATCAATACGATAGAGCAGCTCGGGACGGAAAAATTCTCTGACCGCGCCGAGAGCGTGTTCACGCATGAGAGAGATCATCGATTGACTCATCTGCCTGGAACCGTTAAAAGCCATGGGGGATGGCTGGAGATGACTTGTCCCCAGATTAGAGGTCAAAATTACCAGTGTATTCTTAAAGTCAACGCTCTGCCCGCGCGCGTCGGTCAGACGGCCATCTTCAAGAATTTGCAATAATAAATCAAAAACATCACAGTGAGCTTTTTCAATCTCATCAAAAAGCAGAATACTATAGGGACGCCGGCGCACAAATTCCGTGAGCTGGCCACCATCATCATAACCGACATATCCGGGAGGAGAGCCGAGCAAGCGTGAAACCTGGTGCCGTTCCATAAATTCGGACATGTCGAGGGTCAACAGCGCGCTCGTGTCGACAAACAGAGTGGAAGCCAGCGCGCGGGCGAGTTCAGTCTTGCCTACCCCCGTGGGGCCAACAAAGAGAAACGAACCAATTGGACGACGAGGATCGCGTATATCAGCATATGCGCGGCGGACCGCGCGGGCAACGACTTCGATGGCCTCGTGCTGTCCGATCACCCTTTGATGCAGTGCGTCTTCCAGATGGAGTAGATGCTCCACCTGCGAAGTGGTGATCTGCCCAAGCGGAATGCCAGTCCAGAGCGCCACGATTTCGGCAATCTGCTGCGCGGTCACCACTGGACGCTCCTGCACGCGCGAGGTATACCACTGCTGCTCTTTTTCCTGGAGCACCTGGCGCAGCCGAAACTCCTGGTTGCGCCTGTGCAGAGCCATAGGATAGTCATGGCGTCGAATGGCCTGGTCTTTCCACTGGCGCAGGTGTAACAACAATTCGCGCAAACGATGCACATTCTGAGGCACCACCGCCAGGTGAACACAGGCGCGAGCGGCAGCCTCGTCCAGCAGATCAATAGCTTTATCTGGCTGATAGCGCTGATGTAAGTAGCGATTCGAGAGCCGGACCGCGGCCTGGAGAGCCTCGTCAGTAACGGTTACCTGGTGAAAACTGGCATAACGCGGGCAGAGGCCGCGCAAAATTTCCAGCGTCTCTTCCGGCGTCGTCTCAGCCACCGTCACTGGCTGGAAACGCCGCTCCAGAGCTGGATCGTTCTCAATTGTTTTGCGGTAATCGTCGAAGGTAGCCGCGCCAATACAGCGAAACTCTCCGCGTGCGAGCATCGGCTTGAACATGTTCGCCATATCCACCGAGCCATCAGCCACACCAGTTCCCAGCAACGTTTGCAGCTCATCCACCACTACTATCAGATTCTCCGCCTGCACCACCTCTTGCATCAACGTCTTCAACCGCTCCTCAAAGTCCCCGCGAAAACGCGCGCCAACTGTCAGCAAACTCACATCCAGCAGAACCACGCGCTTCTGCTGCAAATTCTCCGGCACCTTCCCCTCGACAATACGCTGCGCCAGCCCTTCCGCCAGGGCCGTTTTACCAACGCCTGCTGGACCGATCAACACCAGGTTATTCTTGGTACGCCGCGAAAGGATCTGCATAGTGCGCTCCAGTTCAGTAGCGCGTCCAATTAAAGGATCAAGTTCGCCCATGAGCGCCTCGGTGGTCAGATCGCGGCTCACCTGGTTTAAAAGCGGCGTTTCCGCGTAGTGCACCTGATATTGGGCCAGGAATTGAGCCTGGTCGCGACCATAGCGGAAGAGCGCCTGGAGGTGCTGACGCACCGAAAAGAGCGTCACGTCAAAACTCTCCAGCACGCTGACCGCGACACTTTCATCGTCATCCAGCAGACCCAGCAACAGGTGCTCCACCCCAATCCACGCTTCCCCGGAACTGGCAGCCTCACTTTCAGCACGCGCGAGGGCAGCCTGCGTCAGAGCATTGAACACTGGATCACCTGTCATGGTCCTGTTCGTCCCCCGCCCGATTACAAAGCCAATCGCCTGGCAAAGCCGCATGGTATCTACCTGTAAGCGCGCGAACAGTGATTCTATCACCACGTCGCGCGTCCTGATAATCCCAAGCAGGAGATGTTCGGGGCCAATCATGCGATGCTGAAATTGCACGGCAATCTCACGCGCATAGGTCATAGCCTGCTGTGCCTGTGGAGTATAGTTCTCAAATTGGCGCATAACTCTCCTCCTGTTTCCAAAGGGAAACGGCACGCCTCCCTTATCTCTCTCTTAATCGAGCGCTCGCCCGAAAACTGTAGGATAAAAGGACTTGTGATAGAGAAAAAGAGGAAAGAAGTCCCTAATGCAAAACACCTGACCTTTTCAGCTTTTCCATATAGCCTCCTTACAAGGCGCGGGCTGTCCGGTCGAGGCTACATGTCAATCCGCTTGAGGATACTGAAATTAATGAAGAAGAGATCCCTCAGACACTGCCAGCAAAGACGCCGCGCCTACCAGGGGAGCGTGCTCTCCCAGTTCAGCGCGCACCAGCACCAGGCGCCCCCACTTGAGCAAAGCATCAACTTTTTCCTGCATCTGAGGCAGCAGAAAAGCGTTTTCTATCGCAATTGCTCCGCTCACCGCCACACAATCCACGCGTGCCAATAAAGCCAGATTGAGCAAGCCAGCGGCAAGTTTAGAGGAAAAAACCTCCCAGAAAGAGGCATCGGCAAATTCGGAGATAGGCAGGCCATAGCGCAGTTCCAACTGGCGCCCGCCGGTAAAGGTCTCCAGGCAGCCCATCTGGCCGCACAGGCAACGCCGCTCGTTGTCATCCAGCACCTGGTGCCCGAACTCAATTGAAGAGATCAGCGCCGTCTCGCCTTTGCCCAACTGAATCGCCGCGCCTGTGCCCGTCGAAAGCGTCAGATAGGCCGCGCGCTCAATCTCGCGCAGCGCCCCAAAGCGCCGCTCACCCAACAAACCGCATACGGTATCGTGTCCCAATCGCACCGGGCAGCCTAGCCGCGCCTCCAGATCAGCCGCGAAAGGCTGGTTCAGGTAGCCCGGAAAATTCGGCCCAAGGACAATGCTACGCCCATCCAGCGCTACCCGCGCCCCCACCGACACGCCCGCGCCCGCCAGTTCCCCAACCTGCCGTTCCCGCAACAGCGTCGCGATCTGTTCAAGCTGATCCGCATACAAAGCCTGCGTCGGAAACCCGCCCAGCAGCGTAAAGTTCGGTGTCTCCAACGACGAAAAAAGCCCCAACCGCGTATTGCTCCCCCCCAGATCAACGGCCAGGTAAGGCCGAGCATCAGTGCTGGTCATAGAACGGCTCCTATCCGGTAAAATTATTGTGTACAGTATACACTATGTAGATGAAATCGCCAATGGAAAGTAGTCTGGTTTCCTGGCAAGTGAAACAATAAACTGATACAATGAAAGAGACTTACAATTCATGTATCTATCTCCTCTATGGGTAACCAGGGAAGGCTCAAATATATGACCACATCACCAACCACCGGCACCATCGCGCTTGTCGGTTCAGGCGAATTTTTACCGCCCATTTTGCCGCTGGACCAGAAGTTGCTGGCGCATGTTCAGGAGACGCCGCGCGCAGTGGTGCTGCCGACGGCTGCTGCTCCTGATGGCGCGGGGGTGCCGGAGAGATGGGCGAAGATGGGGATAGAACACTTCGGCACGCTGGGGACACAGGTGGAGGCAGTAATGCTGCTGACGCGGGAGGATGCACAGAATCCTGAGCTGGTTGAGCGAATTGCTCAGGCAAATTTTGTATATTTTTCAGGCGGGAAGCCGCGCTACCTGCTGGAAGCCTTGCGGGGTACGCCAGCATGGGAGGCGATTACGGCGCTTTATCACAGCGGCGGAGTGGTCGCGGGCTGTTCGGCGGGCGCTATGGTGATGGGCGCGGCGCTTTTTGACTTCCCGAAGTTCTGGCAGACCATACCCGCGCTGAGCCTGGCGCCAGGGCTGATGGTAATTCCCCACTTTGACGAAATTCCCAGGGTGATGCTTGCCTCACTCAACCATAAGAACCAGGCGGTCACTGTGGTAGGCGTGGATGGCTCAACAGGGCTGGTCGGCCACGCGGGCAACTGGACGGTCTACGGCAAAGGCGGCGTAACAGTCTTTGAACCAGAAAAACGCGTGCGCTATACCGAGGGCCAGCAGGTCAAATTGCTGCTACCACCTCTGGCATAAATTCTTTTACGCATCCTGCCGCTCTCGTAAATACCAGCGCGCAGCAGCACGCACGTAGCGGTGGCCATCGTCACGAAGGCTTTTCCTGACTTCAACTTGAAGAGCGCGCTTGCTTGTGCTACGATTCCCCAGCGTCATGCGCCAAACAATTTGCGCCATTGATTACCTGTACAGGCAATCAATCTGCGAGAAGAAGGATAAAAATATGGAAAACCAGGAACAAGCACAGCGCCCACGTACACCGGGGCGCTATGGGATAGAGGAGATCGAAGCCAATCAACTTGAGGCATGGCCTAATCTCAACGCGGAACGAGACTATATCACCCATTTCGAAATTCCCGAATTCACCTGCCTCTGCCCACGCTCGGGCTTTCCCGACTTCGCGACAATTGTAATTGATTACGTGCCGGACCAGTACGTGGTGGAGATGAAAAGTTTGAAGCTCTACATCAATGGCTTTCGCAATCGTCAGATCAGCCACGAAGCGTCCACAAATCTCATTCTGGATGAACTGGTCGCTCTGCTCAAACCGCGCTGGATGCGCGTGGTGGGAGATTTTACGGTGCGCGGCAATGTCAAGACGATCATCTTTGTTGAACACAGCGCGCCCGACTACCAGGGTCCGCGCAACGAGTACCAGCGCTATCTGCCGAGCCAGCTCTAAAAACACATGGGAGGACGAGTCAGTATTCGAGCTGCTGTGCTCGCCCTCTCATCCATATCTTCGCCTGCCTGTTACAGGCTACTGCTGTAGTTACGCGCGCTCGTGCCAGGCTTTAAGCAGGCGCGCTTCATCTGCCGCGGCCAGGCCTGCCCGCCACTCATGATCAGCCGGGCGCAAGCGGTTCCAGGCCAGGGTGGCAGCCGCGGTCTCGGTCAGCGGGCGGAAGGCCAGCCCAGCGGCGAGGGCTTTCGCGATACTGATGGCGTGGAAACCAGCATTTTCGGGCTCGTCGGGCAACCAGAGAGGAAGCTGCGACCAGGGCTGGACTTTTTCCGCGAGCAAAAAGGCTTCGTTTATCCAGGTGAAAGTTGAGTCGCTCTCACTTACGCTCTGACAGGCGCTGAGCACTTCGCCCATAGTCAACGCCTGCGCGGGGCCGGTGGCGTTGTAGGTGCCCATCTGGCCCGTTTCCACCATGTGGATGGTCCAGGCAGCCAGGTCACGCACGTCGATCAATTGCACGAGGCGTTCTGGCCGGTCGGGCACAAGCACCTCGCCGCCGCGCGCGAACCGCACTGGCCAGTAGGTAAAACGATCACTATAATCATACGGACCGACAATCAGACCAGGACGAATGTTTAGAGCGCGACCAGGCAACTGCTCTTCCACTGCCTGTTCGCATAGCGCCTTCAATCCCCCATACAACTCACCATAAGCCTGCGCGGTCACACCTTTTGCTGGCAGGGAAATCTCCTCCACCGAGCGCAACTGCTCAGGCGTAATCGGGCTGACTGGCGCGCTCTCGTCCATACCGGCCATGCTGACATCAGCATACACAGAAATACTTGAGATAAACACATACTGCCCAACCGCTCCTGCCAGACGTTGGGCAGAAGAGGAAACGGAGGAAGGAACATAGCCACTGGTATCAATCACGGCATCCCACTTCCTTCCCTGCAAAACAGCCAGATCTCGCCTGCGGTCTCCGCGCAACTGCTCAACCTGGGGATACAGGTCAGGGGCATGCTCTCCGCGATTGAAAAGTGTAATTTCGTGTCCTCTCGCCAGCGCCGCCTCCACCAGGTGACGGCCCAGAAAAATCGTTCCACCAAGAATAAGGATCTTCATGGCACCCCTCAAATTCTGTATTCAACATTTCTTTTCAGAGCATACATGCCCTGAATATCGCTGGCAAGAGATTCTCTATGCTGTTAGCATATTTTTTAAAGGAACACATTCATCTCAATCGAAATGGTCAGCCAGATAGCTTCGAATTGCAGAAAGCGAGCAGGGAAAATGTGCTGATTACCATCAAACTGGCAAGTTAGGCCAGGAAAGCTGCTTCCTCTTTCATTAACGCCTTCAGCCGGGCCGCTGTGTCTGCTTGAGGTAAAGGCGTGTGAACAACCATCTGCCAACCTGGTCGTTCTGGCATGGCAAGAATGGTCTGGCGCAGGGCGAGCTGGCCCACCAGCGGGTGCATGATGGTGCCAGAACTGTCGCAGGTCAGAAGAATGTCATGTCGGGGCCACCAGGCCCGAAATTCCGGGCTGGTCTGCTGCAAGTCGGCGACCAGTGCCGCGAACTCGCTATCGCCAGCGTACTGGTCGCTCTTCGCGCGCAGCATGGCGATACAGTGCCGGGCCGCGCGCTCCCAGTTGACGAAACGCTGGCGCGAAGAGGGGAGAACAAACGTGGCCCAGGCCAGGTTGCGCTCGCGCTCCGAGCGATTGGGAAAATCACCTATCACCCGGCAGGCACTATCGTTCCACGCCATGACATTCAAGCGATGATCAACCAGGTAAGCCGGGCAGATCCCCAGCGCATCGAGAATGGCCTGATAGGCTGCATTCCCAGAAACTGACTCCTGTTGCTCTGGCAGCGGCAGCGGGCCGCGCGCCAGGGTAAAGAGGTGGCCGCGCTCCGCTTCATCCAGTTGCAAGACATCCGCGAGGCGTTCCAGCACCTGAGTCGAGACATGGATATCTCGCCCCTGCTCAAACCAGGTATACCAGGAAACCCCCACACCCACAAGCTGAGCAAGCTCTTCTCGCCTGAGTCCAGGCGCGCGCCTCCCCACAAACGCCGGGAAGCCAAACTCTTCTGGACGCAGCCGGGCACGGCGGGTCCGCAAAAAATCAGCCAGGCCCGTCCGGCGTCTCACATCTTCTCTCATAATCCTCATCCAATTCCTGTGTATGACAGCACCTGAAACTGTTACTCGCCACACCTATGATCAAATGCGCTCCTGGTTCAAACCGCGCTCTCCTTTCATAATAGCACCGGGCAAACTACATGGTCCAGTTATTCCAGACATTCAGTTCTATAGACGGAAGCAAGAAAAGCAAAAGCTTTCTTACATGAAAGAGAGAATAGACAAGATTGACTCTCTTTAGCGTCAGACCAGGACGGCTTCCGACTCTTCTTCTGCGACTTCGTTCAGCACATCTTCGTAGACCTCGCTCATTGAGCTGGCGACACTCTGCCAGCTATAGCGCAGGATGGAGGGGCGCGCGGCTGCGCTCATGGCTTGCAGGGTAGCGGGCGCGCCGAGCAGGCTATCGAGGCGCTCGGCGAAGAAGCCGGGATTGCGCGGAACCAGGTAGCCTGTTTCGCCGTGACGGATGACGGTCATCAGGCCACCCGCTCGCGTAGCCACCACAGGCGTGCCGCAAGCCAGCGATTCCACCGCGGCCATACCGAAGCTTTCGTGATAGGACGGCACAACGGTCACGTCAGCCGCACTGTAGATCAGTGGCAACTCTTCCTGAGGACGCGCGCTCAGGAAAAGCACGCGTTCCTGGATGCCCAGTTCGCAGGCCAGTTGACGCAGTTTCGTCTTCTCAGGGTCGCCAGCGACATTGCCACCAACGATTACAATCTGCGCCCGCGTGCGCATGAGGGACGCGGCCCTTAGGAGTAAATCCGGTCCCTTAAAAGGATCGAGGCGGCCCACAAAGAGCAGGACTGGCTGCTCGCTCTGCAAACCCAGTTGCTGGCGCGCCTGCTGGCGATTGTGGGCGACAAAGCGGCGCAGATCAACCCCGCAGGGGATCACTTCAACCTGGCTAGAAGTCGCGCCACAATGGCGGATAATCTGCGCGCGCTCATCGTGCGTCGCGGCAATAATGCGGTCGGCATGTTGAATCAACTGGCGCTCCATCTCCAGGCGCAGGGTCGGCTCGTTCTCAGCCGGGTTGGCCAGTTGTTTGAGATGGGCCAGGGTGTGGAACATGGTCACATGAGGCGCCTGCCAGCGGCGCGCCAGGCGCTGAGCGGCCACGCCGGAAAGCCAGTAATGGCTGTGCAGCAAGTCGTAGGTTCGATGCTCCCGGCGAGCAAATTCTTCGATATGCCGGGTAAAAGCGGAGAGGCACTGATACAATTCATGCTTGTGGACGGGCGCGACAGGCCCGGCTTCGATGTGAATAACGCGTACACGCGGGCCGAGTACAACTATTTCGGGCTGATCTGGTTGAGTACGACGGGTAAAGATATCGACGCTAATCCCCGAGCGGCCCAGTTCGCGGGCCAGTTCACAGATATAGACATTCATGCCCCCGGCATCCTTCGCGCTCCCCGGCAACGCCAGCGGAGACGTATGGACGCTGAGCATAGCAATGGCATAGCTCATACAGATACATTGATCCTTTCCTGGAATCGTTTTTAGTCTTTATTGATTGCAGATACGGGGCCAGCGGCCTTCGCTTGCTACCATCAGATTGTGCAGCATAGCTGTCTGCCTCCTTTCAGATCTTCACTTTTCGTAACAATCGATTCATGTTGATGGTTCATTTTTTTACAACAATCGGCGCAGGGAAAAAATTCTTGACCCTACGAATTGGTCGTAGAGCTATCGTCAAGGCGAGCCAGTTCGATTGCGTCCGCCATATCCTGTATATTTAAGCCCTGCCCCTGAGAGAACTCCGTCAGGCAATTAATGCGCATTTGCAAAGCCTGCGCGAAACGGGCGGGAGTCATGCCGATCCAGCGGGCAAGATCATCCATGACGGCCGGGGCGGCGTGCTCAAAGGTGTCCTCGACTTCGTTCCAGATCGAAAGCGGTACAGGTATGACTTTATCCGGGCAGGTGGGATCGACCACGGGCTTGATGAAATGGGTGGTGAACCAGCGGCGACGCAGGGGATACACTCGCCCGGTCAGACCAATGTTAATCACCAGGCCCAGGCGGCGGACATCCTCCACCGGCACGCGCAGCGAGCGCTGGTACATCTGGACTACCTCGGCAATCGTGTCCGCGTGAACGCTGGTCGCGACGTGATAGCCCTGCGCGGGCAGCTTTAGAAAACGTTGCGCGGTGCGGCTCCACATGTAAATGGGCAGATGATCGCTCACCTCATTACAGAGGGCATAGGTTTTCGCGGGCTCAATATCGGGCAGTCGCATAAAAGCAAAATCCTCGTACATCCCGGACATATACGCCAGGGCGGTGCTTTCCGGGAGAAATTGCAGAAGGGCATTGAGGGTCGTGGTCTTGCCAATCCCCGGCTGCGGATCGGTCGGGCCAGCCACGGTCAATGAAGAACCGTTCTCCAGCAACAGCCAGACCAGGGACGCGGTATACACATCGACGCTGCCCAGCGCGACAATTTGAGCCACCGAGAGCGGGCGCCGCGAATCATAATGCCACCAGAGACGTTCATATGGATCACGTGGATCAAACATTGTGTGCTTCCCTTCTACAGAAACGAGGATGGACTCCTCAGTGCAAAAACACCCGGTCGTTTCGCTTGCTCATCTGCCCGCCTCAGGACGCCGCTGGCCTGACTGAGGCTGATTACTCTCTGCCCACTCTACCTTCATGTGAAGGAAACAGCCAGCAGTGATTACTTCGACGCTCCATCGCCAAATTGCTGCGCCGGAGGCTCTTTGCTCTCAGCAGGCGCGGCAACCGGCGGCGTCAGCCAGCCTGGCCGCGGACACCAGCCGACCGAGACCACGCGCGGGCGTTGCTCTTCCTCCAATTCGACGATGCTCACCGAAGCATTCTCGATATTCAACCAGCCAGCCCGCGCCGTCTCAAGACCCATATAATGCGCCAGGAGCAGCTTAATCACATCAGCGTGCGCTACAAAAGCCGGGTAATTACCCGTCTCTTCCCGCTTGAGCCAGCTTTCAACGGCGGCCACCACGCGCTGCTGCACCTGCGGAAAGGACTCAACCCCCTCGGGCGCGCGCGTAGGGTCGCGCACATAGTCTTTCCAGGCGGAATCTTCCTTGCGCAGCTCGTTATAGTTCTTCCCGGCCCACGGACCCACATCGGTATCTTTAAGATCGTCTTCGGTCAATACCGGCAGCTCGCGCACCCTGGCCAGGTAGCTGGCAGTATCACAGGCGCGCTCCAGCGGGCTGCTGATAATAGCAGTAATGGGAAGTATTTTCAAAGCCTCGGCCAGGCGCTCAGCCTGTTCGCGGCCAACTTCAGTCAAAGGAACACCGGGAAGCTGCCCCGGCAACAGATGCTCAACATTCCAGGTTGTCTGCCCATGCCGAATAAAAAGCAGGGTTTGTTTCATACGCGTGTCTGCTCTCCCTAATGCAAAACCACTTGATCTTTGCGGCTTTTTCTGGTACTCTCCGCCAGGGCGCGAACTGTCTGGTCCAGACTGCATGTCGATCCGCCTGAGGATACTGAAATTAAGCTGCTCTGGATGTCGCCAGAGGTCCAGACGCCAGCGCCAGAATCTCCAGGCAATGCCCAGATACGCCCGGAGGATCAACACCAGGCTTTTGCCCTCACTGACTAATCTCTTCAGTACACTGCCCCCAATCCTGGTAGACCGCCTCCCAACGTCTTCCCCTCCCGGCAACGCATCTCCTTCGCGCGGCACCAACCACGATGGATGTTGCTTCATTGTATCAGGCAGGTTCCTTTTGTCGCAAGCATTTGTACCAGTCCTATTCCTGGTGGAAACGGACGAAACACCTGTGTATGAAA
>DASVMX010000269.1:0-3375 GCA_036384215.1 Ktedonobacteraceae bacterium | reverse complement strand
GACCATTCACGGACCCGGAGGCGTCGGCAAAACGCGCCTGGCCAGAGAAGTAGCCAGCCCATATAGAAAGCAAACCGGCAGCTCCGTCTGCCTGGTCACGCTTACCGCGGTGCGCGAAACCACGCTGGTGCTCCCCACCATCGCGGCTGAACTCCATCTGCGCACGCAGAGCACCGGCGCCCGGTTCCTGGAGGACACCATACAGTTCTTAAAACAGCAACATAGCTTCCTGCTGATCCTGGATAACTTTGAACATCTCCTGAGCGCCAGCAATGTGATCGAGCAATTACTGACCGGCTGCCCGGCTTTGAAGGTGCTGGTGACCAGCCGCTCCGCGCTCAATCTCCCCGGCGAGAGGCAGTTTCGCCTCGATCCGCTTCCCGTGCCAGATCCCCGGACCGCGAGCGAGGCGCTGCGCAGCTCACCCTCGATCCAGCTCTTCATCCAGCGCGCTCAAGCCAGACAGGATACCTTTCAACCCACGCCAGAAGACCTCCCGCAGATCGCTGAGATTTGCCAACTCCTGGACGGCCTGCCGCTGGCCATCGAACTCGCGGCAGCCCACGTGAAAATCTTTTCTCTGCCCGCTCTGCTGGATGAGGTCGCTGACAATCGCCTGGATCTGCACAACCCGCGAAGCTCTGATGCAACGTCTGCGCTGGAACACCCTACCCTGGCCGACACCATCACCTGGAGCTATGGCCTGCTCAACTCACGCGAACAGTGGTTCTTTCGCCAGCTTGCCGTCTTCCCTGGTGGAGGCTCATTCGACGCCGCGAAATACATCTGGAGTCGCGCGCCTTTTCAAGGTTCCAGGTCGCTCTCAATCCTGATCGGCCTGGTCGATAAAAACATGATTCGTCCCACCGACTCAACCCACAAACAAGCGCTTTTTCTCATGCTAGAAACGATCCGCGAGTATGGTCTACAGCAGTTGCGCGCCCACAACGAACTCCAGGTCGCGCAACAGACTCACGCCGAATATTACCTGACCTACCTCCAGGAAATCGAGAAACATTTGAAGGGTCCACAGCAGGCCAGCCAGCTTGCGCTGCTCGACCGCGAAAAGCAAAACCTGAGCGCCGCGCTAGCCTGGCTGATCAAAAATCAGCGTACAGATCAGGCGCTGGCCTTCAGCGAGGTTTTCGGCAAATTCTGTGGCCTGCTTGGCTATTGGAGCGAAGAAGAACACTGGTTGACAGCCGTGCTCACACTCGCCAGCAGCGGGCCAGCTACGGCCCTGCGCGGCAAAGTGCTGCGTCGGACAGCTCACCTGGCCTATCGCCTCCGCAACTTGCCCAGAGCACGCGAGCTGTTTGCTGAGAGTGTCGCTCTTTCCACAGAGATGGGGGACCTCTCCAACCTGGCAGGGGCGCTCGTCGGGCTGGCACGCGTACTGTCCCGCCTGCAAGAACGTGAGAACATTCCACGCCTGTACACCCAGGCTCTGGAAGCCGCTCGCTCCTCTGGCGATCCCTGGTCGCTGGCTAACACTCTGGAAGCATACGCCAGCTTTACTCTCGCGCAAGAAAACCCCAACGAAGCCGCGCTCTGCATGCAGGAAGCCGTCGCGCTGGCCAGAAAAATTGGAGACGCCGAAAGCCTCTCGCGCTTGCTCAACACATCCGTCTCAGTCGAAATAGCACTCGCTCATCTCGACCAGGCCGCTCAACTGGCACAGGAGAGCATGAAACTCGCGGCGTCGCAGAACTCCAAACCCCTGCGCGCCCTCGCTCTGAACAGCCTGGCCGAAGTAGCCTTCGCGCGGGGAAATATCCAGGACGCCGCAGCGCTCTACGCCCAACGTATGCAACTTGCCCGCGAATTATCTGACGCGCCCACGGTAGCTCTGATGCAGCGCAAACTGGGTGAAATTGCGCTGGCACAGCAGGATTTTCTACAGGCCGAGAGATACGCGCGGGAAAGCCTGGCTTTTTTCCAGGCCTGTGGAGATACGTCCAACAGCGCCCTTGCCTCCCAGCTTCTGGAAGAGATTTTGCATGATTGACGAGGAGCTTTTTGTCTCTGTCAGCAGATTAGCACAAAACGCGCTTTTTGTCTATAAAATCATTCACAGATTCCCCATCAAAAGCCTGCTATACTCTCTATACAGGCTATTTTTGCTCTCACCGTTCTCTCAAACGCGCGAAAGGACATTCTATGACAAAGATTGATACCACTGTGCAACGCCTCTATCTTCTCCAACTCTCGACGACAACTATTCCCTTGCCTGGTGGTCAGAAGCTGGAAATGGTCTCAGGCTGCTATCTCATCCAGACAAGCGCTGGAAAGCACGTCCTGGTTGATAGCGGACTACCGGCTGGTTACGAGCAGCAGAAAAATGTGCTTGAGCACCTGGCTGAGCTTGGTCTGCGCCCCGCTAAGATCGATACTGTGATCTGCACGCACTTTGATGTAGATCACGCGGGCTATCACGATGCCTTTCCTCAGGCCGAGTTTATTGTTCAACGTTCCCATTATGAACTGGCACGCGGTGGGCATCCACGCCTGGCGCCCGCTCGCGCTCATTGGGATCATCCAGCGCTTCGCTATCGGCTGATCGATGGCGATCTGGAATTACTGCCTGGCCTGACGCTTATTGAGAGCAGCGGACATGTCACCGGCCACCAATCAGTGCTGCTGCGTCTGCCCCGGACTGGCCCGGTCCTGCTGGCTATCGACGCGGTGGTCATGGAACGCCTTTTCACCCGCGAGCGCAAGGCCTGGCCCATGGATGAGAACGAGGAGCAATTGCTGGCCAGCACGGGCAAGCTCCTGGACCTGGTCCAACGCGACCAGGTCAAACTGACCATTTTTGGCCATGACGGCCTGCAATGGCAAACCCTGACGAAAGCGCCCGCCTGGTACGAATAGCTGCTCAACGCGCAGCCATGGGTCTCGCGCTTCCAGGGTCTATGGCTGCTCCGTTCAGGTACGGTGCAGCCGGCTGCGCTGTCCGAGCGCGACGCAGATCATGACCAGGAGCGCGGAGGCTCCTGTGAACAGGGTCAGGCGCTCACCCAACAGCAGCGCGGCCCAGAAAATAGTTAAAAGGGGCTGGAGCAGTTGCAACTGGCTGATGCGCGCGATCCCGCCGCGCGCCAGCCCGGCATACCAGGCGAAAAAGCCCAGAAACATGCTCACCAGCGCCACGTAGGCAAAACCAGACCAGGCCAGCAGGCTGCTCTGAATGCCGTGCTGAACCAGGCTCCAGGCAACTGGCAGGAGCAAAAATGGCGCGGCCAGCAACAAAGCCCAGCAGATCACACGCCATCCACCCAGTTCGCGCGCCAGCCGCCCACCCTCGGTATACCCCACCGCGCCTGTAACTACCGCAGCCAGCATCCAACCGTCACCAGCCTGCAAATGTCCTCC
>DASVMX010000268.1:0-22320 GCA_036384215.1 Ktedonobacteraceae bacterium | reverse complement strand
GGTGTGCCTCTGAGAAAAAGCATGGCTGTGTTGAATAGGCACGCCGGGCCTATTCAACACAGCCATGCTTTTTCTCAGGGGCACACCCGAACGCAAGTGATCTGCTGTTTGCTGATCCCGTGATATAATTGTATATTTCCATCCGTGTACGCAAAGGAGAATGTATTTTGAGCGAAGCAAGCGAATCTATTGGTAACACCTCTGAGACAGCTTCGGGTGAGCCCGCGCCAGCTCCAACTCCCGCGAAGCAGGTGGGCCCGTGGAGGTTGACGACCGAGCGCATTGTCATCACAGGTGTGCTGGCGGCGATTACCATTGTGCTGGGGGTTGTGCCCAACATCGGTTTTATTCCGCTGCCCAACGCGGTCGGCAACGCGACTATCGAGCACATCCCCACAATTCTGGGCGGTGTAACCGGCGGCCCAATCGTCGGTATTATCTCGGGCCTGATCTTTGGCCTGGTCAGCTTCTTTCGTGCTACTGTACCTTTCTTTAAAGATCCAACTGTCGCGATTCTCCCACGTCTCTTTATCGGCCTGACCTCCTGGGCTGTATTTGCGGGCTTGAAGCGCGTTAACCGCGTGCTGGCGGCTGGCGTGGCCGGTTTCGTAGGGGCCGCGACCAACACGGTGCTGGTCGTGGGAGCATTGATCGTACGCGGCTATTTCCCGGCGCAGGTGATTATTCCCACAGTAGCTCTTCAGGCAGTGTTCGAGGCCATTATTGCCGCGATCATTACCATTGTGCTGGCGCAGACTTTCTTCGTGCTGGAGAATCGCCTGGTGCGCGCGCCTGAGACCAAAAAGCGTGAAGAATTGCCATATTGACCATGATTGAACTGACCAACGTAACGTTTAACTACAGCGCGCAGGGGGAAGAGGGCATTCCCCCCGCGCTGCACGATGTCAATTTGCGCATTCGCGAGGGCGAACTGGTCGCGATTATTGGACATAACGGGTCGGGCAAAAGCACGCTGACCCGGCTGGTCGCGGCCATTTTGCATCCTCAGCGCGGCTCAATCCTGGTGGACGGCTTGAACGCCGCGGCAGGCGAGGAAAATCTCTGGGCGGTGCGCCAGCGAGTTGGCGTGGTTTTCCAGAATCCCGACGACCAGTTGATTGCCAGCACTGTGATTGACGAGATAGCCTTCGGGCCGGAGAATCTGACTCTGCCGCGCCAGGAGATCGAAGAACGCGTGCGGGAAGCGCTGGCCCTGCTGGAACTGGAGCCCTACGCGCAGATGGCGCTCAGCGAACTTTCCATCAGCTTGAAGCAGCGCGTTGCCATCGCAGGTGTGCTGGCCATGCGGCCACGCTACCTGCTTCTTGACGAGCCGACTGCCATGGTCTCCGGTCACACCGCGCGCCAGCTTCTGCGTACTCTGAGCCGGCTCGCGCGTTCACAGGGGATCGCGGTTATCCACATCACGCACTTCATGCACGAAATTACCAGTTTTGAGCGCGTGATTGTCATGGACGCGGGCCGGGTTTTGATGGATGGCGCGCCTGCGGAGATTTTCGCGCGCGTGGCTGAATTACAGGCGGTGGGCCTGGACGTGCCCATGGTTACGCACCTGGGCCGGCGCCTGTTCGCGCAGGGCTGGACGCGCGCGCCGGAAGTTGTACTCGCGCCCTCGCAATTGCTGGGGCAAGCCTTTGATCCTGCCGCGGAGACCGCTGAACTCGCGCCGCCAGACTTTTCCAGGGGACAACGCGAATTCGCGGAAGCGCCAGCCAACCAGGGCATAGAAACTCAGACAACGAGTGACGAGCGGGCGCTGTTTGTGCTCAAGGACCTGGTGTATACGCACCAGCGGGACACGCCATTCGCGCAGCCAGCCTTGCAAGGTCTGACTCTGGCTCTGCCTGCCAGGCGCTTTATCGCGCTGGTCGGACCGGGCGGCTCAGGTAAGTCCACGCTGGTGGATCTGCTGGCTGGTTTGCTCAGGCCGCACGGCGGAACACTGCTGTTTGATGGCGCGGATACGGGCGTGGCCTCGTTTAAGCTGGAGCGGCTGCGGGCGCGCGTGGGCGTCGTGTTTCAGTCGCCTGAATTACAGATCTTTGAAGAAACGGTTGGGAAAGATGTCTCCTTTGGACCGCGCCAGAAGAAAGTGCCGCTGGCGGAATCGCGACGTCTGGTGCAGGAATCGTTAGAGGCGGTTGGTCTGTCGTATGAAGATTATCGCACGCGCTACACCTACGCGCTGAGCGGTGGTCAGAAGCGGCGGGTAGCCATCGCCGGAGTGCTGGCGCTCCAGCCGGAGGTGATTATTTTTGACGAGCCGATGGCCGGTCTGGACCCGCGGGGCCGCGCTGAGTTGTTCAAGTTGCTCCAAACCTTGAAGCAACGCGACAACCTGACCATTATCTACGCCACCGGCAGCCTCAAGGATGTGATTGAACTGGCTGATAGTATTCACGTGCTTGAGCGCGGTCGCCTGGCTTTCAGCGGTGCGCCGCGCGACATGTTAAGACGCGCTGAGGCCCTGCACTCGCTCGATATCGCCCTGCCAGAAGCTGCCCAGATCGCTCTGAGCCTGCGCGCAAGTCTGCCAGCTTTGCGCACCGATGTCGTCGATTTAGAAGAACTGGTAAGCGCTTTCCACCAGGCGCAGAACGCGGAAGCTAGCTCCGGGGAGATGCTCGACTCTCCTCTTTCAGCGCGAGTGAGAGAAGAGCCATGATCGAATTTTCTCGTTATATCCCCTTTGGCCAGTACGTCAACAACGGCTCGCGGATCGCCAATCTCGACCCGCGCACCAAGCTGGTGGGCGCACTTCTGCTCGTTGCCGCTATCTCGTATATCAGCCGCGTGCCCGCCTTTCTGCTCTGCCTGGCGTTTTGCCTGCTTTTACAGCAGATGTCGCGAATTTCGTTGCTGTACGTCTTACGTAGTTTGCGACCATTCGCAATCCTTTTGCTCTTTGCCCTGGTTTTTGAGGTGCTTTTCTACGTGCCTAATAATGCTACGCCACTCCTCTGGCACTGGTGGGTGCTCAGTATCTCCTGGGAGGGAATTTTTCTCAGTTTGCTGGGTCTGGCGCGGGTTATTTTCCTGTATTACCTGGTAGCTATGCTCACCTTCACGACCTCGCTGGTGGATCTGACGGATGGCCTGGAGGTGCTGCTGGCGCCGCTGCAAAAGATAGGTATTCCCACCAACGCCTTTGTCATGGTGCTGGTGATCGCGTTCAAGTTCGTGCCCATTTTTGTGGGAGAGCTGGAGCGCCTGATGAAAGCCCAGGCCGCGCGTGGGATGCGCTTTGGCGAGGGCAACCTGGTACAGCGAGTGGCCAAACTGGCTTCTTTGCTAGTGCCGCTTTTTGCCAGCGCGTTCAAGCGCGTGAAAACGCTGAGCGTTGCCCTGGAGGCGCGTTGTTTTGGGGGCAGCAAGGGCTGGCAGCGCAGCAAACGCCGCCTTCTGCAATTCCAGCGCGTTGACATCTTTTCGCTGGTGCTGACCACTGTTGTGGTGGTCGCGCTGGTGGCGATCAACCTTATCTCCCCCTGGTAGGAGAGTAATGATGCCAGGGGGCTGGAAGATCGTTACAAAAAGAGAAGACGTGGTAGCTGTTGTGTTTTTGGGAAAGGAACTGAGCATATGCCAGAGGCTCCAGGTGAGGAGACGAGGCAGGCTATTCTGCGCTCGGCGGAGGAACTTATCGAGGAGGCGGTGGACTTTCTGCGGCAGTTAATCCAGGTGCCCACAGTCAATCCTCCCGGTGCCGCGTACATCAAATGTGCCACCACAATGGGCGAGCACCTGCGCAAACTGGGCTATGCCATCGAATACGTCGAACTGACTGGCGGCGAGGTAGCTGAACTGGCGCCCTACGGGGAAGGTCAGCCGCGCATGAACGTGATCGGGCGGTTGCAGGGCCAGTCGGCGGGTCCAGTGTTGCACTTCAACGGCCATATGGACGTAGTACCGCCCGGCAGTGGCTGGTCCACCGACCCCTTTGGCGGCGAAGTGCGCGACCAGCGGATCTACGGGCGCGGCGCGTCGGATATGAAGGGTGGCCTGGCCGCGCAGGTGTACGCGGTGGAAGCGATTCGCCGGGCCGGCCTGCGTTTGCTCGGCAGCGTTGAGCAGAGCGGGACGGTGGATGAAGAGAGTACTGGCAAGCGCAACGCGGGAGTGGGTTTGCTGGTTGAGCGTGGGTATATTGCGCCTGAATGTACCAATTATGTCGTCATCACCGAGCCCTTAAATGTCGATAACATCTGCCTTGGACACCGTGGCGCGTTGTGGGGAGAGATCAGAACCTTTGGCCGGCAGGCGCATGGCAGCACGCCGGTTAAAGGGGTCAACGCGCTTGAGCACATGGCCGGCTTTATCGCCGAGGCTACGCGCCAGCTTGGTCCGCGGCTCCAGCAGAGGCAGAATCAGCATCCCGTGGTGCCGCCGGAAGCCAACGCCGCCAGCCTCGCTTTCACCATGATCCAGGGCGGCACCAACGTTAACAGCGTGCCGGACACCTGCGTCGTAGCTTTCGACCGGCGCCTGGTTACGGGTGAGCGTTTAGAGGACGCGCGCCAGGAACTGCGGCAGATTCTGGAGCAGCAGGCGCGGGACGTATCTGATTTTCGCTATGAATACAAAGAGCGTTACGCCGCCGCGCCCACCTGGGTCAGCGCCGAAACGCCGCTGGTGCAGGCCTTCCGCTCTGCTGTCTCGACCGTTCTGGGCCGCGAGCCCGGCTATGTTTGTAGTCCAGGTACCGACGATCAGCGTTTTGTCGTACAGAACGCCGGCATCGAGCAATGCATCGTCTATGGGCCAGGCGAAATCACGCAGGCGCACATCACCGATGAATCGCTGGCAATCGCCGACCTCCTGGCCTCCATCCAGGTCATGGCTCTGGCCACAGCCACCTTGCTGGGCGTTGAAGAGGAGAAATAATGGAGGTAGAGGCTCTTTCCAGTTCTCTGGCAATTTGCTACAATAGTCATATTCAGTGTTCGTACATGCGCAGCATTTGGTGAGAAAGCAAGCCATGAAAGTCGTGTTTCGCAGCAGAGATTTCGCCAGCATTAATGGCGGGGGATTTGGCTTTAATAATATGCGCCCGCTGGCCTCCTCCTGGCACTATCAGGGCCGTGTGCAGCATAGCAACTGGCAGGGGACGTTTACTTGTCAGTGGGATGGACCGGAGTTGCGCTGGGTAGTGCAGGGGGATGAGCGCCTGTTCGGGCTGGCCGCTGCCCTCAAGGGGAGGGGATTAAAGGTGGAAGTGATGCAGGACGACGAAGAGAAAGAAGTATAATCTACCATGAATACAGCGGTTTCCAGGCGCATTTTGCTCCTGATGTCCCCCGCCACCTATCGGGCAGGCGCTTTTTTGAACGCGGCTCGCGGCCTCGGATTGGAAGTTGTGGTGGGCATTGACCTGCCCGAGTCCCTGGCTGATTACTGGCATGTGCCGCTGGGTCTGGATTTTAACGACCCTACCGGTTCCCTGAAAACGATTGTAGAGTATGCCAGCGAACATTCGCTGGCGGCGATTCTTTCGGTTGATGACAGCGCCAGCGAACTGGCTGCTCGCGCCTGTGCCGCGCTCGCGTTGCCGCACAACTCACCCCAATCCGCCGAGGCCGCGCGCGATAAGCTGCTGATGCGCACCTTGATGGAGCAGGGTGGCGCGCCCTGTCCGGTCTTCCGATCTTTCGCGCTCAGCGCTGACCCGCGCTGGATTGCTGAGCAGGTTAGCTATCCCTGCGTTGTCAAGCCCTTGCGCCTGTCCGGCAGCCGCGGTGTTATCCGTGCCAACAACCGAGGTGAGTTTGTGGCCGCCTTTACGCGTTTGAAACGCCTGTTACTGAGCGAAGGCAACGCGGAACTGGAGACCTCGATCCTGGTTGAAGACTTTATCCCCGGCTTTGAGGTTGCGCTGGAAGGTATTCTCACGCGTGGAGCACTGAAAGTGCTGGCGCTCTTTGACAAGCCAGATCCGCTGGACGGCCCTTTCTTCGAGGAGACCATTTATGTTACGCCTTCGCTTCTGGAGCCAGGGGTGCAGGCTGAGATCGCGCGCTGCGTGTCCGTCGCCTCGGCCTCGCTCGGTCTGCGCGAGGGGCCGGTTCACGCCGAACTGCGCGTCAACGAGCGCGGGCCGTGGATGCTGGAAATCGCCGGGCGCTCTATTGGCGGACTCTGCTCAACCGTGTTGGAATTTGGCGCGGGTATGTGCCTTGAAGAACTCATCCTGCGCCATGCCATCGGCGAAGAGATTGCGGATGTCGAGCGCGAAAGCGCGGCGGCGGGCGTTATGATGATTCCCATTCCCGCCGCGGGCCTGCTCAAAAGCGTGCGCGGCGTAGAAGAAGCCCGCCGGGTGCCGCTGATCACTGGCGTCGAAATTACCGCCAAAATCAACAACTCTCTCGTGCCCCTGCCAGAAGGAGCTAGCTATCTCGGCTTCATCTTCGCCCGCGGAGACACATCAGCATCCGTCGAAAACGCCATCCGCCAGGCGCACCAGCTATTGCACTTTGAGATCAGACCAGAACTGCCAATTCTACGCCCTGTGGGATAGGTAGGATCGACACCGATGGTACTATTTTTGGCTTCCAGGGCCGGCCTAAGCACATTGGTATGCTACACTGCGAGATGACATACCATAAATCATCTTGACGTGGAGGCAATATTTATCTATGCGCAGAATTGGCTGGTCTATGCTGGCGCTTCTTCTTTTATTTTTGTTGGCGGGATGCAGCATTACGGGCATGGGGCAGGGTCAGCAGCCAGCGAGTTCTCCATCGCCGTACGCGAGGAAGGTGGATGGCGATGTTATCGATCTTACGCGGCCAACGCCTGATCCTACGGTCACGGCGACGGCGACGCCGAGCGCGACACCGACCTCGACACCCACTGCTCAACCTACTTCGTCTAGCCGCGGTAGCAGTAGTAACAATCCCGCGCCGCTGGGAACGAGCACAGAACAGCAGTTGCAAGAGCAGCTTTTTGCTTTGATCAACCAGGATCGCGCGCGTGAGGGGCGAGGGGCTTATGCTTTGAATGGCACGCTATCCAGCGGAGCGCGTCTGCACAGCGTGAAGATGTCCAGTTGTGGTATGAGCCATCAGTGTCCTGGCGAGGATGAGCCCTGCCAGCGAGTGAGCAACGAGGGTATTTCGTGGTCGAGTTGTGGGGAGAACATCGGCTACTCCTCACCCAATCCCACGGATTGGGCGGGTGTGAAGAATATCGAGCAGACTATGCTAGCCGAGCAGCCTCCCGACGACGGGCACCGGCAGAATTTGCTGAGCACCTCTTTTAGCAGCGTAGGTATCGGTATTTACATCGACGCGCAGGGAATTGTCTGGATCACGGAAGATTTCGCGGGTTAGAACGGGAATCATCTTGAAATGGTGTTCCGGGTAACTATTCAGGTTCTCTGGCTCCGTGACTCCTCAGCACCTCCAGCGCTTCGCCTATTTCAGAACCATTCTTTCTGAAATAGGCGAAGCGCTGGAGGTGGCGCACTCTTCAGAAGAGTTACGTCCTGGCTATGCATCTACCAGCAGAACTGCTTTGCCGGTAATGCGGCGCGCCAGCATATCGTTGAGGGCGTCAGCGGCTCGCTCCAGCGGGTAGGTGGCCGAGATACGCGGGCGGATCTTGCCTTCCTGGTACCAGGTCACCAGTTCGCGAAGATGCTGCTGGTTGCGGCGCGGGTCGCGCGAGGTAAACGAGCCCCAGAAGACGCCAACAATCGAGCAGCCTTTGAGCAGCGTAAGGTTAAGGGGGATGCGCGGGATCTCGCCAGCTGCGAAGCCGATGACCAGGTAGCGCCCTTCCCAGGCCATGCCGCGTAGAGCTGCTTCAGCGTAGTCACCACCAACCGGATCAAAGATTACATCGACCCCCTTGCCGTTGGTCAGCGCTTTCACGCGTTCTTTGAGATCCTCACTACTGTAATCAATGCCCTCGTCGGCGCCATGTTCCCGGCAGACGGCCAGCTTTTCCTGGTTGGAGACCGCGGCAATCACGCGCGCGCCCATCGTTTTGCCCAACTCCACCGCTGCCAGCCCGACGCCCCCGGCAGCTCCCAGCACCAGCAGCGTTTCGCCGGGCTGCAAGTGAGCGCGATCCTTGAGCGCGTAGTGCGAAGTACCGTAGACCATCACAAAGGCCGAAGCAGTCGCGAAATCCATCTGCTCCGGGATGGGAATCAACGTTTTTGCCTCGGCCAGGACCTCCTCAGCAAATCCGCCCCAGCCAGTGAACGAGATTACCCGGTTGCCGACCGCGACATGCTCGACTCCCTCGCCGATGGATTTGACAATGCCAGCCACCTCGCCGCCAGGTGAAAAGGGTAGGGCTGGCTTGAACTGATATTTGCCTTCAATAATCAAGGTATCCGGGAAATTAACTCCACAGGCCTTAACGCCCACTACCACCTGTCCCGGCCCCGCTTTAAGCGACTCAAGCTCCGCTATAACCAGCCGTTCTGGCGGGCCATACTCCTGGCAGATCACAGCTCTCATAGTGAAACCTCCATATCATTGTGACACTCTGCATCGGCTAAAGCCGAACAGCTTCTCGCCTTTGTGAGCGAGCTACGCGGGTATGCGTGCGCGTATAGACCTGCCCGGCGGCATGAGCCAGCGCATCGAGTTGCGCCGTTTTGCCGATCCGCACGCGACGGACCGTATAGTCTGGCATCGGGTTTTCTCTTCTGACACTTCTCTTTTACGAAGTACAGTATACCTGCTTCACGAGAAAAAAACAAGAGTTCAAATGAGCGCCTCACCACAGGTTTCAACCCGTGGTGAGGCAGGCTCAAACCCTCTTTCGTCAATAGTATACCAGACGGAAACCCGCGTGGAACCGCACTCTGCTCGACTTTTTGTAGGCGTGACAATAGCGCATCCATGGTGTTTTGTCCCTGTTTTGTGTTCCACATCATCCTGTTTTTGTGAAAATGAAGATATTATTTATGAAATTTTCATGCTAAATTACACATATGATCGCAAGAAAATAACAAGCGAAGCCACAAAGGCTCTGCATCGCTCGCAAAAGAGGGAGGACGCGGGCAAATAAAAATGAGATAAGTAATAACTACAATATGCCACAGGGACAGCAGCAGTTAAAGGCCAGGGATGTGATGGAGAAAGGTGAGAAAAATGAAAAATACTATGACTATGACTACTGTTGCAAAGCAGATAAAAGGGATTATATTGGTGATGGCAGCAATGATGTTTCTCCTGTTCGCGGGTATGAGTATGCCAGGTTTTGTGTTCAATCGCAGCGCGCAGGCAGCGCAAAAGGCGGGCATCGTGTCTTACCACGTGACATCGCCTTCTGATGGGGCATCACAAAAAAAGCTGATCAACGCACCGACCGTTGATTTGAGCTACACAGCTTCCAGCGAGAAGTCTCTGAGCGACCGTAGAGGTCACAGGCACCATGGTAGCGCGGCAGCCAGTTCAGCAGCAGCCAGCGGCGGCAGACGCGGCGGAGCGGCAGCCAGTTCAGCAGCGGCCAGTGGCGATGGTGGAGCAGCGGCCAGCTCGGCGGCAGCCAGTGGCTAAGAGCGTGTGAGGGAGAGAAGAGAGAACAAACAGGAAGCCAGGCCGCGGCCTGACGTCCTGTTTGTTCTCTCTTCTCTCCCTCACATTACCTTGCAATTTGCAAGTAAAAATGCTATGCTCTGAAAAAGGCATTGTTATTCCGAGATCGACCCATAAAAGTGGAAATAGGAGATATCTTCTTATGTTACTGGCCTGACCTCGCGTTTTAGGAGCATCGAGGCAGAGGAAGTCGAGGACCATTTTAGTATGAAACACACACAGCACAGGCGCTCGGATTGCCCGATCAACTTTGCCCTGGAGACCTTTGGTGATCCATGGTCGCTCTTAATCATTCGTGATATTGTCTACTTTGGGAAGAAAACCTACGGGGAGTTTTTAGAGTCAGAAGAAAAGATGGCGACGAATATCCTGGCCAGCCGCCTGGCTCGTCTGGAGCAACTGGGCATTCTCGTCAAAAAGCCCTCCGCCGTGGATAAGCGCAAAGAGGAATATGGTCTGACGGAAAAGGGACTGGATCTGATCCCTGTTCTGGCGGAAATAGCAAACTGGAGCGCCGAGTACGACCCGCAAACCGGCGCGCCAGCAGCCTGGATAGACTTGATGAAGGCCCAGAGAGAGAAAATGCTCCAACTCATGCGCGAAACAGTACGCGACGGGCGCGCCATCTTCGTAGGCGAAAACAGCCTGGTCAGTCAATTTATGTAATCCTCTCTGGAGAAGATGGACAAAGATCCAACGGGAGAACTCCCGGCAAGGCTTTTGCCGGGAGTTCTCCCGTTGGATCTTTGTTTAATTAATTAATCCATATATATTGCTGTATGGATTTTTACCAGCCCATGATTACCGAGACATAGTTCTGGGTCTCGTAGGGCAAATAGGAGTACCAGTTGCTGCCGCCAGCGTTGATGGCGTACTGCACGGCGCCGGGACCAGCATTATAGGCAGCCAGGGCCATGGCGTAGTTGCCGCCGAACATGTTGCTGTTCTGCGCCATCAGGTTGGCCGCGCCATTGAGGGCCGAGGTAACGTCCCAGGGATTCACGCCCATGGCGGCGGCAGTGGATGGCATGAACTGCGCGATACCTTCTGCGCCCGCGGGCGAGACTGCCCAGGGGTTGAAGCCGCTCTCCTGGTTGATCTGCCGCTCGAACAAATTGGGATCGATGCCCGCGTTGACCGCCGCGTTCCAGGCGATATCCCAGTAGCTATCGTTGGGCTTGCTCGCGGTGTTGTAGGACAATGTCGTCATTTGAGCCTGTGAAGTATGATTTTTGATCGTGTGCACGACGGGCGCGCTCACTTTCGCCATGCTGGCTTTGCTGGGGGCCGCCGCAGCGCTATGGCCGCCAAATAGGCCGCCGAGCAGCAGAGCGCAGGCGCAGCCACTTCCCGCGAAGGCAAGACCGAGGCGCGCGCGTTTTGTCAATTTCTGGCTACGGACATCAGTAAGACCGTTCAGCTGGATGTTCGTATTCTTTTGCATGTGTAAACCTTTCTGCAAAGCTGTGCTGTCTAAACGGGTAAAACCATACTCTGAGGCAATTCAGCATTGTAGGGAAGGAATCCCAGCCACCAGGCTCTGTGGCTCGCTTCTTTCTGGCGAAGATGGAAGGGGGACACGATTGACACGTCCTGTCCTGTTCCAGGCTGTTTTGCTGTTGAGCTTACCAGATTGAACTACCCATCGTTTTACTTGGAGAACCTCGGCGCTACATCCTTTTTGTAGTACCACAGTCCTACCACAATTTCGTAGTACCATCCTAGTACCAGAACGTCACCAGGACGTTCTCTTACGCTCCACACATTGTTGTGTCGTTGGAGGAAGTATACCTGGATATATCATTGTTCGTCAATTTGTATAGTACTAGAGTAATGTGTTCCAGTATTCCTGTGGATTTTGCATTGTTGTGAGACGGCGTGAGAAGCCAATCCAGAGGATAGTACACCATTTAGAGAAACGAGGATGGAATTTTTTCTTTTTTCCATGCTGTTCTCAGGTTAGGCCCTAAAAAGAGATCGGCAACCAGCCAGTCTGCTTAGATGAGCTGATAGTCCTGATATCTGAAGCATATATCAGGACTGCAGGATATCAGTCATCCCAAACTTTGCAAAAGTTTGTCAAAGCGCCCCACCCCCTTTTTTCTCAAGGGGTTTTGTGAGTGGGGCGCACGGCGCCCCGCTCACAAAACCCCTTGTTTTTCCTGGGGCGGGGGGACAACGCGTTTTGTCCTGATTTTGCAAAATCAGGGATGACTCATATCTGCTATCGAGAACCTGAAGAGTTAGCCGATGCGGTTATGGGCCCAGAATTCTAGCAGGTCGCTTTTGGTGACAATGCCTTCCAGGAGGTCGTTGCTCACGACAGCAACGGCTGTCTGGCCGGCGCTGAAGAGGGTATAGGCTTCCTGGGCCAGGGCGTCTGCTGGCATAGCGTGGAAGGGCGGCCCCTGGAGGTCGCGCACGATTGCATGGGTCAGCTCTTCGCCGCTGGCCAGGTAGCGCAGGAGCAAGTTTTCAGTCAGGCTGCCGACAATTTGTCCGTTTTGCATGACTGGCATCTGGCTGATCCCATAGCGACGCAGCAGCTCCACAGCGTCTGCGACCGCGTCGTCGGGGGAGATGCCAACGACCATGGGCATGGTGCCGGAGTGGGTGCGGCGGTAGGTGAGAACGTCGTGCAGGGTGGGCTGTTCGCTTTCGCCCAGGACCAGCATGTTATTTTCACGCATCCAGGTATCATTGAATTGTTTGCTGAGATAGCCGCGCCCGGTATCAGGCAGGAGCACAACAACGACATCGCTGGGCTTGAGATGGCGGGCGTATTGCAGAGCCGCAGCCAGCGCGGTTCCCCCCGAGCCGCCTGTGAGAATCCCCTCTTCGCGGGCCAGGCGGCGCGCGATATTAAACGAGGTGCGGTCATCGACGCGAATAAACTCATCTACGATAGCAGGATCGTAGTTATCCGGGTAGAGTTCCATGCCGATGCCTTCGACCTTGTAGGGGCCGGGCACATCGCCCGAGTAGACGGAGCCTGGCGGGTCCGCGCCGATAATTTTGACGTTGGGATTCTGTTCTTTCAGATATCGTCCTGTGCCCGAGATGGTACCTCCGGTGCCAACGCCCGCGACAAAGGCGGTAATGCGTCCAGCGGTGTCGCGCCAGATCTCCGGTCCGGTGGTGTGATAGTGTGTCTGCGGGTTGGCTGGATTTGAATACTGATCGGGACAACAGGCTCCCGGAATCTCATGGGCGAGACGGTGCGCGACATTTTTGTAGTGCTCTGGAGATTCATGAGTGACGCTGCTTGGACAGATCACAACCTCGGCGCCATAGGCGCGCAGCAGGCTGCGTTTCTCTTCGCTTACCTTGTCAGTCATCACGAAAATACAGTGGTACCCTTTCAGCGCAGCGGCCAGCGCCAGGCCATGGCCAGTGTTGCCACTGGTTGGCTCGACTATCGTTCCGCCTGGACGCAGCAGGCCAGCCTGTTCGCACTGCTCAATCAGTGCTGGTCCAATGCGATCCTTGACACTCCCGCCAGGGTTGAACATCTCCATTTTCGCCAGCACCAGCGGGGGCACGTCCCTGGCGATATGGCTCAGGCGCACCAGTGGTGTATTGCCCATTAACTGGAGCACATTGTCATAATACTGCATGCCATCGTGCCTGGCATCTTTTTCTTTATCCATGAGTTTCCGATCTCCTGTCCCTCTAACTTACTACCCGCCTTCGCGGCGACAGTGCCGCCTTTGCGTTGACGCGCTCAGTATAGCACAAAAAACAGGGGAAAGTGCCCATGGGGGGGCTTGCCTCCTATGGGCGTTAATAATAGTCTTCTCGCTGCCAGTGATGTTGCTGCCTCAGCGCTTGTAGCCTCATCTCGCGCTCCCAGGCGGGGTCCGCGCCCCTGGCGCGTCGCCTGCGTTTGAAGCCAAAGATGGCTTCTAGCAGGCTCCCAAGCACGCGTAAAGCGAGTAAGGCAATGGTCAGGGCAAGAAATCCGGCCACAATGAGAAGAAAGATCAGTCCCCAGACAGGAATCCAGGGCACGCTGGCGCTAATTTGCTGAAAATAGTTGCTGAGGTGTTGCATGAGATCCTGCATACGCTGCTTGCTCCTTCTTCTGTGCGCAGCACACACGAAAGGCACTCTTTTCTTTATTATACTCTGGTTTATAAAATCAGCGTGCCTTCATGCTAAAGAACGCGATGAATTCTGGAAATTGCAGGAAAAAATGAATCCCTGTTCAGAAATCTCCATAAAAAAACGGTATAATAAAGAGTGAACGGAAACATCCATCGCGTATATTGAGCATGCATATCAGGCGGATTTTTGGCCCGGAAAGCGCCAGCACAATGAAAGCAGAATATACGACGCAACTGCAACATATCCTGGAGCGTATGACCGCGGGGGCAGCCATCCTTGATTGTGCTGATCTACGCGTTCTATATGCTAATTCTTATCTGACAGCCTTTTTCCCTGAACAACTGCGCGCGAGCGGGCTGGTTGGTAAACGGGCCAGTGAGCTGTTGCCTGCGGATATCTATCAGCGTGCGCTGCCGCTTTTTCGTCGTGTGTGCAGCCAGGGGGAGAAGATCAGCCTGCCGGAAATGCCCTACGAGGGTTTTTTAGAGACGCGTGGGCGCACATACTGGCAGATTTCATTGGAGCCGGCGCCCGTTTCCATGGCATTTCCGGGCACGCGAACACTGTTGATTATGCTCGAAGACGTGACCAGCAGCGTGCGCGCGCGCCTGCAACTGGAGGCTATTCGCCATATTTCGGCGGCGATCGCGGGCCAATCGCCCTTGAAGGATGTGCTGGAGCGAATTTTGCTGGCTATGCAGGATCTGGTGGGCTCGAAACGCTGCGCGGTGTTATTGATCGACGCGGAGGAGGACGAGGCCGCGGTGGAGCGTGTGTACCAGGAGCGCGGGGATACGGGCAAGTTGCTGGCGTTGTCCCAGCCCACGCAGGTAGTCACTATCGCGGCGCACCAGGGATTGTACGCGGGCGCGGAGGACTGGCGCCCACGAGTCAGCGAGCGCCTGCTGTTGGGGAAGGTCTTATATACCAGGCAGGCTTTAGTAGTCACTGATACCAGCACTATGCCTGAGATTGAATTTCCCGTGCTGGATGACGAGGGGAGTCCGCGCCGTCCCGGTTCGGTGGTGAGCGTGCCTATTCTGGAGACGCTGCCCGAAGGTGTGCCAGGGGCAGTGCTGGGCACGATAGAGGTGTATCATCGGCGCGCGCGCGGGCTGCCAAATGAAGAGGTTGAGTTGCTGGAGCGCTTCGCGCCCCAGGCTGGTCTTGCTATCCAGAACGCGCGCATTTTTCAGCGCATCAAGCACCTGGCGCGCGTGGCCAGGCAGCAGGCGCATCAGTTGGAGAACGTAATGCGCGCCATTCCCGACGGCGTGATTATTTACGATGCCTGGTGGAGGTTGCTGGAGATCAATCACACTGCGCGCCGCCTGCTCGGCTGGTCCGACCGCGATATTGGCCTGCACATCAGCGAGGCCATTGCTCGCAGCAAGGCGCGTTTCGCGCAAAATTCGCCGCAGATCTCCGCCCTGATTGCTGACCTGGAGCAGCAGCCGCAGACCCGTTATCGCTCAGTCGATGAATTTGAAATGGTGGGTGCCGATGGTCACACGTATACCATGCGTCGCTCCAAGGCGCCCATTCGCGACGAAACCGGGCAGACATTCGCGTATGTCGTTGTTTACCATGATGTCACTGAGCAGGCCGCGGCGCGCAAGCAGATCGAGGCCCAGGTCAGAGCGCGCACTGCGGAACTGGCTCAGCGCAACGCCGATCTCCAGGAAGCTCAGAGCGAGTTGCGCCTGTACGCCGACCGCTTACAACTGATGCTGGATCGCTTGCCCGCGGGTGTGATGCTTATTTCGCTGGAAAATCAACAGGTCGGGTTGATGAACAATCAGGCCAGGCAACTGCTCCAGCGCATGGGGGTTTCAGTGCCAGATACCGGGAGCGTTACGGAGGGTGTGCCTATTGAGGAACTGCTGCGTCCGCTTCTTATGTACGATACGACGGGTGCGCTGGTGCCATACGAGAAACAGCCGCTCTACCAGGCGCTCCATCACAACCAGGCCAGCGAGGCGGAGCTTTTTACAGTCTTACCTGACGGCCAGGTTCTCAATCTGCTGGTCAATGCCGCGCCTCTGCTGGCCGGCGATGGAACCGCGATCAACGTGGTGAAGGTCTGGCAGGATATCACCTGGATCAAGGCTATGGAGCGCGCGCGCGAGCACTTTTTCACCACCATGGCCCACGAGTTAAAGACACCGCTGGCCAATGTGCGCGCCCATCTTAGCGCTTTACAGGCGCCCGATATGTCCTGGTCGCCGGACCAGCAGCTCGATTTTCTGCTCACCGCTGATGGGCAGGTTGAGCGCCTGGTGGGGATGATCAATCATTTCCTTGATGCCTCGCGCGTCGAGGCTGGCGCGCTGCGCCCGGAGCTAGAGCCAATTCTGTTGCCTGAAATGTTTGAGGATTTGCAGGAGCGCCTGGAAGCATTGATTGCCTCCTCGCAGCGCCGCCTGGAGACGCGCCTGCCGAAAGCCGCCTTGCCCGCGGTTCTGGCGGACTACGAGCTGATTATGAGCGTCTTGACTAATCTTTTGAGTAACGCCTTTCGCTACGCGCCGGTAGGCGATGCCGTCTATCTGGAAGCAGTGCTTAAAGAAGAGGAGGGTCAGCCGCGGGGTGTGACGCTGCGTGTGATCGATCACGGCCCGGGTATTCCGCCTGAGCGCCAGGCCGCGCTCTTTACGCGTTTCAGCACCTTTGCCGCCGCGCGGCGTCCAGGAGCCGATAGACCGGGGCAAATGGCAGGGGATGGTCAGGAAAAGCGTCGCGGGCAGGATCGTTGGAGTCCCGCCACAGGCCTGGGTCTTTACATCAGCAAGGGCATCATCGAGGCCCACGGCGGCACCCTTGAACTTCAGAGCACGCCAGGCAAAGGCACAACATTCGCATTTACGCTCGCGCTGGCCAATCCAGCCAGGCCGAGTTGAGATAGAGGAGTCGCCCATATGGTTACCACCGATAAAAAACGCATTCTGTGCGTTGAAGATGACGCGCAGATGCGCAGTTTCCTGCAATCGCAACTGCGCGCGCGCGGCTTCCAGGTCCAGTCTGTGCGCGATGGCGCGCAGGCCATTGACCAGGCGGCCTATTTTGAGCCCGAGCTGATCCTGCTCGATCTCTCCCTGCCCTCGCTGGACGGCCTGGAATTTCTGCGCCGTCTGCGCGAGTGGAGCAGCGCGCCCGTCATCATTCTCTCCGCTCACGACGAAGAGCGAGTGAAAATCAAAGCGCTGGATGAAGGGGCCGACGACTATCTGACCAAGCCTTTTAGTATGAACGAACTGCTGGCCCGCGTGCGCGTGGCCCTGCGGCGAGCTGACGAGACTGCGCGCCTGCGCAGCGGTCTGACTGGCAGCGAAAACCAGCGTTCCTTCTACCACTGTGGCGGAGAGGAAGGTCTGCTCGTCGATTATGCCCATCGCCTCGTGCGCAGTAATGGGCAAGAAGTTCATCTCACCCCCACCGAATACGATCTGCTGTGCGAACTCACGCGCAACGCTGGCAAAGTCATCACCCATAAAGACCTCCTCCAACGTGTCTGGGGATCGGATTACAGCGAAGAAAACACCTACCTGCGCACCTTCATTCGCCACCTGCGGCGTAAATTGGAGCCTGATCCCGCCCAGCCACGTTTCCTGCTCAACGAGCTGGGAGTAGGGTACTACGTCCCACTGCCGGACGATGATGTTTAGGAGATTTGTTTTTTAACACGGCTTTGCCCCTCAATCTCTGCTATCATAACAGAATTTTCACAAAACTGGTGAGAATGTTCACAGTTTTTTCACATTGTATCTGCTACTATTATTCTTGAGTAGACAGTTCTGTGGCGTAATAGCCACGGGGCCGCGATAACCTCCCACATTGCTGGATAGCAAAAAAAGGAGGTCGCTGAGCGTATGAATGCTGAGGACGATATGCTAACCGCCAACCAGACGCGCGAGCGACCATATGCAGGGCTCATTATGGACGAGAAAAAGGGCAAAACCTTTCGGGGCCATATTCTCCTGGTGGAGGATGATGCTTTGCTGGCCAGACTGGAAGCTGGCATCCTTACCGCGTACGGCTATGTAGTCACCCCGGTTGAAAACGGCGAACTGGCGCTCAACACTCTTCGTGAGATTGTCCCCGATCTGGTCTTGCTAGACCTGGATCTTCCTGGTGCGGTGGACGGCTGGGATGTGCTCAGGGCTTTGCGCGCCTACGCTGGCACATCCGCTACCCCCGTCTTGCTCACCAGCGCGGAAGCAACGGCGCAGAAGCATCTTCGCACGAGTGGCGAAGCCCGGTCGACGCTTGATCACCTACCCAAACCGTACCTTATTCCAACTCTTCTCAAGCGTATCGAGCGCATGTTAAGCATGACACCCTAGTGGCTATAAAAGGAGGCACTACTATGGCTATGGACCGCAAGGATGATCGTGAAATTCTGCGTAAAGGCGGCTTTGTAGACGGTGAGGTGCAACGCCTCAATAAGCTCCGTCAGGATTATACTGAGCGTGAAAAACGCCAGGAGATAGCAGATTTGCGCCGTATGGAGTTTATCCGCTGGCTTGTCAACAATGGGCGGCTCTCGGATCAGGTTGCTTCCTGAAAATGCCTAAGAGGGGTCGCGCTTTTCGTTGCGCACAACCAGAGCATCTATGCCAGAGCTTTTCGGCAGTTCTAGCTCGTCCTGCTGCCACAGGGGTCCGGGCAATCGCCGAACGCGTGTGAGGATACGCGTGATAAGTTCACCAGATGGTTCGATCTGGGGGAGATGGTGAAACAGTGTATCAACTTCATCCTCTGGCTGGAACTCTGCCAGAGTGAGACTTAACGACAACCAGAACATAAAACTTCCCTCTTATTCTCAGGGCACGACTTTTCTTACTGAAGAACGTGTAGGGTAAGAGGGAAGTTTCATTGAAGTATCTCGCGTCCGTTCGCGCGAGCGTCAATCATTGCCAGCACGCCGGGCGAGAAATGCCTGCGTTTCTGGCTTTTTTGTCTAATTCCCGCTAGCCGCGTGCAACTGATTTTTGAGCGCGGCGCGCAGGAGGGGTTTGGCGCGTTGGAAGTACGTCTTGGCCGTGGCCTCTGGCATCTCCAGGGCGCGGCCTATTTCTGAGAAACTCAATTGTCCGGCATAGCGCAGGAGCACCACCGCGCGAAACTTGGGCGGCAGGCCATTAATGGCTTCCTGAAGGATGTGCTGTAAGTCGTGGCGTTCCGCCACGTCTTCCGGCAGGGGGCTGGTGTCTGGAATAATCGCCAGCGGAGAGAGATCTTCCTCTTCGCCAGGCGTCTGCAATTCTGAAAAGTGGACGACGCGTTTGCGGCGCAGCTCATCCAGACAGCGATTGCGCGCGACCCGGAAGAGCCAGGCTTTGAGTGGTTCGCCGGTGCGCAAATTGGGCAAAGAAATGTAAAGTTGAGTAAAAACCTGCTGGAGAATATCCGAAGCAGAGTCGTAATCATTTAAAAAGCGGCAGATAAAATTGAACAGAGAGCTGCTATACCGCTGCACGAGTTTTTCAAAGGCTGCCTGATCTCCCGCCAGGGTCTGTTGTGCCAGCACACCATCCGTGACTTCAACATGCTGATTTTTTATGCGTTCTCGTAATTGCATAGATGTTCTCTCCTCTTTCTATTTCCTACCATACAGGGTAGCTTGCTCAGATATGAATTACAACCTTTATAAGCTCGACTGTAAGGCACTCTAAGCAGAAACTAAAGAAGAGTTGGAAAACACCCCATTTTCTCAGCAGATTTTAAGCAAAGCACCAGGGAATAACGCCTCTGACTCGAAAAGCAGCCAGCGCCTTTATTCGACAGCTTCCTGATTTTCTGAGGATTGATTCAGGTCAGTCTGTAGTCCTGAGTGTGCTGTCTTATCCGCGAACTGATCCAGCCCGGCCTGTGGAGAAGGCCACGGCGCTGGCAGTTGTTTGATACGAGCAAGAATCTGTTTTATGATATCGCCCGGCGGCTCTAATTTCGGTAATTTCTCAAATAGCCGGTCAATATCATCTTTCGGGAAAGGCTCCGCCTCTGATGAGGGCGAAATAGCACCAGATGACAGAATATGCATACGCTATTCCCTTCGTTTTTAAGTTGTTCTCTTCTATAATGACGGATAAGCCAAATGGGAAGTTTCAAATGAACATCTCTTAGCTGGAGTTTTTCTCTGTGCCGATGGAATGAGCAGAGGACTGTCACGACAGCGTCGCGCACTGTCCTTTGCTCATTCCTTCCATTGGCACAGAGTTCTTCCTTTCAGGGTGCTCGCCAGACATATACTATTTTGTCGTAGCTGGCGGAGGCGATATTGACTCTCTATGTTGCTCGATCTCAGCGCCGAGGTGAGCGAGGTCGGCGAAGAAGTGAGGATAACTTTTGGCGATGTGCTGGGCGCGGCGGATGGTTACTGGCTCGCGACTGCCGAGGGAGGCGATGCTGAGTGCCTGGATCAGGCGATGGTCGGCGTGGGCCTCAACGGAGACGCCGCCGCGGACGCTGCCGGGCTCGACGGGTGAAATGTCGATGGCGTCGGGCAGAGGGGTGACATGGCAGCCCAGTTTATTGAGTTCATCGGCGAGATCCTGGATGCGGTCGCTCTCTTTGAGGTGCAGGTTGGCGACGTTGTAGATACGGCTGGGTGTGCGCGCGAAGCAGGCAGCCGCGGCGATGACCGGCACGCTATCAATGACGCGATTGCCGTCCAGGTTGATCCCGCGCAGCGGCTGAGCGACCCTGGCGCGAATGTCCTGGCCCTGGCGCGTAATTTCGACGCCAAGCGCGCTGAAAGCATCGAGCACTGCCGCGCCATCGGGATCATCTGTGGGCAGGTTGCGAATGGTAATTTCTCCACCTGCCACGGCTACGGCGCCGAGCAGAGCCGCCGCAGAGGGATAGTCGCCGGGAATGGTGTAGATGCCCGCGCGATACCGCTGCCCGCCAGGGATCTGGTAGCGTATGTGTTGTTCGAGTGTGTGAATAGTAATGCCCGCGCTGGCGAGAATCTGGATCGTGAGATCGACGAACGAGGCGGAGGTCAGGCCGTCGATCACAGTGATATCGAGACCTTCCGCCAGCAGTGGACCCAGGAAGAGGAGCGCGCTGAGGTACTGCGAGCTTTTACGCCCGGAGATGGTCACGGGACCACCGTGCAGGCTGGAGCGGTGCAGGGTGACGGGCAGCGTGCCCTCGGCGGTCGCGCTCTCCGCTTTGACGCCCAGTTGTGCGAGGGCGAGCAGCAGATCGGTGTTAGGGCGGCGGCCCAGCGAATCGGGATGGGGCGTGGTCAGAGTGATGGCATCCGGCGCCAGCGCGCAAATGCCCAGGAGCAGGCGCGCGACCGCGCCCGCGTTGCCGACGCTCAATTCGCCTCCGGCGGGAACGCGCAGGGCGCCGCCCGTGCCCTGAACATGTAGCACAACGCGCCCATCCGCCTGCGGCTGCTCTTCGATATGCGCGCCCAACTCTCGGCAGGCCTTCAGCAAGACATCCGAGTCATCGCTCAGAGCTGGATAGTTGACCACGCTTTCGCCCGTGGCCAGAAAGGCAGATAAAATGTAGCGCAGGGTGTGGTATTTAGAAGACGGCGGCAGCAGCGTTCCATGTAAGCTCTGACGTGGCCGGATCAGAGCTGTCTGCATGCCTTCTTGTACGTTTGTCACGCGTTGTTCCTCGTTTTCTTCTTTCTTTGTGGCCTACTTGCGCAGCGGCCTGCCTTTGATCACCACCACGCCGCGTTTGCAGCGCACCGGCCAGGCATCGCGCTCACTGGTGCGCAGGCGCAGATCGTTGGGCTTGTAGCTGTAGTCCAGCACATCTTCGATCAGCAGAGTTAATTCTGCGTCTGCGACGAGCGTCAGCGCTTCGCCCCAATCTTTGGCGCCGCGGATAAAGTTGTACACGTGGCGCGCGTCCCATTGCGCGGGATGGATCACAAAATCGTCGCGTCCATCCTGGTTGGAGGGATAGGGATAGGCATGGCTCTGACTCTCATTCTGCGGTGTGGACTGCGCGCGCCCGCTGGCAAGGTCCGCTACTGCTCGTACCAGCAGCGAGGCGCCCAGCTCCGCGGCCTGTTCTTCCAGTTCGGCATAGCTGATGCCTTCGGGTACGGGCAGCGTCTCCTGGAGCAGGATCGGACCGCTATCCATTCTGGCATCCATCAGATGAATTGTCACGCCGGTGACTTCCTGGCCCAGGCGAAAGGTCCAGAATAGGGGTTCCGGTCCCCGATTATCAGGCAAAAGTGAAGGGTGAACGTTCAGTGCTCCCAGGCGAGGAATGGCGAGCAGCGCGGGCGGAATGATGCGTGAAAAGCAAGCCACGCAGATCAGATCTGGCTGGAGGCTGTTGAAAAGCTCGCTCACCGCGGGATCGTCCAGGCGCGCGATTTCCCAGAGGGGTATCTGGCGGTCCCAGGCTACTTGCTGGACGCCGGTATGCAAAAATGACTGGTTGACCGGCAAAAGCGCACGGCGGCGGCTCGGCGGTTCCAGGCGACGCAGCGCGGGAGCGCCTGACTCGCTGTGAGCCGCCGGCAGGACCACCGCGCAGACCTCGACGCCCGCCGTCAACAGAGCGCGCAGGGAAGGATGCGAAAAATTGCTCTGCATACCTAAAAAGAGCACCTGCGTGGCCTTCTGCTCCCCACCTTCAAACTCACTAT
>DASVMX010000267.1:0-4582 GCA_036384215.1 Ktedonobacteraceae bacterium | reverse complement strand
GATGTTGAAGGGGGGCGTGATCTGCGATGTGGTGAACGCGGAGCAGGCGAAAATTGCCGAGGAGGCGGGAGCCTGTGCTGTGATGGCGCTGGAGCGTGTGCCCGCCGATATTCGCGCGCACGGCGGGGTAGCTCGCATGAGCGATCCTGAACTGATTGTACGTATTAAAGAGGCGGTGACAATTCCCGTGATGGCCAAGTGCCGCATTGGACATTTTGTCGAGGCCGAAATTTTGCAGGCACTGGGCGTTGACTGTATCGATGAATCCGAGGTCTTGACTCCCGCCGATGAGAGATATCACGTCAATAAGCACCAGTTCAGCGTACCTTTTGTCTGCGGGGCGCGCAACCTGGGCGAGGCGTTGAGGCGCGTGGGCGAGGGTGCGGCGATGCTGCGCACGAAAGGCGAGCCGGGCACGGGCGACGTGGTCGAGGCAGTGCGCCACATGCGCACGATTATGGACGATGTGCGCAAGCTGCAACTTCTGCCAGAGGATGAGTTGATGACTGCCGCGAAAGAGCTGGGTGCTCCCTACGAACTGGTCAAAGAAGTAGCCAGAACGGGCAAGCTGCCGGTGGTAAACTTCTCGGCTGGCGGCATCGCGACCCCGGCGGACGCGGCTCTGATGATGCGCCTGGGGGCCGAGGGCGTCTTTGTGGGCTCCGGCATCTTTAAGTCCGGTGATCCCATGAAACGCGCGAAGGCGATTGTTTACGCCACCACGCACTATCAAGATCCCAGGATCCTGGCAGAGGTCTCGCGCAACCTGGGCGAGCCGATGGTCGGACGCAACGCCAGTTCCCTGGCTCCTGAAGAGCAGATGGCGCCGCGCGGCTGGTAAGGTAAACCAATTATGAGCACACCTGCAACCGAAACCGCCTCCCAGGCGTACATGCGGAAGAGGCTGCGGATTGGCGTCTTAGGATTACAGGGCGATTTCGAAGCGCACCTGAAGGCGTTGCACAAAGCCGCTGAAACATTACATCTTGAGGTTGAGGGAGTGATAGTCAAACTCCCTCAGCATTTGAGTAATTTAGATGGTATAATACTACCAGGTGGTGAAAGTACCACGATTGGTAAGCTGATGATGCTGTATGGTTTGCAAGAACCCCTGCAGCAGATGATCAGCCAGGGGGTTCCCGTCTGGGGAACCTGCGCGGGGTTAATCTTATTAGCACGGGAAACGGACAACGCGCTCGCTGGCCAGCCTCTGCTGGCCTCGATGGATATCCGCGTTTGCCGTAATGCTTTTGGCAGCCAGCGGGAGAGTTTTGAAACTGATCTCACTGTGCCAGAACTGGGAGAAGCGCCATTCCACGCGTTCTTCATTCGCGGTCCCTCGGTCGAAGAGGTGGGGCCGGGAGTGAAGGCGCTGGCAACGCTCGACGATGGAACCATCGTCGCTGTTCGTCAAGGCTCCTTATTGGGCACGGCTTTTCACCCGGAGGTGACAGGAGACGCTCGTTTTCACGACTACTTCCTGCGTCTAGTACAGAGCGCCTTAAAGTAGAGACTGCCTATCTTTGGCCACACGGCCCTGTTTCATGGGACAGAAACGGGAGCAGCGGCCAGGCAGCTCCTCTGTAGCGCGGGAGCACTGATGATACGACCGGTATTATACGTAGACCTGCCGGGAATCATCTACGCCATCGACCGACGTACTCGCAGCAGGCAACACGAGTTCGCGAATTTCGTGTGCTGGCTGGAGCCGGTAGAGAGTCGCGTCCTGCTCCCGCCTCTTTTGAGAAATCTCTTCCCCGTCAATCCCGCCTCTCGCACCTGGATCTGCGAGGACCACTGGCATCTACTCGGCTTCGCCCAGGTGCGCGAACGGCCCGCGCGCATCACCTGGGATCTTGCCTATTTAGCCTCGATGGCCAATCGCGACGTGTCTGGCGATGAGATTCTGAGCGCTTTGCTCGAATACACGCTGGGCGCGGCATCCGCGCATGGCATACTCCGTATTTTCGCGAAGGTTGAGGATGATCTGCCCGAAATGGAATTATTCCAGAAGGCAGGTTTCCAGCGCTACGCCCGGCTCCTGACCTATGTCTTCGACCCGGACAAAGCGTCGTTGGCGGATGACGCCGACCCGCCTTCGCTGCTTCGCTGGCACCGTCACCACGCCTGGGGACTGCACCAGCTCTACCGCGCTGTGACTCCGCAACGGGTGCAGATGGCGGAGATGCTGGACAACAGCGAAGAATGTGCTAAACTACACGTCGGGTTACTACGACCTGTTCCGTCGCTGCTCGCGCGTGGCGACGAGAGCTTTGTCTGTGACGTTGGCGTGCGTTTAGGAGGCTGGTTGAGGATCTGCCGGGGACATGGCTCGGCACCCCACCAACTCTCGCTTATCGTCCATCCTGAAAACGCCGAACTGGTTGGTCCGCTCCTCCGCTTCGGCGCTCGCCGGCTCCTGGAAGGAAGCGTGCGTCCCATTTACTGTCAGGTAAGGGAATACGAGTCCTCCGTTATCGATACGCTGCGCTCCAATGGTTTCGAGCACACCCTGACCAGGGCATTGCTCGTGCGCCATATAGCCCTGCTCGCTATGAGCCCTCGCGGAGTCCCCGCTTTGGAGCAGCGTGTGGTCTATGGTGTGAAAGGCCTGGGGACGGTCAACTCACACACAATAAGAGGTGATAACACTGCCTATGCAACACGCGATCACTGACGATCTGGAAGCTCTGCTCATTGCTTTGCCGCCCGCGATCCACAACGCGGTAAATCAACTGGAGAACAAGAGCGATTTGCTTGAGATCGTAATGGACCTTGGGCGTTTGCCCGAGGGCCGGTTCCCGGAGGGGGAGGTGATCCTAAGTACTCAGCCAGTGACCGAGCTTGACCTCGAATACGTGGTCGGGCGCATCGGTGAATTTGGCGACGACAACCGCGCTGGTATCGAACGCACGTTGCACCGTATCAGCGCACTGCGCAACCGCAAAGGAAAAGTAGTCGGCCTAACCTGCCGTATTGGTCGAGCGGTGCTCGGCAGTATCGCGATGTTACGCGATATCGTTGAGCAAGGCCAATCAATCCTGATTCTTGGTCGTCCAGGCGTGGGCAAAACCACCCTGTTACGTGAAATAGCGCGTGTCCTGGCGGACGAAGCGAATAAACGCGTGGTGGTGGTGGATACCTCGAATGAAATTGCGGGTGACGGCGATATTCCGCACCCCGGAATCGGGCGTGCCCGCCGCATGCAGGTGGCGCGCACGGCTGAGCAACACGCCGTTATGATCGAGGCTGTGGAAAACCATATGCCTCAGGTGATTGTGATTGACGAGATCGGTACTGAACTGGAGGCGGCGGCGGCCCGCACTATCGCCGAGCGCGGCGTGCAACTGGTGGCGACCGCGCACGGTAATTCGCTGGGCAACCTGCTGGTCAACCCGACTCTCTCGGACCTGGTGGGCGGCATTCAAACCGTGACTCTGGGTGACGAGGAGGCGCGTCGTCGTCACACGCAGAAAAGTATCCTGGAGCGCAAAGCTCCGCCAACCTTTGACGTGGTGGTGGAGCAGCAGAGCTGGCAGGAGCTGGTGGTGCACCGCGACGTGGCCGATACGGTCGACTGCATGCTGCGCGGCCAGACCGTGGTGGCCGAGGAGCGCACCCGCGACGAGGAGACCGGGCGCGTCAGCGCGCGGCGTATTACCTCTGGCGGTATGGACGTTCCCACCTGGGGCGTCGAGGGCTTTGGCATCACTCCGCGCACGTTTGAGCGCGGAGGCGGAGACCGTGGGGACCGCGGCGAGCGTGGCGATGGCGGCTGGGCCGGCAGTGCCATGCGTCGTGGTAGCACTGGCGGCGGCGAGCGCTCGCGTATGCGTGCGCAGTCCCAGACGCAGTACCAGGTGCGCGCCCTGGCTCCCACTGGCACGGCTCCCGGCGATACGCGCGGCCAGGCAGGCACCGAAGTGCTGACGCTGGGCCGTCCGATTCCCGCCGAGGAGGGCATCTACTCGCCAGCCGGCGAGCCAGAGCATCTGCCAATCATGAAGACGCTGCGCGTCTACCCTTTCGGGGTCAGCCGGGACCGCCTGAGTGAATCAGCGCGCCAACTGCGCGTACCAGTCGTTGTCGCCAAAAACCAGGCCGACGCTGACGCGATAATCACGTTGAAAAACTACTATCGCCGCCAGCCGGAACGCCTGCAGGAGGCTGAACAGGATCAAAAACTGATCATCATCTTGAAGAACAACACCATCGCCCAGATGCAGCACGCGCTGGCGCGCATCTTCAACATCTCCGCGGACAATCTGCCCGCAGAGGTCGCGGAAAGCGCGGACGATAGCGATGGCGCTTCACCGGATGAAACAACTCGCGCTCTGCTGGAGACCGAGGATGCCATTCACCAGGTTCTCAACAAGGGTCTGACCACGGCTGAACTCGCTCCCGCGAACGCCTATGTGCGCCGCCTGCAACATCAGATGGCGACACGCTACAACCTGAGCTCGCGCAGCAGCGGCAAAGAACCCTTCCGCCGCGTCAAAATCTTTCGCACGCGAGAATAGCGGAGGCTGCGCTCCGGTTTTGCAATGAAAGACGCGGATTGGCCGGTTCAACCGGCCAATCC
>DASVMX010000266.1:0-23759 GCA_036384215.1 Ktedonobacteraceae bacterium | reverse complement strand
CCTCGTCGATATGCCCCACGCGGTCCAGCACGCTATCGTAATAGCTGCCCGGCGTGCGCAGGAATTCCACGCCTCGCTCACCGAGGTTGCGCACGGTGGAGATGATATCGTCGGTAATCAGGGCCAGGTGCTGAACGCCGGGCGTGCGATAGAAGTCCAGGTACTCTTCAATCTGCGATTTCTTGCGCCCCGGAGCCGGCTCGTTAATGGGAAGCTTGATACGCCCGCTGCCGTTCTGCATGACCTTGGACATCAGGGCGGAATACTCGGTGCTGATCTGGCGGTCGTCGAAGTGGATCATCTGCGTAAAACCCATCACCTTCTCGTAGAACCCCACCCACTCGTTCATCTTGCCCAGCTCGACATTGCCTACCACGTGGTCAATGCCCGCCAATCCCGCTGGCCGCGCCCGGCGCGGCGTCGCGCTCTCGAACGCGCGGAAACCAGGCAGAAAAGCGCCTTTGTAGTCCTGGCGCTCAACAAAAGTATGAATGGTTTCGCCATAGGTCGCAATCGAAGCCAGCTTCACCGCGCCGTACTCGTCGCGGCTCACCGTCGGCTCGCTGACTCCGCGCGCGCCGCGGTTGGTCGCCTCGCGATAGGCCCGCTCGGCGCTCTCCACGCGGAAGGCCACATCCTTCACGCCGTCGCCGTGCAGGCGCACATGCTCGGAAATCGCGCCCTCCGGTCCCAGTGAAGAGGTAATAATCAAACGAATATTACCCTGTTCCAGCACATAGCTCGCGCGGTCACGCGCACCCGTCTCCAGGCCAGCGTAAGCAATGGGCACAAAGCCCCAACCATGAATAAAGTAATAGGCGGTGTGTTTAGCATCGCCCACGTAAAACTCAAGGTAATCAAAGTTCTGAATGGGCATGAAATCCTGTTCGGGCATGAGCAGCTCTCCTTTGAGTGGTTCATAAACCTTTTATAGTACAGGTTGGCATTTGAGGAAGCAAAAGGCATCCTATTCTGTTTCGGTTCTCATTATATGAAATGGACAAACAGCAGCGCAAGTTAAAACGGAAACAAGCTCATGTTTTCAAGGGACAACGAGCGCGCCGGCACGCTCGTTGTCCCTTGAAAACATGAGCTTGTTTCCGTTTTAAGCAAACAGTTCAGACGGCGCGTCAGGTGGAACAATGACCTTGAGCGCGCCAGGGGCGACCTCGAAGGTCGCGGGCGTGTGGCCGGCGGGATCGCCATCGACCTGGATGGCGACTGGCGTTTTGGTTTCGATGACAACTTTGGCGAAGGTGTTGTAACGCACCCAGAGGCGGCGGCGCTCGTGGCGCAGGACGATATCACCCAGCACAACCAATCGACCCAGCCAGCTACGTTTATGCACCACGCACAGGTCCAGCAAACCATCATCGCAGCGGGCCAGCCAGGTGAAGGTGAGGGCTCCTCCGTAGAGCCGGGTATTACCAATGACAATTTGCAGGGCACGCGCGCGCACGGGATCGCCGTTGTCCACGCTCAGGGTCAGCGGAAAACCAAGGTAGCCGGGACCGAACCAGAGCGCGGCCAGCACATAGCCCAGCACGCCCAGGCGCTTCAAAGGCTTACCCTCGACCGCCTGCGTGACCTCGCCATCGATGCCGATGCCGGCCATCAATAAGAAATAGCGCCCGTTGACCTTGCCCAGGTCGATGCGGCGCGTCTGCCCGCGCACCAGGACCTCGCGCGCGCGCGCGCGATCCAGAGGAATGCTCATCTCGCGCGCCCAGACGTTGACGGTTCCCGTGGGCAGAACACCCAGCGCGCACTCGCTGCCAGCCAATCCCTGAATCACCTCGTTGATCGTGCCATCCCCACCTGCGGCGATCACCACCGAAATATGTTGCTCAACCGCGCGCCTGGCCAGGCGCTCCGCCGCCCCCGGCCCATCGGTGCGCCAGAGTTCGACCTGCCAGCCTCGCTCCTTGAGGTAGGCAACCGTCTCTTCATGGTGATTGTTATGCGGAAAGGCGCCCGAAGCCGGGTTGGCAATAATTACAGCCGAACACACAGGTGGATCTGGCGGATTCAGGGTCTGCTGCAAATTCTCAAAAGCTTCCATAAGCCAGGCGCCTCCCACGCTGACTCACTAATCCACGCGCGGCACTCGCGCGAGAATTTCCGCGACAACTTCGTAATTGATCGTGCCCAGGCGCTGCGCAACGGTTTCCGCGCTCAAAGTCGCCGCTCCCTGCTGCCCGATCAGCACCACTTCGTCTCCCACCCGCACGCCAGGGATATGCGAAACATCGACCATCGACTGATCCATGCACACACGGCCCAGGATCGGCGCCTCCTGACCGTGAATCAAGACCGAACCCCAGTTGGTGGGCGCGCGCCTGAACCCATCGGCATAGCCCACCGGCAGCACCGCGATCCAGGTTGGCCGCTCGGTAACATACGTGCAGCCATAGCTGATCCCCTCGCCAGCCGGCACCAGTTTGACCTGAGCCACCTGGGTCTTGAAGGCCAGCGCGGGCTGGAAACCCTCTGGCAACGGCGCGTCGGGCGATGGCTCCAGACCATAGACCGCGACCCCCGGACGCACCATGTCAAAACGCGCCTCCAGCAGGCGCAGCGTGGCCGCGCTGTTGGCAGCGTGCACCAGCGGCGGCCTCAAACCCTCTGCCTCGATTACTTGCAATACGTTCTGAAAGCGCACAAGTTGCAGACGCGCGTGCGAGAGATCTTCACTGTCAGCTTTGGCGAAATGCGTAAAGATCCCCTCCAGTTCGAGATTGGGCAGGTGGCGAATTTCGCGCACCAGTTGCAGGATCTCATCCACCAGTTCCGCGCGAATGCCCAGGCGGCTCATGCCAGTGTCGATCTTGACATGTACGCGCACGGTCTTCCCCAGCGCCTGGGCCGCGCGCGACAGCGCCTGGGCCGCGTCAAGCGTGTAGAGGGTGATGGTTAAGTCCTGGCGAATGGCCTCGCGCATCTGCCAGAGCGGCACATAGCCAAAGACCAGAATAGGCGCTTGAATGCCAGCCTCGCGCAGGGGCGTGGCCTCGCTCACCGTCGCCACTCCGAGCATACTGGCCCCGTTATGTAAAGCCGTGCGCGCGACCTTCAGCGCGCCATGCCCATAGCCATCGGCCTTGAGTGCGATCAGCACGCGCACGCCGGGTCCCACCAGCTCTTTGAGCCGCCGCGTATTGTTGGCGATAGCGCTCAGGTTAATCTCCAGCCAGGTAGGCCGTTCGGGCCGCATCAGTACAATCTGCTTCCAGCCAGGCGTCTGGCGTACCAACTGTGCGGGCGCCTGTTCCGGCTCGGCCATCAACTGTTCACTGACCCGCTCCATCCGCATCCCCTCCGCGCCCTTGACCAGGATGACCGGCCCCTCCGAGCCTGGGATCTCCATGGAACTGGCGGACTGCTCCAGCAGTTGGCGAGCCACACGCGCCGCGTCCTCGTGCGTGGCCGTGGCGATGATGCATTCAGCAAGTAAACCGGCCTGGCGCGCGGCCTCGGCGATCTGAATGGCCCGTTCGCCACGCGTCACCAGGTAGTCAACGCAGGCGGCTGCCTTGCTGCCCACCTGGCGATGGCCCTCTTCCTCGAAATCACCCAGGGCCAGCATATCGCCCAGAATCGCCACGCGCTGCCCACCTGGCAGAACGCGCAGGGCCTCCAGTCCCGCAATCATCGAAGCAGGGCAGGCGTTATGCGTATCGTCCAGCAGCCGCGCCTGGCCGGGTCCTGGCAGAGCATGTAATCTGCCCGGCAGCGCCTCGACATGCTCCAGGGCGTGAGCGATCTCTTCCAGCGCAACCCCACAATAGCGCCCCACGCTGTACGCGGCCAGCATAGTCGCGACATGATGCGCGCCCAGCAGACGCGAAGTCAGCGTCAGTTCAGGCTCCCCCTGATCCTCGACACGCAGCTTGAAGGACAGGCCATCCCAGCCAACCTGAAGCTCGCGCGCCTGCTCAGGGCGAAAAGTATGGAGAGGTGCGCTGATACCAGCCGGGAACTCGTGCCCACCCAGATCACCAGCAAAACCCGCGCCGCTGGCCGGCAGAAAGCTCAAAAGCGAAAGCAGTTCCGCCGCCATACGTTCGCGCGAACCGAAATATTGCAGCAGATGCGGGCTGATATTTGTCACCACGCCAAGCGTAGGACAGGCAATCTCGCACAACTGAGCAATCTCGCCGGGATGATCGCAGGCCATCTCCAGGACCGCGTACTCGTGACGCTCCTCCAACCGGCCCAGCGAAAGCGGCAGACCCAGCAAATCGTTATAGTTCTGCCAGCTCTTAAACGTCGCGTAACTGCTGCCCAGCACCGCCGCGATGGCCTCCTTCGTGCTGGTCTTCCCGGCAGTGCCAGTCACGGCGATCACAACGGGATGCCAGCGCTGCAAAATCGCGTGCGCGTAGTGCTGGAGAGCCTGGCGTGTATCCTCAACCGCCACCAGCGCCATCCCCGAACGCTCCAACTCCTCCTGCAAATCCGCGGGTGCTCGGCGCAACGCTCGCGCCTCCACCAGCGCCCCGGCCGCGCCACGCCTGGCGGCCTCCAGCACAAAATCATGCCCATCACCATGCTCACCACGTACAGCTATAAACATCTCCCCTGGCAGCAACTGCCGGGTGTCCTGGTTAAAAGCGTCAAAACGAGTTTGCTTGCCTGCGTAAGCGAGAACACCGCCCGTCGCGGCGATCAGATGGTCGAGATAGATCAAAGTATGCTACTCCGCTCCTGCGTGTTGACTGACGAAACCAGTTTCCGTCTCCTTTGTATTGTAAACGCAGAGCACTCTCAACCGCCAGAGGGAAAGCCCTCTCTGAGATTTCAGAACAGGCCTGACTACCTGGGAGCCACAGGTAACATAATATCGGTAAGGTGCGAGGTCTGGAGGTTGAGCAACTTCCGTCTCGCCTGATTCAGATGAGTCTGCACAATAGCCCCATTAGGTACAGCCTTATCTCTTCTCTTAAGCATCTGATAAAAATCGGACATTTCCTCTCGTTGCGGGCTTGTTCCTTTCATTTTCCCCTCGATCAACCACTCGACAGCCTGAATAAACAGATGATGACTGAAAACCACCACAAGCTGGTCCTCCTGGAACTCACCGAGTCTCCTGAGAACCCCCTGTACCCGCGAAATAAAAGCATCAAACGATTCTGTTTTACCGCCATGGGTAAACATTGGATCGCCCCTTTGCCAAAATTCTGCTACCAGATGCGATCTCTCAGCAGCAGTAGTACGCTTACCAGCGGGCAAAGAGAGGCAATTAAACTCTTTTACCTTCTTCCAGGTCTCGAAAGACCTCTTTTGAGAAGTCCTCTCATGAAAGGCTTCATAGACGGTCTTTGCCGTCTCTGTCGCTCTCCTGTAAGATGATGTGATAACCTTGACTTGTCGATCACCTGCCCAATCTTGCAAATAAGCAGCTATACATCGGGCTTGCTCATACCCCCTTGGGGTTAGAGGAGCCTCCCAGGCATGGAGTGTCGCCTCGCCAACATTTGCAATGCATTCACCATGCCTGGCAAACCAAACTTCCGGCATAATAATGAACCTCTTACAACAAAATTCAGTTACGGACACTATAAATTATAATCTCTAAACAAAAGCCGATGAACCGAATGGTATGGGAAAAAAGGAATGCGACCTTGCAGTTCTTTAGTGCATCTTATACTTGCTATTTTCTGTAAATCCCGTAACACCTATTTAGTATACTATTTGCTATTTACTATTTACGGTGTTTCATCCGCTTTGTTGCCATTTATCAGCCTGCACAATAAAATCAGCGCTTTTTCTGTTAATAAAGCTCCTTTTCTATATCGACTATCGCGAGTAGCAAAGCTTGAATAGCTTCTTTCTTGAGGCGATAATAGTTCCGCTCGCTCATGCCCAGGCGAGCGGCTATATGCTCGTTTGACCAGCCATTGTTGTGCTTGAAGTAATTATAATAGAGAATGTTGTAAAAAAGCCATTCAGGCGAGGAATCCTGCCGAATTCCCACGCCTTGCAGTCTTTCCAGAGCCTTGAAGAGAATATCGCGCACAATTGTACCAGTCTCTAAGACCGACAAATTTCGTCCCGCTTCTATACGTTTCTCTATCACTTTCAAATGGCACAGAGGACTTTTACCCAACAACATTAGCCTATCAAGATTCTTCAAAGCTTTGATCAAAGCACTTTCGCCAATCGCAGGCTGCTCTGCTTGATATAAAGAGTGGACAAACCGGCGAAATAGAGCGCTATCGCTCAACTCCAGGGGTTCTTTTTGCTGGAGGAATTGCTGGCGGGTCTTATACTTCAAGACATCTCGCTGCAAAACCTCTTGCTGGCGCTCATTCAAACTTTTCCAGATAATCTCACAGTGGGATTGCAATTCCTGGTATGCCCGGTTTTCTATTCGCTCAAAGTTAAGAGGAGCATTGAGGTGCAAGGACTTCGTTTCAAAAAGAAAAGCACAAACCCATTGGAGAAAAAGAGGGTGCCCTCCCGCCTGCTTCAATACCCACTCTACTTCTTCCTTTGAAAAGGACAAACCCAATGATTTAACAGGCATATCAATAAATTCAAGGGTCTCTTCCAGCATAAAAGAGGCAAGCGTATAGGAAGTAAAAATATTGAAAAAGGGAGAATCTATCGATTGTTCTGGAAAAATCTCGAAGAGGGGAATACTGGATGCTACAACATATGCGACCTGTGGAGCATGACTTCTGAGGAAAGAAGGAGCAAAAGCTAAATCATCGTTATCCCTCAAAACTTCAAATGAATCTAACAGCAGATTCGGACAATATCCTTGATGAACAATCTGCTCTATAAGATCACTGAAATTGATGGAGCTGCTCTCGTCAGAACGCAGCTTGATTTTCACTTTATTCTGGCATTGAATAATGATCTCTCTACTCAAAACAGCAAAGAAAACATCCCATGACACATGAGAATAATTCAATAAATCCACATAAATAAACAGATGATGTTGCAGCATATGTTCATAGTTATCATCACAACGCTTTTGAAGTTCTATAGAGTGCAAACAGGAGAGGAACGAAGATTTCCCAATGCGCGGTGGTCCTACCAAAGAAATGCTCTGACGCGCTGCCAGAAGGGAAAACACGTTTTTTAATAGCTTGTGCCGATTGAAAAAGCGCTGTGGGTCACAGATAACCTTACCGGAATAAGGATTTGGTAACAAAGGGCTCCATTCCATACATTTCCTCCATTTTTGCACTGTGCCAGGCAGTGAAATGGCCTGTGATTTCCTCTGACATGCTCAGATTTGAAACCCGGTGGCTCCCGCAAAGGGGGATAAAAACATGCGTAAACGGGTGCATTATGGGTACATGCGCAAGTCAAGACTTCCCCTCTAGAATTATCGTCCTTTTCCGCTGATATATTCTGCCAAATTACTGCCAGTAACTTGCCGTATTAGCCAATATATTTCGGCTAAGCCCCCCTGATCCCACATTATATGATACACTTTGCGAGAATGATCGTCCTGGCATAAATTGAGCAGAGTGTGTCAGATAGTCGGTGATAAGATAATTCTCAAATACGAAGTGACTGATTCTTTTCAGAACCAGGAGACATCTGCTATGATCAATGAATTCAATCCAGCCCTACAGGAACTCCTCTTAAAAGGCGCGTCAATCGTAGAGCCGCGCCAGATTTATAAAGCCAGAAACTATGTCACATGTGTTTGCGCCGAGGATATAGATAGCGATGGCAATATCGAGATCATAGCGGGAGCTGCTGATGGTCGGATCAGTGTTCTCACAAGCGAATGTGAATGTCTCTGGTCACATATCGTCGGCATCAAATCACCCATTAATACTATCTCCATTCTTTCACATGCGACAGAAACCCGCACGGACTATTATATCGTGGCAGGAACTGACAATGGCAGTATTTACGTTTTTGATAAGCAAGGACAAGCCATTCCCAAAGAAAGATTTTCCTCTCCTTCTCTGGATGCGAGTCCTCCCCAGGAAGAGTTTACGCAATTGTGGTTTCATTGTGGGCAACCTATTAACCAGGTCCATGTTACTCCAGAAATCCATCCAAATATTATCGTCGCGTCAGAAGATTGTCATATCTACGCTCTAAGTGGAAACAATGGCAATCGCTTATGGAGTTTTCCTACTGATGGCTGGGCACGGTGCGTTCTGAGCTATGATCTCAACAATGATGGAGCAATCGAGATTCTGGCCAGCACCTCTAATCGCTACATCTATATTCTCGACCGCAATGGCCATAAGATGAGAGAATTACATATGGAGCACTCCATTCGCGCTCTCTGCGTGGGGGATATCAATCTTGACGGCGTGCCCGAATTGCTTGTTTCAACTGATAAACGAGAATTGATGGCTTTGACTCCCGACTTTGAACTTTTATGGGTAATCCCTACATTTCCCAATCGGCTGCGCGCAATCCATATCGCGGATATTGACAGAGATAACGCAAATGAGATTATCACTGGAGGTGATGACAAACACCTCTATATCTTAAATCAAGAAGGCAAAATTCTCTGGCGTCATTTTCTGGGAGCGCGCATCACAAGTTTATACGCCAGCGATATAGATGGGGACGGTATCCAGGAAATCATTATCGGCGCGGATGATGAACGTGTACATACCCTGTATGTCAACCTGGGTCGAGCCAAAGAAGGCCTCTATGAACAGCTACAGAAGGCCTATCAGGTCTTTGCAACACGCTCGGTAGACCTTCCGACCTGGCTGCTTCCAAGTGAACGAGAACTCATCAGAGATATCGCCAATCATGGACAAGAAGAGTCGATACGCCTGGAGCACGCGGAAATGCTCTTAAGTCATCGACGCTTTCAGGAAGCCCTGGCCGCCTTTCTGCGGATTGAGCAGCAAAAAATGCAGCCTCTCTGGCAAAAAGAGATAGGATATGAAACCAGGATGCTCTGTTTTGGGAATAGACTGGGTGATGTAATCGTTGGCACAACTAATGGAGTATTTCGAGCATACGATATCCAGGGACAGGATCTCTGGTCTTACGACCTGCCAGAGCATATCCATTCTGCGCAATCTGGCTATTTTCAAGATTCCGGACAAGAAGGTATTCTCGCCTGTTCAACGAAACATCATATTTATCAGCTTGGTTATCCTCTCGAAGACGGTGGAGACAAGGGGTCCGCCTGTCCCGAAGTGCTAAAACAGTATCCAATCAACGATACCTTTTCGATTTGCAGCCTGGCTTTCAAAACAACTGATGGAAAGACAGAGGTGCTGCTCGGCTCAGAGAACGACCAGGCTCTGTATATCTACCACAATGGCCTGGAAACAGCCCCGGAACAGATTTCTCTTGAACAAAGCGCGCGCATTCTCCAATTCTATTCATCAGAAGAACAAAAACCCGATGATACGCCTGATATCATTGTGGCTCGCACCGATCAGTATGTGGCGGCCTATAGCTATACCGCAAAAGATGCTCTCTGGAAATACAAGATCACGAAACGTATTCGTTCAATTATCACCCATGATATTGACGGAGACAACCACAATGAAATTATCGTTGGCTCGGAAGATCGCAATATCCATGTCATCGACGACCAGGGTTTCCTCAAATGGCGCTACTATCTTCCCTATAGTGTGCTCTCCACTCATGTCATTGATATCGATCAGGATGGCTGCCAGGAAATCCTGGCAGGCTGCGCAGATGGCTACCTGTATGTCTTTAACCAGGAAGGCGACCTGCTCTGGAAGTATCAAGTTGGCGAGCGAATTACAGTTATTGCCAGTAAAATATCTGAACGGGGCGTTGAAATTGCACTCGGTACAGACAATCGGGTGGAAATGCTGAGGATGGCTGATCCTGCCTATCTACAAATCGCTATAGAGCGCTGCTGGCAAGGGCTTATACAAAAACAATCCTCAACACAAGTTGTGAAAAGACTCTTACAAAGCACCACAGAACCAGCGCTGCGAGCCTTTGCATTTAAACAGGCGAGTTATCTGTTAACGAGCGAAGATGATAAATTAGAGCTGTTTACTCAGTTTTCTAAAGACAGCTCGGTGGAAGTCCGCAAGGTCCTCGCGCACGCTCTGATGGATTTTTATCCCCTGGACCCGACCACGGCGCGCCCATTGCTAGAAAAGCTCTCCAAAGACCAGGAGCGCGAAATAAAGCTGGCTCTAGTGGAGAATATGGACAAATTAGCGCAACACGATCTGTCCATAGCATTTGAGTACCTGGGGCGTTTCTTAGAAAATCCCGACCGCTTTGTGCGCCGCTCCGTGATGCGCAGACTGTATAGCCTGATCAATGACCGCAGAGAACATTCCCAAACACAAATGTTCCAGATCCTCCTCAGAGGTGCCTGCGATCCAAAATCTGTCTGGGTTTGCCAGGAAGCAGCTCGTACCCTGGCACATTTTCTCGATAATCACTGCGGGGATCTCTTGCCGGCCATGTATTTTATTCTGACCAGGGACATTAAGGATCAGATTATTCTCGATATGGCCCATCATGTTACTAACACGACAATACGAGATATACTCCTGGCGTCCGTGCAGATGAAGCAAGCAGTTCTCGATAAAGAAAACGCCGCAAGCAGGCTTGACAACGCCATACAGGCTTTATATCGTATTCAGCATACTCAATTTGCCGAGGACACCTGGCTGCTTTTTCAGGAACTCCATATTCTTTTCAAAATGCAAACCCTGGAAGAAATTGCTCAATACCGCTGCCAGTTGAAAACACACCAGTCTGGCTTAGATAACCCACACTTCATCAGTGCCAGGCGAGTTTTTGAGTCGATCCCCAGTTTTACACGCCTCCTGAAAATCTATCTTGTGCGTCAGAACGTCAAGGATCGCATTTCCAGTTTACAGGAGGCCAGCCGCGCTATCGATAGGCTCAGTCATTTTTTAGATAACGAATATCAAATTGTACTCGAAGGTGAGCCACTCACTAAATTACCTGATTATCGTTTTTTTACATTCCTCTTTAAGCAATGGCGGGAAATGATTCAAACCATCTTGAACGACCTTCGTGGAAAACCCAAGATGAATGCTGATCTTCTCACCAAATCAACTCGCTATGAACCATTTGTCACCGTTTTGCTGAATATTCAGAACATTGGTCATAGCCCCGCTTATAGTGTGCGGGTTGCGCTTCTGCACAGCGAAGACTTTGCCGTTTGCGCGCCCGTAGTTGTACAAACAGATATTCTCTTCTCACAAGAAACGCTCCGGGCGGAATTCACCCTGAAATTTGGAGCACATCGAGAAAATGTCACGTTGCAGATTGAAATCACCTATGACGATGGCGAAAGCGAATTTTGTAAAGAGATTGTCATTGAACACCTGGCCCTGCGCTTGATGGAAGAACGAGAATATGAGTTTATCCCCAACCCTTATTCTACTGGCGCCCCCGTCATAGATAATTCGATGTTTTTCGGCAGAGAACACGATGTCGCAAAGCTCAAAACAGAACTCGCGCTCAATACCGCCCAGCGTATCATCGTTCTACATGGCCTGAGGCGTTCCGGTAAAACCAGTCTGCTCCGTCATTTAGCCAGCAATGATATCCTCGATAATTGCAGTGCAATCTACTTAGATTTACAAACAATGATCCATGAAATGACGATTAGCAGTCTTTTCTTTAGTATTGGATATGAGATTCAACGTACTGTCAAACGCAAAACGCAGATTATCCTTCCGCTGCCTGAAAAAAGTGCCTTTAAAGATGAGCCAACCTTCACTTTTGACGTTTTTTTAGATGAGGTTGAAACTACTCTCTCAAAACACCGGTTGGTCATTTTGATTGACGAATTTGAGATTTTACAAGAGCAGGCACAGGAGGGACGCCTTCCCGCGACCTTTTTCCGCTATTTGCGCGGTTTAATGCAGGGGCGCAGGATGAATTTTCTCCTGGCTGGCACACACAGGCTCGAACAGCTTACGAAAGATTACTGGGCCGTCTTCTACAATTTCGCCCTGCTTCATCATCTCTCAAAAATTAGCTCGGAAGGCGCCACATCTTTGATTACTGTTCCTACCAGCCAGCATCTGACTTATGACCATTTCGCAATTGAGAAAATTCACCAGCTTACCGGCGATCAGCCATTTCTTCTGAATAACCTCTGCCGTATTCTGGTAGACCATTGTAACGATTTGCGCAAAACGTATGTGACGCTTCACGATGTCAATGCTCTACTCTCTTCTGCTGTAGCTATCAACAGTATCCCGTTTAATAGCTTATGGCAACAAATTCCGCCGGAAGAGCAGAGTGTCATGGCAATGATCGCTCAGACAAGTCACGAACGCCCTTTCACTTTTACAGAGATTGAAAATTTCGCCAAAACAGAACACATCCCCTTTGAGCAGTGGCAATTACGCGATGTTTTGAGTTCGTTGACACAACAGGATCTTCTCGAAAATGTTGTGCTCGAAGAGGACGCGGAGCAAATACGCTATCGCATCCCTATCGGCTTGCTAAAAACCTGGATCAACCTGGAACGGCCTCTTTCTCTGTTCAAACAACAAATCAGAGGCTCCGATCACAAAGCTTGACCGGCAAATGAATAACCAGGGAACTCTTTGACGCTTCCAACCTATCTTCCTACCGGGCCAGAACAAATTGTGTACTGCCTACCGCTTTAATCAGACCTTTGAGTTCCAGCATCGTCAGGGTCGCGGTCACGGTGGGCGCGGAGAGTTCCGAGGCCAGAATAAGTTCGTTGATATGGACTGGTTCGTGACCCAGCAGGGCCAGCAGCCTGCCCTCTGCGGTGTTTTCCGGCAAAACTGCCTGCGCCTCCATATGCAGCGGCAGCATAAAGAGGTTGAGCGCATCGAGGATATCTTTGACCTCCAGAACCGGGTGGGCGCCGTCTCGAATCAAACGATTTGTGCCGACGCTGCGAGAGGCGAAAATACCGCCGGGCACGGCGAAGACTTCGCGCCCCTGTTTGCTGGCAAATTCCGCCGTGATGAGCGCGCCGCTGCGCTCGCCGGCCTCAACCACCAGTACTCCTTGAGAGAGCCCGGAGATAACGCGGTTACGCGCGGGAAAATTCCCGCTTTCAGGACGAACGCCGAGAGGATACTCGCTGATCAGAACGCCCTGGCCTTCTTCGCCGATGCGCCGGGCCAATCGCGCGTTGCGCGCGGGATACACAACATCCAGTCCGCAGGCCAGCACGCCGATAGTCCTGCCACCCGCGTCCAGGGCCGCGTTGTGCGCGATAGTATCGATGCCCAGCGCCAGACCGCTCACCACAGTTACCTGGCCGCGCGCCAGTTCCGTCACCAGGCGCTCAGTCACCTGTTGCCCATACGTATCGGCGTTGCGCGTCCCCACCACAGCCAGGGCAAACTGGTCGGACTCGCTCAACTGGCCTTTCAGATACAACACAGACGGCGCGCCATCGATTTCGCGCAAAAGAGCAGGATACTCGGGATCGCGCCAGGTCAGCACGCTTACCCCCGCCTGCGCCAGGCGCTCCACCTCGCGTCCCGGCTCAATACCATCCCGCTGGAGCAGAAAACGCTCAATTGTCTTCTGGTCCAACCCCGCCCTCGCTAACTCGCGGCTCTCTGCCCGCCAGGCCAGCGCCAGGTCATCGCGAAAGTAATTGAGCAACAGCCGAAATTTGACCGGCCCGATGCCCAGCACCCGATTGAAGGCCACCCAATACCCCACCTCCTCCTCACCCAGGCCCGCGCCAGAAACAGCACACGTCGCAGCAAAAGACCCTTCCATCAAACAAACCTCGCAAAACAAACATCAGCAAAGATACGCATCAAAATATATCCACGCTATTGTACCATAGCCATAGAAGCGACCTTTATCTATATAGACAGAGAGAAACAAACAACCGTTATGCATCATACCAGAGACGCGGCTCAATGCTACTCAGATCACACGTAAGGACGAAATCGTACCAGGGCGAGAGACGGCGGACGTACATTCACGGGTCCAGACATCCCGGCCACCATCCTGGCTCCTCTGAATAGTATTGGAGACGCGCCTGATTTCGCAGCACCCATGATGACAGACGAGTCTCCTATCCGAGGCCACGCGGATTACTTATTTGCTACCGAATGCCAGGATGTGTCATTTGATCCGTTCTTAAATATAGAGAGAAACATAAATATATAGAAGTAAGATAGCGGTCATGTGGAAGGGAGGGGTGACTTGAAGCAGGCATCCCGGCCACGTTTACGCCTGAAAACGTGGCAACCTCCTGACCCTCTGGGAATCAGGGATGCATAGCATATGCAAGGAATGAGAATGAACAGAGATTTTTTACCATCACGCAATGGTCCATATAGTCAGAGGCCACCTGAGAACCAGCCGGGCTTGCCGGGAGGCGGACATGCAGACCAGCAGCCGGCGATACGACCGTATCAAGGACCACCGCTGAGCAAGCTTCCGGGGACGCTGCCGTCGCGCGGACAACCACAGCAGCAGCCACAGCAGCAGTGGTACAATCCTTCTTTTCTCGCCCGCCCGGCTCAGGCAATACGCAGTTGGTCAAACAAAATGGCGGCGATGCGCAGGCCCGCGCCACCCGCGGAGCCCCATCCGCTGCTGCCCTATGGCGCCCCACAGCCTGTACCAGGATATGAGCGCCAGTTCAAACCAGCTCCAGAGCAGCCTGCACCCTGGCGGCGCTCGCGCGCGCAGAAGGTCACGCGCCTGATGCGCAAGCGCCGCGAGCGCTCGCCAGAAAATAGCTCCAGGGGCAAACGCATCGCCGGCATTATCTCCAGCATTATCGCGGCCATGCTTTTGCTGGCCACGGTCATTGGCAGCTACTCGGCTTATGCCTATTATCAGAACCAGATGCCGCAACTCGCGGGCCTGGCAAATTTACAGACTGAGCAGTCAACCCGCTTTTATGATCGCAACGGCACGCTGATCTACACCCTCTACGATACCCGTATCGGGCGCAGCACGCCTGTCACGTATAGCCAGCTCCCAGGCTATTTGCAGGATGCTCAGATCGCGGCGGAAGATAAGACCTTCTGGCAAAATGAAGGGATTGATCTCCAGGCTATCCTGCGCTCGGCCTTTATCGACGCCAAGGCTGGCTCGGCCCAGACTGGCGCGAGTACCCTGACCCAGCAGGTGATCAAAAACCTGCTGATCGCCGAGAATAAGGGTCTGACCCCCGACCGCACGACCCAGGAAAAGCTCTCCGAAGCAGCCCTGGCGATTGGCCTGACGCAGCAGTATTCCAAACAGAAAATTCTGGAGATGTATCTGAACATCTCCCCCTACGGCGCGCAGGAGCAGGGCGTTGAGGCCGCGGCCCAGGACTATTTTGGTCTGAAACCCAAATGCGATGCCAATTTTCAGTGCATCCCGGCCATTACCTTCCTTGATCGCGACACGTCCTCCGGCAAGTGTAAAGACGCCAACGACGACTCTACCTGCCCGGTCGATCCCATACTTGGCCTGGCCCGCGCCTCGCTGCTGGCCTCGATACCCCAGAATCCGGTAATCTTCGACCCCACGGCCCATCCCGAACTCTACACGCTCCTGTTGCAGCGCCAGGATTATACCCTGCAACAGATGAAATCTGCCCAGATGAACATTAACCTGGGTCTGGGCACGGAAAAAAAGCCAGCTCAAGCCACGAATGGCCAGTCCATCGTGATCGACAACGATGTGATCAGCCAGGTCGAAACGTTGAGTAAGAACTTCCAGTTTATCGGCTTCCAGGGCTATGACAAAGCGCCACATTTCATCCAGTGGATCATCAAAAACCTCTCGAATCAGCTCGGCAACTACCAGGACATCGACCCGAACTCGGGCATCTCGGTCCCCGGTTACCAGATCCTGCTGACCAGCGGTTTGAATGTTCAAACCACCATCGATCTCAACCTGGAAAGCTACGTCGAGAAGGCAGTCAAACGCCACATCACCCAGCCGGAATACCAGCCGTTCCAGGGTGTTGTCACAACGTTGAGCAAGACCGACAATTTGCACGACTCCGCTGTGGTGGTGATGAGCGCGAAAACCGGCGAGGTACTGGCCATGGATGGCAGTGTGAACTATAACGACAAAAGTTCCGCGGGCGCGGGCAAGATCAATATGGCGGTCCAGTCACGCCAGCCAGGTTCTTCATTCAAGCCAATCGTCATCGCCACGGCCTTCCAGATGGGCTGGTATCCTGGCATTGTCCTGCCTGATAAAAAGACCTACTTCCCCATCGGGATGTCGCAGAGCCTGCCGGCGAGTAAGACCAGCGCCTATGTACCAAGCGACTACGGCGGCGGCTACCACCCCACCATTAGCGCGAATATTGATATGGCCATCTCGAATTCATTTAATATACCAGCCCTGAAAGCGCAGTACTACGCGGGCCTGGACAACATCTACACCATAGCTACGCGCCTGGGCATTACCTCGATCAATCCAAAGAAAGACCTGGTCAACTCCATGGCCCTGGGAACCATCCCGGTCTCCCTGCTCCAGATGGTCAATGCCTACCAGGTCTTCGCCAACCAGGGAATACGTATGCCCGCGCAGGGCATCCTGGGTGTCTGGGATAACTATGGGCATCAGCTCTACAAGTACGACCCCGGCAAGGCCGGGACGCGCGTGATCAGCAAGCAGATCTCCTTCCTGATCAACAAAACCCTGAGCGACGAGACCGCACGCGCGCTGGAATTTCCGGGCGACCATGTCCTCTCCATGTGGGACTGGACCCTCCCCGACGGCACACACCCCGACGTGGCCGCGAAAACGGGCACCACAGACAGCTTCAAGGACAACTGGACCATTGGCTACACACCCGACATTGTCGTCGGCGTCTGGTCCGGCAACGCCGACGACACGGCCATGGTCAACTCCATCGGCGTCACAGGCGCGGCACCCATCTGGCACAGCGTCATCGAGTATGTCAGCGGCAAATGCAACACCAGCATCGACCAGATACCGTGTCCCAAGCTGAATCTGCACTTTACCGATCGGCACTTCACCATGCCGTCCGGCATTATTCAGCAGCAGGTCAACACAGTCAACGGTCTGGCCGGCAGCGGCTACACCACCTACATGCTCGCGGGTGAACAGCCCCAGGCCAGTGGCCTGAGCAAAACCTGCACAGATCCAGCCACCTGCCAGGGCAACAACTAACAAGAAGAGGCCACAACAGAGGCAGGCGGCCCCTTGGAACAATTGGAAATAGTTCCGAGGGGCCGCCTGCCTCTGTTGTATATTTCCACCTGCGCGTCCCAGCTTTTCCAGTAGTAATAACAGGTAAGCGGTGTTAGTGACGCCTGTTTAGAGCGTTTAACATCTTAGGACAATCACTGAATTATGAGAGAAGAGGATATTACGTAGGGGAACGCAGGGTGGCCGAGACTCTTTATCCTTGAAATTGTTCGCGTCCCGCGTTATTTGGGAGAAAAAAAGCGCGCGGGACGAAATATCCCGGTGAACTCTATTTCATGAGAACAAACAAAGGCAAGGTCAGGCCGGGAGAGTACAACAAGGAAGTAAAAGGAAAACCCGATGAGTAATAACTATTGGCAATCACAAAATAATCAAAATGGCCCGGCTGGTCCGGGTGGTCCCCCTAAAAAATCCGGGCTGCTCAGCAACTACAAAGGCCAGGGGCCATCGTCTACTGCTTCGCCAGTACCAGTCAACAGTCCAGCACCCCAGGGGTCGCCATCGTCTTCGCCGCTTCCTCCACCCGCGCCGTATCAGGGGAATCAACCTGCTCCCGGCCCCCAGGGGGGACCATCGTTTGCGCCCGCGCGGCCACCTTCGCAACAACTGCCGCCCATGCAACAGCAGGGCAATGGGCTGGGCAATTTTATGGCCCGCCCGATGCAAATGGTGCAGCGTATCTCCAGCAAAATGGGCGCCTTGCGCCGGCCAGCGCCAAATGTGGACCCCAACCCGATGGTGCGCTATCGCGGCCCGCAGCCGCCCGCGCCGCCCGCGGTCAGACCCGTGCCCACAAAAACAGAGCCCTGGCGCCGCTCACGCGTGCAGCGCATCACTCACCTGATTAAAAGGCGGCGCGAACGCTTCCTGCGCAATGCACCTGGCAGCAAACGCATCAGTATCGCGATCCTGTCCAGTATCGCCGGGCTGCTGCTGATCCTGATCAGTTCCCTGGTTGGCTATGCTTATAATTTCTATGAAGCCGAGTTGCCCAAGCTCCAGAACCTGGCCAACTCGCAGATCGCGCAAACCACGCGTATCTATGATCGCCATGGAACGCTCCTCAACACCCTCTACGACAATACCACCTGGGGTCTCGGTGGTCGCAGTACGCCGATTAGCTATTACGACCTGCCTGGAGTCCTCCAGGACGCGCAGATCGCCGCGGAAGACCCGAGTTTCTGGACAAATAACGGCATCGACCCCCAGGGCACGCTGCGCGCGTTGACAGAATACTTTTCTCACGGCGGACAGGTCGCGGGCGGCGGCAGCACACTGACTCAGCAGTTGATCAAAAACCTGTCGCATAATAACGACGATCGCAGTTTCCAGAATAAAGCCAGCGAAGCTGCCCTGGCCGTCGCCCTGACCCAGCAGTACTCCAAGAAAAAAGTCCTGGAGATGTACTTCAATGACTCACCCTATGGCTCACAGGAAAGCGGTGTGGAAGCGGCAGTGGAGGACTATTTTGGTTTGAAACCACAGTGCAACACCAAACACCAGTGCGTCCCCGCGATCCAGTTCCTGGATCGCGACCTGAGCCAATGCACCGTAACGAAACCGCAGATCGACGAGACCAGTTGCGCCGTCGATCCCATCCTGGCGCTTACGCGCGCTGCCATGCTGGCGGGCATCCCGCAGAACCCGACTTCGTTCGATCCCTCGACCGATCCGCAGAACCTGGTCAACCTGCTAAAATATCGCCTGCCCTATGTGCTCGATCAGATGCACCTCGACGGCATGTCGATCAATCTGGGCCTGGGCGACAAGGATGATATCCGCCAGTCGATTACCGATGATATCATCTCGCAGGTTGAAGCCAAAGCCGCCACACTCAAAATCGTCGGCTTCCACCAGACCATGCTGGCACCCCACTTCACACAGTGGGTAATTACCACGCTCTCCAATCAGTTGGGCAAGGGCGATCCCGTCGTGGGCCTCCAGATCCTGAAAACCAGCGGCCTCAATATCTACACCACGCTCGATCTCAACCTGGAACAGTTCATTGAGAAAGACATCAAACATAACCTGCGAGATCGTGTTCTCCAGGTCTACCCGGTTAGTTATGGTCCACTGAATACCGTGTTCAATGTCAACGACTCGGCAGCGGTGGTCATGAACGCCAAAACCGGCGAGGTACTGGCCATGGTTGGCAGCGCTGACTATAACGACACCAAGGGCAACGATCCCCAGAGTTACAAGCAGGTCGCAGGCCAGTACAACGCGGCAACCGCCTACCGCCAGCCGGGTTCAACCATGAAGCCTTTCGTCTACGCTACTGCCTTCATGGAAGGTTGGTACCCCGGCATCAGAATGATCGACAGTAAAACTATCTTCCCCACGGCCGGGGGCGGCACCTACACGCCACACGACTACTTGAATGCCAATAACTCCAAGATTCTTGAAGATATACGCCTTTCGCTGGCCAACTCGTACAACATCCCGGCGGTTAAAGCCCTGATGTACGCTGGCCTGGGCAATGTCGTAAATACGCTCAGGCGCGCAGGCATCACTGCCGTTGATACTGACCTCTGGCGCTTACAGCAAAAGTATCCAGGCGAAACCCTGGAACAGGCCTTTGGCGCGGCCCTCGCGCTTGGTGCCGCCGAAGTCCCTCTGATTCAGATGGTCGATGCCTACCAGACCTTCGCGGACAATGGCCTGCACATTCCGTACCATAATATCCTGGATATCTACGATAACTACGGCAACAATCTCGCCCACTATGATCCGACAAAGCCCAACGCCAGCCGGGTCTTTAGTCAGCAGATTAGTTTCCTTATCACCAACATGATCAGCGACGACTATGCCCGCCGCTACGAATTCGCAGGCATTCACACGCTGACCATGTATAACTGGAACAATCAGCCCGTCGCCGCCAAAACCGGTACGACTGACGATTTCAAAGATAACTGGACGCTTGGCTACACAACCAACCTGGTGGTCGGTGTCTGGTCAGGTAATGCTGACAATAAACCAATGGCCAACAATGTGATTGGTATCACCGGCGCCGGTCCGATCTGGAACGATATCATCGAATACGCCAGCGGGCGTCCTATGCTCGGAATGCACACGGACCTTAACCTCCCGCCCGGCAACTTCCCGACTCCCGGCGGTGTCGTCCAGAGCACCTTTAACACCTATAACGGCCTCAAGGGCAGCGGCTTCACCGACTGGATAATCGATGGCCAGCAGCCCCAGCAGAGCGGCCTGCCCCCCTGCACCACCGATCCCACCGGCAACGGTAACGGTGGCAATGGGCCTGGCAACGGCGGTAATGGTAATGGCAAAGGTCCTGGCACTGGCACTGGTGGAACCCCGACCAACTGCACGCCCGCCAACGGCACCGGCAATGGCAACAGCACTCCCCTCGATCCCCTGGGAGGTGAAGACTGGGGATTCCATTTAAACGCTTGACAGACTCCCTCGGCGAGTGCTATTCTGTATTTGCAGTCAAGACAGGAGACTGCTAGCAATCTCAATTGACAAGTAAAGTATCATATCACACATATCAACATCCCGGCACAGGGGTGTTATGAAGGGCCGAGAAGCACGAGATGATTCCACTGAGTGAGCGCAAACAGGTGATCCTGCGGGCGCTGGTTGAAGAGTATATTCATAGCGCTACTCCCATAGCCTCTGAAACTCTTGTACGCAAGTATGGACTGAGCTTCAGTTCGGCGACAGTCCGCCACGAACTGGCGGGGCTGGAAGAGGCGAATCTGATCTATCAACCACATACTTCGGCGGGTCGCGTGCCAACTGATCTGGGCTATCGTTACTTTGTCGAGCACCTGATGATGGAATCGGCGCTCTCTCTCGATGAGCAGCGCCTGATCCGCCACCAGTTCTACCAGGTGCAAGACCAGTTGGATCAGTGGGTGCGCCTGACCGCCTCGGTAATGGCCCGCCTGCTCCACAGCGCGGCGGTAATGACGCCGCCAAGGTCTAATGAAGGACGCTTGAAACACTTTGAAGTGCTCTCAATTACGGATCTTTCGGCCCATCTGGTGCTGGTTTTAACAGACGGCACTGTGAAACAGCAGCGCCTGCTGCTGGAGACGCCAATTGAACAGGAGGAGTTTAGCAACTCAGCGCTGCGTCTGAACGAGCTGTTTGAAAACAAAAACGCGCGCGAGGTGCTGGAGATCCTGGAAACGCTGGATCTTTCAGCCACGGAACGTCTGTTAGGCACGACCATCACGCGTATCCTGGAGCAGCACGGCGACCCCATTGGAGACATTTTCTACCGCGAGGGCGTGGTGAATATCCTGGACCAGCCGGAATTTACCAGCATGGGACAGGAGCAGGAGAGAAGCGAGCGTGTGCGCAAGGTCATGTCGGTCTTAGAGCAACACCGCTTCTTGCCGGCGCTAACCTCGCATCTGCGCGACATCGATGGGGTGCAGGTGATTATTGGTGGGGAAAACGAGTGGGATGAGATGAGGGATGTCAGCCTGGTCGTGGCACGCTACGGACAGGAAGGCAAGGTAGGCGGCTTGCTTGGCGTGATCGGCCCGACGCGCATGCAATATGGGCGGGCGATTGCGGTAGTGCGCTACATGACGCGAGTCATGAATGAACTTCTGGCCGAAATGTACGGCTACGGTGATTTATAATAGAATTCTCTTTAGGAGGCAATAGTGGGCAAAGTTATTGGTATCGACCTGGGAACAACCAATTCCTGCGTTGCAGTGATGGAGGGCGGCGAGCCGGTGGTGATCGCGAACGCCGAGGGCGCGCGCACGACCCCATCGATTGTTTCAGTCCTCAAAAATGGCGAGCGCCTGGTCGGCGAGCTGGCCAAACGCCAGGCGGTGACCAACCCCGAAAATACAATTTATTCGATCAAACGCTTTATGGGCCGCAAATTTGATGATCCCGAAGTTGATCGCGACAAGCGCCTGGTTCCCTACAAAGTGGTGCGCGCCAGCAACGGCGATGCCTGGGTAGAGATGCAGGGCAAGCAGTATAGCCCGCCAGAAATTTCAGCCATGATCCTGCAAAAGTTGAAGGTTGATGCCGAGGCTTACCTGGGTGAAGAAGTGAAGCAGGCGGTGATTACCGTTCCGGCCTACTTCAACGACGCGCAGCGCCAGGCTACGAAGGACGCGGGGCGCATCGCAGGCCTGGAAGTTCTGCGCATCATCAACGAGCCAACCGCGGCCTCGCTGGCCTATGGTCTGGATAAGAAGAAGGACGAGCTGATCGCGGTCTATGACCTGGGTGGCGGTACGTTCGATATCTCGATCCTGGAGCTGGGCGACGGCGTCTTCGAGGTGAAGAGCACCAACGGCGATACGCACCTGGGCGGCGACGACTTCGACCAGCGCATCATTAACTGGCTGGCCGACGAGTTCCGCCGAGAAAATGGCATCGATCTGCGCCAGGACCGCACGGCTCTGCAGCGCTTGAAAGAGGCCGCGGAGAAGGCGAAAAAAGAACTCTCCAGTTCGCAAACGACCGAGGTCAACCTGCCCTTTATCACGGCGGATGCCAATGGTCCCAAACACCTGAATATCACCCTGACCCGCGCCAAACTGGAGCAACTGGTCGAGGAGCTGATTGACAAATCGCGCGTCCCCGTGACCAAAGCGCTGTCGGACGCGGACCTGCGCGCCAGCGGCATCAACGAGGTGGTGCTGGTCGGTGGCCAGACGCGTATGCCCGCGGTTCAAACGATGGTCAAACGCATCTTCGACCGCGAGCCCAACCGCGGCGTGAACCCGGACGAAGTGGTAGCCATTGGCGCGGCCATTCAGGCCGGCGTGCTGACCGGCGATGTCAAGGACGTGCTCCTGCTCGACGTGACCCCGCTTTCGCTGGGCATCGAGACCCTGGGCGGAGTCTTCACACGCCTGATCGAGCGCAACACTACGATCCCGACCCAGAAGAGCCAGGTCTTCTCCACTGCCAGCGACAGCCAGCCGAGTGTAGAGATCAACGTGCTCCAGGGTGAGCGTGAATTCGCCAAGGATAACCGCGCGCTGGGCAACTTTATCCTGGACGGCATTCCACCTGCTCCTCGCGGTATCCCGCAGATCGAAGTCACCTTCGACATCGACGCCAACGGCATCGTGAATGTCTCGGCGCGCGACAAGGGCACCGGGCGCCAGCAGAAGATCACCATCCAGGCATCCAGCGGCCTTTCCAAAGACGAGATCGACCGCATGGTTCACCTGGCTGAAGAGCACGCCGCCGAGGACCGCAAGCGCAAAGAGGAGATCGAGGAGCGCAACCAGGCCGATAGCGCGGCTTACCGGGCGGAGAAGAGCATCACCGAGCTTGCCGATAAGATCAGCAGTGATCAGAAGAGCGAGCTGGAAGGAAAAGTTGCTGACATCCGCGCGGCGCTGGCCACCGATGACATCGCGCGCATTAAAGAGTCCCGTGAAGCTCTGGAGCAGAGCTTCCACAAGATTACCACGGAAGTCTACCGCCAGGGCGCTGGCGGAGGCGACTACAGCGCGCCTGAGCCAGAAACTCCTGGCGCTGGCCCCTCCGATGACACCATCGAAGGCGAATACAAAGAAATGTAATCTCAAGGATGTGTGGTATAGTTGTGCGCGGACATTGCCCGCGCACAACCATACCACACATCCATCGTATCATCTTATGGACGGAGTGCAGAGGGC
>DASVMX010000265.1:0-7950 GCA_036384215.1 Ktedonobacteraceae bacterium | reverse complement strand
AGGTGGGACGCATTTAAAACGGTATCACCGTTTTAAATGCGTCCCACCTTTTGCCATGCCTTTATTGCTGGAGACGCGTTTACGCCAGAGCGGCGGATTGGAACAGCGACGCGGACTGGGGCAGCATGGCCACGTTGAGCGGCTCGGTGTGAACTGGCATTTCGACAAGCCGGGGCTCGATCTGTTTGCCGCAGAGGCGCTCGACGGCCAGGCTGACGCCGCGGAGGAAGTCAATCTCTGGCTGCCATTTGAGAATCTGGCTGGCCCGGCGATTGTCCAGGATAATCGCGGTCGGCTCGGCCTGCGAGGGCGAGATATAGAGCGGCGCGAGCTCACTCTGGAGCAGGCGCGCGGCGGCATGGTAGAACTGCCTGAGGTTGTAGCCCTGCGCGGAACTGACGTGCAGCGTCTCGTTGCGCCCGCGTTCCAGCGCGCTCAGGTTGGCGCGCACAACATCGTCAATGAAAATGTGATCGCGCACATCGCGGTCTGTCCCGCGAATTGTAGGGCGGCGCTGGCGCACCAGTTGGCTCAGGAACATGGTCAGGGGATGCCTGGCGCGCGCGGCATCCGCCTCCCCATAAATGTCGGCATAGCGCAGAATCAAATACGGCAGACGATACTGCTGCTCGTAATACCTGACATACCATTCACCCGCGAGTTTGGTAATATCCTGGGGATACAGTGGATATGGCTCGACATTCTCAGCAATCGGCCCGGGCGCTCCCGCTCCCTGCAAGGTCGTGCGCCGGTAGAGCGAATTTCCACCGGAGGCAAAGATCAGTTTCTTTACCTGCGCGTGAACGCAGCCCTCAAGCACATTCAACAGACCGCGAATATGCACATCGGCATCAACCAGCGAGCCCTCGCTGGGCAGGCTTTGCTCGCGCTGGACGGCGTGGTGACTGACAATATCTGGACGTTCCGCCTGTAAGACGCTCTGGAGCTTGCTATCGCGAATATCCAGGTGATAAAAGCGCGCCCGCTTATCCAGCGCCTCGCGCGCCCCATGGATCAGGCTATCGATCACAAACACATCATGTCCGGCATTCAAGTAAGCGCGTGTCAGGTGAGAACCAACAAAGCCCGCACCGCCAATCATAGCTATTTTCATAGTTGTCCCCTTATAACAATTCTGTTCTAATTTACTGGTTCAAGCTAACCGCCAGACATCGCCAGAGCCCCCACTGACAGATGTAGATCATTCCTCGCCAACCCCCTGCGCTTTGACTCGCTGGCATCCAAGCTTCCTGCCCGCTCTTCTCGCCACCAATAATCTTCACAGTGACCCATGAAGATCGCCGGCGGCCCTTATTGTAAAACCACTTGACCTTTTCGGCTTTTTCCATGTATCCTCCTCAAGGCGCGGGCTGTCTGGTCAAGACTGCATGTCAATCCGCTCGAGGATACTGAAAAGTATATGCTTAGTCCCACTATAACAACTTCTGACAAACACAAACATACGCCTCCTGCCATGAGTTATTCTCCATTTTTCTGCGCGAGCCTCACAAATGCAGTTTGTTATGAGGAGATAAATCGATCTGCATAAGCGCAGATAAAAAGCGCATGGATAATGATAGTCCATGCGCTTTTTATCACTCCAATTTCTTAGGAAATCGGGGACTCGGTAAGCTTTTTGAGCGTGCTCAACTTAATCCTATAGGCGCTTCTTTTACCTTTGTGTGGGAGGGTAATCGCTTCAAGCGCTCCACTTTTGATCCAGCGTCTGACAGTTGTATCGTCTACACGCAGACGTTTCGCCACTTCTCGAACTGTAAGCAGTTCGTCTAAATCCTCTGCCATAATAACATCTCCTCCGGATTCGATGACTGTGACCCTTGCGAGTCGGCAATAACGGTAACTGGAAGCCGGGGCTTGCTTTTCGCGATCTCTGCTCGACACAACGTCGAGAGATGATTTTCGCAACCTCGACCCGACACTTCATATCATACCCTTCTGTACTAGAAGCTGGCGCACAATCTATTAAACGCTGGACGCCAGTCAACTATACTATACAGTTCGGCACAAATAGATTAAAATTGAGCATGACATTTGGAACTCCAGCACTTTCGGTGATAGGTGCTCGCCTTGCCTGGGCAAAAGAGGCTTCGACACGAGTTCGACGGGGAAGGGCTATCGACTCCCTCTGACGGGGAACCACCCGCATTTAATTCAAGTGGACAAGGCGCAGGAGTTCCAGCCGAGCGGACACGATACGTGCGAGATCGGCTGAGTACGGAATACCAGGCTCTTGCGCCAGAGATCAAGATGAGCTTATCTGGTGCTTCTGGTCTTTTCTTCGGCGTCATCGGGAGCGATTTATTGACAACATTTCATGCTGATAATTGGTGGAACAGGTTGATAGTATAGACTGGTAAAAAATCGATTAATAGATTAAAATAAAATAGGTTGACTGCGCGTAGAACTGGTTGATTCCAGAGCGGCAGCATCCGCTATTTTCGCCCGGAGAGGTCCCCCATGCCATTTGACTCTCCGCCGTATGATGTTTGTAAACAGAACACTATTAGTCACGCCCGTACAACAGAGGATTTATGTCAATAACCAGCTTGCTCGTAATCAGTGACCTTCATCTGGCTGATGGTCGCAATGCACTCGAAGGTTTTTGTTTCCCACAACAGAGTGCTTTCGAAGAATTCCTGCGCGCCGCGCTGCCAGGGGGCTCGCTGCAAATCCCCTCGCCTCCCACGCTGATCATTAATGGTGATTGTTTTGATTTTCTGGCGGTTCCGCCATATCCTGCGGATGGACTGACGACACCAGCGCTCGGACTGGAGAAGCTGGCACAGATTGCAGCCGTGCACGAGCGTTTTTTCGCGGCGCTGCGCGCTTTTCTGGACCAGGGTGGCAAACTGACCTTCTTAATCGGCAATCACGATATTGAGCTTTGCTTTGCCGAGGTGCGCGCAGAGGTGACGCGCCTGCTTGATCCCACGGGTATATTTGCGGCACACCTGCATTTCTGCCTGGACCAGGCTTACCAGCCAGTCCCGGATGTGTCAATCGAACATGGCAATCAGTACGATTTCTGGAACTCCACTCGCGCGATCTGGAATCGAAATGGGAAAGCTCTCACGCCTGAGCCAGAGCGAATTGAGCTGCCGCTGGGCACGCAGTATGTGCAGCGGGCTTCCCTGCCCATCGGCCTGCGCTACCCTTACTTCGAGCGCTTCAATCCACCGCTGGGCATTCCACGCCAGATGGCTCTGCTCAGCCTGCTCGATCCCCCGCTGGTAAGAGAGATGGCGCGGGGGATTGCCGGTCTGCTGTCCAATGGACACCAGGCTCTACAAGGCCTGGCTCCCGGCGACGAGGGCGTGCCAGTGCACATCTTCAGCCACATGATGAGCGATTTCGCTCATTTTCAGCAGGAGATGCAGGCCCGCGTCCCAACGTGGGCAACCATGGAAAAGCATCTCTACCCGGTCAACGAGCGTTTGCAAAAACAGGCGTATACACTCGATACGTTTTTCGCGCTTGGCACGGCCCTGGAGCAATCCAGGGAAACCGCGCTCCAGGCCATCTTCAAGCCTTTTGACGAAACTGGCGACGAAGATACCACACGGGGCATACATCGGATGCTGCGCAAACATCCCGAGGTGCGCGTCGCGGTCGCCGGTCACACCCATATCACGCGCTCCGATCTCTCTGCCGCTCATGGACAACTCTATCTCAATACCGCGACCTGGACCCACCGCCTGGCTCCTCCCAGGCCGGAAGAATTGACTCCCGAAGTTGTCGCCTGGTTAGGCCAACCTGACCTGGAACACGCCCCGCTGACCAGCAAAACTGGCTATGTCTTCGCCTGGATTAACACGGAAACAGGCCAGCCTTCAAGCGCGCGCCTCTGCGAATGGCAGGGCGGCAGCAGCGGCAGCTATCGCGTTTTATAGCATCCTGACTCAATTTGTGGCGTGGTAAACAACTGAACCGTCTGTAGAAAGAGAAGAGCACACGATAATCTACGCTTTTCTCGCCAGACAGGAGGTTCTATGCTGAACGAACAGTCAGGACGTGAACGAACACAGACGATACGAAGCGCGAACCCGGCAGTCCTCCCAAGATCAGGGGGCTCCGCGCGCGCGAACTGGATCGCTTTTGGATCGGGTCTGCTGCTCAGTTTCTTTACAGCAAACTCGATCCTCAGCTACCTCGGCAGTGGTGAATCAGATATCTCTTTTCCGATCTGGACAGCCTGGATACCCTTCCAGATCTCACCCTATTTCTTCCTGCTGCTTCCACTGGCTCTGGGCATCGTTGTCCCTATCACCGTGGGTATCCAGAGCAAAACCTTGCTTGGTTCCTCCCTCGGGCGCAGCACGCTGGTCTGGGCAGGCGCCGGTCTCTACTGGTTCCCCCTGGCCGTGTTTGAAGATGAAAAATGGACCCTGCAAGCACAAGCGGATTGTGTGTCTGTTAATTACCACGGCTGGTGCGGCTTTCACCTGGGATCAGGCGGCCTCTTCTTCTACCTCTTCTTCGCCGGTCTCCTGATTCTGCTGTTTGCCCTCTTCACAGCGCTGATGATGAAGCTCGTCAGAAAATATTCCCATCTTGTGTGAAAGACCGCAGGCACAGCCTGGCTACCTTTTCTGACTTTGACAAAAAGAATAGAGGGAAAAGAGGCTGCCCCACCCCGGTTATTATAAAGAAACGAATCGGATAGGGAAAAGACCCAGGGATGTGCTCAGGGTTTATGCGTTCTCCGAACTCGCCGCCTGCGGCGGCTCGCTCAAAAAAAAGCGGTTTTGACGAGGACACCTCGTGCTCCGGCAGTGGACGGCGAGTCCCCTGCACCCCTGCTTTTGACGAGAACGCATAAACCCCAGAGATGTGCTGATCCGGTGTGGACTTTGCCTCCTCATTAGAGTAGAATAGATGTCTCAAAATAATAACGCGGCCCAAGGCCGCTCGCGCAAGTTGGTGGGAGAGATTATGACTGATAACACATCACAAAAACGCCAGCGGCTGATAGTGATTGACGGGCACGCGATGATTCACCGGGCTTATCACGCGGTGCCGGAGACGCTGACCACGAAGAAGGGCGAGGTGATTAATGCCATTTTTGGCTTTACTTCGCTGCTGATCAAGGCTCTAAGCGATATCAAACCTGACTATATAGCGGTGGCTTTTGACCTGCCTTCGCCGACGTTCCGCCACCAGCAGTTCGCGCCATACAAGGCCCACAGACCTACCCTGCCGGATAATATGCGCCCGCAGTTTGGGCGTATTCGCGAGGTGGTGGAGGCTTTCGGCATTCCGATCTATGAGAAGGATGGCTTTGAGGCCGATGATGTGCTGGGCACGCTGGCGCGCCAAGCGACTGCGCTGGGCGTGGATACGATTATTTTAACCGGCGATATGGATACGCTACAACTGGTCGATGAACATGTGAAGGTGATGGCTGCGAAAAAAGGCATCACCGAGGTTACAGATTATGGCGTGGAAGAGGTCCTACAGCGTTTTGGGGTCACGCCTGAACATGTGCCGGATTACAAAGGACTGGTGGGTGATACGTCGGATAATATCCCAGGCGTAAAGGGGGTGGGCGAGAAGACGGCGAAGAAGCTGCTGGCCGAATACCAGGGCGATATCGAGCAGATTTTCGCGCATCTCGATGACCTGGCTCCTAAAGAGCAACGCCTGTTGCGCGGTCAGGAAGAAGAGGCCCGCAAGAGCAAGTTCCTGGCTACAATTGTGCGCGACGTGCCTGTCCAGCTCGACCTGGTGGCCTGCCGCGTGGGACAGGTCAACCACGAGCGCTCGGTCGCGCTTTTCCGCGAACTGGAGTTCCGCACCCTGATCGATAAGATCCCCGGCCTGAGTCCCACGCGCGAAACAGTCAGCGCGACAAGCAGGCCCGCCGCGCCTGTCGTGGAGATGGAGGAGGAGCTGCTGACCGCCCCCCCGCTGGGAGTGGTGCAGATTATGGACCCTCCTCCTCCGCCAGTGCTGGAGGAGGTCGAACTGCCTCTGGAAGAGGCCGCGGATGAACGCCACACCGCGCTCCAGGCGGCTGTTGTACGGGCCGAGGCTGGCACAGCGGAAGAAGCTGACGAACTCGCCGGCCCGACCCAGTTGAGCCTTTTCGAGATATCCGAACCCGCCAGCGAGGTAGTCCACCGCCTGCGCCTGCCCGCGGCTGGCCAGGGCGTGCCTGTGGAAACGCCGCTGCTCTTTATGGACCAGGCCGACGCGAAAAAAACCAATACCATGATCGTCAACACGCCGGAGATGCTGCGCGTGCTCGTCAGCAGTCTGCGCACTGCCGGCTCTTTCGCGCTGGACACCGAGTCGACCTCTGACGATCCCTGGCAGGCCGAGCTGGTCGGGATTTCGCTGGCGATGGCCCCCGGCGAGGCGTATTATATCCCGGTCGGCCATATCCCCACGCTGGAAGATCCCGAATCGGCCCTCGCGCAGTTGCCTCTCGCGGAAGTGCTGGACGCCCTGAGGCCGGCGCTGGAAGATCCGAGCCTGGGCAAGTATCTGCACAACGCCAAGTACGATATGCTCCTGCTGGCGCGCCAGAAAATCAATGTGCGCGGCCTGGCCTTTGATACCATGCTGGGCGCCTACCTGACCGATCCCGGCAGGCGCGGTCTGGGTCTGAAAGACCAGGTCTTCCAGCGCCTGGGCCACCTGATGACGCCCATCTCGGAGCTGATCGGCACGGGCAGCAAGGCTATCACCATGGATCGCGTGCCGATTCGCCTGGCCGCCGATTACGCGGGGGCCGACGCCGACATGACCTTGCGCCTGGTCGAGCCCGTGCGCAAAGAACTGATCAAACACAACTTGCTCAACCTCTACAAGCGCGTCGAGCTGCCCCTGCTGCCCGTGCTGCTGCGCATGGAGATCGACGGCGTAGCCCTGGATGGCGCGTTCCTGCGCGACCTGGGCGCGACCCTCAGCGAGCAGTTAACGGTGCTGGAAAAAGAGATTCACGGCTCGGTCGGGCACGAGTTCAATGTCAACTCGCCCAAACAGCTTGGGGAGATTCTCTTCGGCGAACTCAAGCTGCCCGCGGGCAAGAAGACCAAGACCGGCTACTCGGTCAGCGCGGACGTGCTGGAAAATCTGCGCGGCAAACATCCGATGGTCGACTTCCTGCTGGAATATCGCCAGCTCGCCAAGCTGAAATCTACCTACGTGGATGGTCTGCTGACGCTGATGAATCCCGTCACCGCGCGCGTCCACACGTCGTTTAACCAGACTATCGCCTCCAGCGGTCGTCTGTCGTCCAGCAACCCGAATCTCCAGAACATCCCTGTGCGCACCGAGGTGGGCCGCCAGATCCGCCGGGCCTTTATCGCCGACCCCAGCTATGTGCTGCTCACCGCCGACTACTCGCAGTTTGAGTTGCGCATCCTGGCCCATGTCACGCACGAGCCGCGCCTGGTCGAGGCCTTTACCAAAAACGAGGATATTCATACCATTACCGCCGCCTCGCTCTTTAACGTCCCACCTGCCGAGGTCACCAAGGATCAGCGCCGCCTGGCCAAAACCGTAGTCTATGCCGTACTCTATGGCCAGTCAGCCTTTGGCCTGGCCAATATCACCGGCATGACCAATAGCGAGGCCAGCGAGTTTATCAAACGCTACCACGAAACCTTCCCGCGCATCAAAGGCTACGTCGAAAGCACGCTTGACCAGGCGCGCAGGCAGGGTTATGTCAACACGCTCTACGGGCGCAAGCGCTTCTTTCCCGACATGCACATGCTGCCCCACAACGAGCGCCAGGCGCTTGAACGCGAGGCTATCAACATGCCCATCCAGGGCGGCAATGCTGACCTGATCAAGATCGCCATGTTGCGCGTCCAGCACACCCTGAACGAAAAGCGCTTGAAGACCCGCATGATCCTCCAGGTTCACGATGAGCTGGTCTTCGAGGTACCCGTCGAAGAGCTGGACACCGCGCGCTATCACGTC
>DASVMX010000264.1:0-14183 GCA_036384215.1 Ktedonobacteraceae bacterium | reverse complement strand
GGCCCGTCCTGCTCCTTCCTCTTCCCTCTCTGGCAATGACGTTTCTGTTCTTTCTTTTTCACAGCGGAATGTTACCGTGTTTTTTGGGCGGGTTGCTGTCGCGTTTGTTTTTGAGCATATCGAGCGCGGCGATGATGCGTTCGCGGGTGTGGCGCGGCTCTATAACTTCGTCGACGTAGCCCCGGCTGGCTGCGATATAGGGATTGTTGAATTTCTCGGTGTATTCGGCGATCAGCTCTTTGCGCCGCTGCTCGGGGTCCGCGGACTGCTCAATCTCGCCTCGGAAGAGAATATTCACCGCGCCTTCGGGTCCCATCACCGCGATCTCTGCGGTAGGCCAGGCGTAGTTGATGTCACCGCGCACGTGTTTGCTGCTCATCACATCATACGCGCCGCCGTAGGCTTTGCGCGTAATCACGGTGATCTTGGGCACGGTGGCCTCGCAATAGGCGTAGAGGAGCTTGGCACCGTGGCGGATGATCCCATTGTGCTCCTGAGCCAGGCCAGGCAAGAAGCCAGGCACGTCGACAAAGGTCAGCAGTGGAATGTTAAAGCAGTCGCAGAAGCGCACAAAACGCGCGGCTTTGTCGGACGAGTTAATATCCAGCACCCCGGCCAGCGCGCCCGGCTGCTGAGCGACGATGCCGACGGCGCGTCCATCCATACGCGCGAAGCCGACAAGGATGTTGCGCGCGAAATATTCCTGTACCTCGAAGAAGTCTCCGTCATCGACCACGTGCTTAAGCACGGTCTTCATGTCATAGGGCTTATTGGGATTGTCGGGCACGATGGTATCCAGGGCCACCTCGGCGCGCGTGGGCGAGTCTTTGGGCGTGATACGCGGCGCGTCTTCCATATTATTAGAGGGCAGATAGCTTATTAACTGGCGCATCATGCGCAGGCAATCTGGCTCGCTGGGACTGGCGAAGTGGGCCACGCCGCTGGTGGCGTTGTGCACCAGCGCGCCCCCCAGTTCCTCGAAGCTGACATCCTCGTGTGTGACGGTCTTAAGCACGTCCGGGCCGGTGACAAACATATGGCTGGTATTTTCCACCATAAAGATAAAATCGGTGATCGCGGGCGAGTAGACCGCGCCTCCCGCCGCCGGTCCCATGATTGCCGAGATCTGCGGCACTACCCCGGAGGCCAGGGTGTTGCGCAGGAAAATATCGGCGTAGGCACCCAGGCTGACCACGCCTTCCTGGATGCGCGCGCCTCCGCCATCGTTCAACCCGATAACAGGCGCCCCATTGCGCATGGCAAGATCCATGATCTTGCAAATCTTCTCGGCATTGGCCTCGCTCATCGAACCGCCAAAGACCGTAAAATCCTGCGAGAAGACATAGACCAGGCGCCCGCCAATCTTGCCATAGCCAGTCACTACGCCATCGCCGAGGATTTTCTGCTCGTCCAGGCCAAAATCATTGGCGCGATGCGTGACAAACATGTCTAACTCGTGAAAACTGCCCGCGTCAAGCAACAGGTCCAGCCGCTCACGTGCCGTCAATTTACCCTTTTTATGCTGATTCTCAATCCGCCTGGCCCCGCCGCCAAGCCTGGCCTGCTCTTTAAGCTCGTGAAGATCCGCGAGCTTCTCTGCCGCGCTCTTCAGGCCGTCGGAATCCTGTGGTGTACGTTCACCTGTGGTCATCTCAATACTCCATGCTAACATTTCGAGATTTTTTTCTATCATATCACAAGCGCGCTTCTTACTTGCCAGCGTCATCTGACAGGACATCATTCTCGCGGGTTTCTGGCCCTTAAAACCATTAGATATGTTAGAATAAAGGTACAAACCAGACGCTTAGATAGAGTTATTGGAGATTATTGAGCAATTCTTTTGTATGGTAAAGGAGATATTCATGCAACAACCACAAATACCTCTGGAACAACCCGCGTTATCCCAACCTCCAAAGGGAGGCAAAGCCGCTCTGCAATACGGGCTCATCTTTGGAGGCGGCATCGGTCTTGTCGACCTCCTCTATTTTTATCTGGTGGTTAACGGAACCATTAGCTGGTATTACGGCATTCTCGGACCACTGTATCGGCTTCCCCTTTTTCTATACAATGCTCTCAGTGGCATTATCGTATCCATACCCGTCTACATACTCTTGTTCGTTGCTTTCCTGCTGGCGGGCCTCTTTGCCGCTCGCAGCTCAAAGCGGGCATCTTCTGGCGCCATAGCCGGGCTGATGGCGGGAGGAATCTTTCTGATTGTAGATCTGTTTATTGCCACTATTTTGCTCGATCTGATAGTCGTTTTTCCCCAAATTGCCGCATCGACCCCGCACGCGGAGGTGGCAGGCATTGAAAGCAGCGTCCTGGTCGAAAATATAGTTTATGCCGTCGTAGCAGATCTGCTTCTGCTTGGCATTGGCGCGGGCATCGGGGCGCTGGGCGGAGTGATGGGCAAAGGCCAGACTCCTGCCTACGCGTTCATTCCTCCCTATCAGCCTCAGCCACCGTTCTATGCCAATCAAAACCCCTACGCCCAGCCCGCGCAACCAGGCCAACCAGGCTTCCCCCCTCAACCGGGGCAGTTCCCACCTTCTCCTCCTTCTGGCCAATAGTTGCGGATTTCAACGCGAAACAATTGTAGTGTTGTAATAATCTGGTGCTTCGGAAGCACCAGATTATTACAACATGAAGACTACAACATAAGTAGACATGACCAACAGTTTTATGAGAAAATATAGAAACGCATATGCAGATGACGCCCCTCTGCGTCAAAAACGTCGGATCGACCAGGGTGGTTTTTACAGTAGTTAGTGGTTCCACAGAGCAATATGGAAGAGCAAAACACAATGCTTCAATTCCAAAAGAAAGGTATCCTTCATGGCCAGCAATGGAAGCAACGGCAATCTCCAGCAAGCTTCGCGTCTCGTCCTTGGGCAAATGCGAGGAGACCCAGAGGAAAAGTTTGAACTAAAAAAAGTTTTTCAGGCCTTTACAGAGCTGCCCAGAGTTACGCGCCTGGTCTGGTCTACGAGCTGGTCGTTGACTCTGGCCCTGGCGCTGATTAGCTTGCTAAGCGGCATTCTACCGGCGGCGAGCGTGTGGATCTCAGGAGGGGTCTTGCAGGGCGTCTTCGACGCAATTGTGAGTCATGGACACAATCTGGGAGTACTCTGGTTCTACGTGGCAGCTCAACTGGTAGTCGGGCTACTGCAAAGCCTGACGAGCACCCTGACCAATATCTTCCAGCAGTTGCTTCAGGAGCGTGTGGGCAACAACGTGCAGTTCATGATTCTCCAGAAAGCCGAGACGCTTGATCTGTCTTTCTTTGAGGATGCTGAATTTTATGATAAGCTGCGCAACGCCGCCAACGAATCGACCTATAAACCAATGCAGATGGTCTCGCAGGTCTTTACGTTTATCCGCACGCTGATTACCCTCTTTTCGATGCTGGCCATCCTCTTACAGCTGGCCTGGTGGCTGGCGCTGATTGCCATGGTGCTGCCTATTCCTTCGTTTATCTCCAGCTCGCGCTATGGCTGGCGCGGCTACCATAAAATGCGCCGCCAGTCACCAAAGCGCCGCATGTTGGGGTATCTCAATCAACTCATGACAGTTGATTCGTTCAACAAGGAGATCAAGCTTTTTAACCTGGGCAGATTCCTGATCAGACAGTACAAAGATCTCTCCGAGGAATTCTACCAGGAGAACAAGAAAATCGTCATCGGACGATACCTGGCTGGTTTTAGCTGGGGCAGCCTTTCCACGCTGGCAAATTCCGGGATCTATATCTACGTGGCCTTACAGGCGGTGTACGGCAGTATCAAGATTGCCGGACTGACAAGGTATACGCAGGCGGTGATGCAGGTCGGATCGAGCTTTCAGGGCGTGCTGGACGGATTCTCTGGCATCTACGAAAATAATCTCTTCGTCAATACGCTCTACGAGTTTCTGGAGTACAAGCCACACATCATCTCGCCGACGAATCCCCATCCACTGGAGCGCGCCTCCGAGACAGTTGGTATGGATATCGAGTTCCGCAATGTCAGCTTTACGTATCCCGGCAAAGACCCCGCCACCGCTGCGGCTCTGCGCGATGTAAGTTTTACGATTAAAGCCGGCGAAGCTATCGCGCTGGTAGGCAGCAATGGCGCTGGCAAAACAACCATCGTCAAGCTGCTGACCCGCCTCTACGATCCCGATCAGGGTCAGATCCTGGTCGGTGGGCGCGATATCCGCGAATACGATATCGAGGAACTCCGGCGCGTGATCGGGGTGATTTTCCAGGATTATGTGAACTACCACATGAATGCGCGCGAGAATATCGGTGTCGGCAGAATCGATGAAATCGAGAATATCGACATGGTAACTGAAGCGGCGATAAAAAGCGGAGCAAGCGCGATCATCGACAAACTGCCCTCCGGCTACGCCACGATGCTGGGTCGCTGGTTCAAAGAAGGCGCGCAGTTGAGCGGCGGGGAATGGCAAAAGGTCGCGCTGGCCCGCGCCTTTATGCGCAACGCGCCAATCCTGGTGCTCGACGAGCCAACCAGTTCGCTCGACGCCCAGGCCGAATACGACATCTTCACCAAGTTCCGGCTGCTCACCGCGGGCAAGACGGCGATCTTTATCAGCCACCGCTTCAGCACCGTGCGCCTGGCCGACCGCATTTTTGTGATCGAACAGGGCGTGGTCAAAGAAAACGGCTCCCATAGCGAATTGATGACCCTCAACGGTCGCTACGCGGAACTGTTTAACCTCCAGGCCGAGGCGTATCGCTAGCGCGTAAAACGGTAGCGGGAGTGCAGAGAACTGCCAGCCCTCTGCCGGGGTCTGGCAGCATGTACCAAAAACAAAAGTAAGGAGCGAACGGGGTGCCAGCTCGTTCACTCCTTACCACGCTATTGCGTGTAGCAACGCGCGACTCCAGAAGGGGCGCGTGCTAACCCCATGGGGAAAAGGTTGCACGTAATCGTAAATATACGCTCCAAGCTTGCTCGTCGAGGTGGATCTGCTTGCTCACGTATATTCCGCCTTCCTTCCCAGGCCTACTTATTATAACGCACGAGGAAGCGTTTAGTTATCACTTTTCAGGCCAATTTTTTCCCGTGGGAGAAAATTCGCCCCTTCCTTGCTTTTTCACTCTATCTCTTTTGCTGTTTAGACTGAGAGTCCAGGGCAGACTCGCCCTCTATTTCAGTAAAAATCATAGAACATTGTAAAAATTCCCTGGTGCTCCTTCAGCCGCACAGGTAATACGCGTAACCTCGCTGCGTTAAATCAATCACAATCTGCTCTGTTTGCTGTTCAGTCTGGCGCGTCAGGCGCGCGATAGCTTCGATGGTTCTGCTCCCATCCAGCAGGATAAAGACCAGGCGCGCGTGGCGCTCCATCTGCTGAATAGCCTGGGGCATGGAAGCGACCGCGCGCGCTTTGAAGATGGCTTTGCGGCCTGGCAGCACTTCTTCCGTGAATTGCGGAAAAAGGCGCGGCGTTGCAGGGGGCTTGCGCGGCACTGGTATGGTTTCGAGTTCGGAAATCAGGTGGGTGGTCCAGCGCTGCACTGAACGCGGCGGGCTGGACGGCTGCACGGGCGCGTAGGGCTCCAGGTGTGCTCCTCGCAGGACCAGCGACTGGCTGGCCGACTTGATCGCTGGCTCCCGGTTTGCGGATTCATCAATTTCAGCCGAACGCGGATAAAGAGGATGAGTGGTCCTGCCTCCACCATGCAAAGGATGGTGCATGGCACTGCCTCGCGGCTCTGTATCTCTCAAATCTGGCATGCGCGCCAGAGGATCAGTCTGCGCTGGCAGGCTGGCCTGGCGTTCTTCTATCTGAAGCTCGCGCGACGGTCTCAGAGGAGCCTGCGCCTGATATGGCGGCCTGCTGATGCTCTGAAAAGAGCAGGTGATCTGTTTCCATTCGCGAATACACTGGAGAGCTGCTTTTCCCGTCTCACGCTCTGTCTGGGCACGTACCATCGAACCGTTTTCAAAGTAGATCGCACCTCGCTCCGCGCTTCTCCCCCCCAATTGCTCAACTCGCAAGACACCTGTACGCTTCTGTAACGTGATAGATTTTACCATCCGGGCTAATGGTTCCGCAGAAATACTTTGCGGCATAGTTTTCTCCTCCATTCAACACGTAAAACCACTAAACATCTGCACGAGATGACGGGAATTGTAGTACCACTCATAACTATACTGATCAGCCATTAATTTGCCGCTAAGAAGTCTCTTTTTTATGTGAAAATGATGTGAAGATAGATAAACGAGATTTTATTGTGACTGCTCAGCACCAGAACCGCTCACGCTTAACCTATGCGAAGCGCCGCAGATGCTGAGCAGTCAAGGGATTGATTAAGGAATCTGGGTCCATTGGATGGTGCTGACGGTGCTGGTACTGTCGAGCTGGAGGGCGGTGTTCTGGCGGGGGTCGATGAGATACAGGCCAGAGTTCGGGCCTGCCAGGGAAATGATGAGCTGGTGAACGGCAGTGGGTGACCAGGAGAGGTTGGCGATCTGCCCGCGCAGGTGCAGGCGGATGAACTGGCCCGCGCCAAGGGTAGAGACAACGTTGACCTGCGTGCCTGTGCTATAGGCCACTTGCAGGTTGTCCACTGACCAGTCGGGGACCGGGCTGGCCACGACCTGATCGGGCAAAAGTTGATCAACGCCGCTGACGACGTTGACGAGGTGGCCTTTGCCCAGGCCGTTCGAGACTCCATGAATGTAGAAGACGCTGGAACCGTCCGGCGACCAGCACGCGAAACCAACCTGTTTTCCCTGGCTAAGACGAAAGAGCTGATAACCGGCGGCGAGGTTCAAGCGCCAGACATCGCCTGCCTGGCCCCCGACGGAAGCCACCAGCAGCCAGCCGCCGGTCTGGTTATTGCTGCCTGGACTGTACGACGCCTGGAGATAGATGCCGCTGACCAGCCGCTGGGGATAGATGCTGCCGTTCGCGCCCACGCGATGTACCCACACCGCGCTGATATGACCCGTCGAACCCAGCGCCCAGGTTACACCTGGTTGACCGGCGTTCGAGAACCAGCTCAAGGCCACTACACCATCAGCGCTATTACCCTGCGCGGCTGCGAGATTGCTCAGGTCCAGCACGCCCCGATCCTGTACGTTATAGTCCAGCACGCTCACCACGCCGTTGCGCGCCAGGGTGAAAGCCAGGCGCGTGCCGTCCGGCGACCAGGCAGGCTGAGCTGCGCTGCCTTTGAGGTCCGCGGCAAGCCGGTGAACTTCGCCAGTGGCGAGGGTAAAGAGATAGAGAGCGGTCTGCCCGCTGCCAGTTGGATCTGCCGCAAAAGCGAGGAGGCTGCTATCGGGCGACCAGGCCAGGCTTCTCAGAATGGTCTGGCCAGGGACGCTCTGCCAGTTCGCGGTTGTGCCGCCGGGGAGCAAGGCCAGCGGCACCGGGGTATCCTGCTGGCTATCGCTGCGAATGGTGTGCACGCGCGCGCCCCGGAGGTCGATATAGGCCAGGAGGTCGCCAGCGTCATGATTGCCCTGCGGAGGATTGACGATCCAACCAGCGGCAACCTGCGCGCTCGCGGAGGTGAGCCGCTCCGGCTGGCGCTTGCTGCCATCAGCCAGGGTGCTCCACAGCGCGCCAGCGCGCAAGAAAACAAAACGCGAGCCCGCGGCCAGGGGCAGAGACTGTCCCGAAAGCGGGCCCGCGGGAGGAGTGATCGCTCCGGCAAGGTTGGCGCTATTCGACTGATGTCGCAGACTCAGGCCGAACAGCGTAGCAGTGGTCACCGCGACGATCAGCACCGCGGCAAGTGCGATCTTCGCAGGCAAGAACCAGCCTTTGCGCCCGCGCGGCGGCTGATATTGACGGGTCGGGTAAGACGGAACAGCGGCGGGACGCAGTTGCACAGTTGGCGGCGTGGGAGGAATCTCCAGCTCCCATGGCGCAAAGCGCGCCTGCGGTCCACGGCTGCCCGGCAAGGCCAGTAACCGCGATTGACCGGGCGCGTCGCTCATATCCACGGTCGGAGCGCTGCTCATATCCACGGTCGGGTAAGCAGAAGATGGAAGGGGGGGGTGAGCCTGAATACCTGGGAAGGACGAGCGCGGCACAGAACTGGCCGCCTCGCTGAGTTCTCGCATCTCGGGGAGCGCGAAAAAGTGTTCGCGCAGCGCTGGCACGGGGCTGATGCGCGGCAAACGCGCCAGGAGCAAATCATTCTGGCGCAATTCCGCCAGCAGAGCCATGCAGTTGGGGCAGGTTTGCAAATGAATTGTGACCTCCCGGCGCTCTACCGGGGCGAGCATATTGTCAAGGTAGGCACTTAACCGCTCCTCGACCTGCTCGCAATTCATTTGTTGCCTCCTTGTTCCAGCGCGCGATAATGTTCACGAAACGACTGGCGCGCGCGGGAAAGATACATCTTGACACCACTCTCGGCGATATTTAAGGCCTGAGCGATTTCACTGTATGAAAAACCCTCCTGCGTATACAGGAGTAACGCCGCCCGATACTGTTGTGGCATTCTGCGAAGCGCGGCGCGAACAAGTTCCGTCGTGCCGTAGATCTCCTGGGGGTCCGCGCTTTCAACATCAGCCGGCTCGTGGTCAAGATCTTGCCAGGGCAGCCACGCGATAAGTTTACGACGCCGCAGAGCATCGTACGCGGTATTGGTCGCGATACGATACAACCAGGCTGACAACTTCAGGTTTGCATCCATTTTTGGCAGCGCGCGAAACGCCTTCAAAAAGGTATCCTGAGTCAGGTCGTCTGCCTGTTCGCGATCACCTACCAGATGGTAGACATAATTATAAATAGGTGTTTTATACTCGTCGTAAATTTGCTCGAAGGACCAGGTATTTTCCCTGGTTTCCACCCTGGCCATGCGCTACGTCCCTTCCGGCGGCTAGAGCTATCAACCTGTCCGTTCCAATGCAGGCGACAGATGGCCATCCTTCCGGCTCGCATAACCCTCCAACAGGTTGGAGCGAGGTGAAAAGGCTTTTCATCCTTCTGTGTAGTGGAACGGACAATCAACGCTTTCAGTAACATCCTGATTGGCTTGAAAATAACGGCTTGCGCGTGATTTATTGTTCATCATGGTAGCATATTTGCGCTATTCCCTGAAATGCTTGAGCCTGGGGTTAGTACTATTTGGGGGGAAATGCATACTGACGGTTCGGTTGTCATATGATAAAATGGACTGCGCAGGAGAAGAACGCGACGCCGTTAGAGCCATAAACAGCAGCGTCTCCGCAATCGCTTCAGCCGGGGTTTACGTGGCGCAGCCCCGACCACTTTTGACTGACATCTGGCCAGCGCTTGGTGCGGGCTATCATCATCCGGGAGAGGTTGAATACCCATGGAGTCAGAAATTGTCCAGGCCGTCGCGAAGTATGCCGAATCGGTAATGGGGCAAGAGGGGTTTCGCTATATTAGCGCCGTTGTGGCGACATGCAAGATGCTGGCCCTGGAGCTGGAGAGCGCGGACGAAGCGGCATATAAGGTCAATCAGGACGCGCTGGTGATCTCGGCGTATTTGCATAATATCTCGACAATCGAGTTCGGCTTTCAGGACCACCAGGTCAAATCAGCGCAGCTGGCCGCGGAGTTTCTGCGCGATCTCTCAGCCGAAGAGGATCTGGTGACTTCTGTGGAACAAATTGTGCTGGCGCATACGACGGCGCTGACAGCCGAAGAAGACGACTCGCTGCCCCTGGAGGCGCGCATTATCTATGACGCCGATAAACTGGGCCGTCTCAGTGGCCTGGCAGTGGTAACCTCGCTGATCGAGTTCGGCGCGCGCTACCCCAACCGCGCGGTGAACGGCGAGGTGCTCTGCGCTATCCTGCGCCACATCGAGGAGCGCTTCGTCGATCTTTTCCAGTCGCTCCACACGGACCCGGCCCGCGAGATGGCGCGCGCGAAGTTTGGCAATACATTGGCTTTTCTTGATGGGGTGATTGAACATCTTAGCGACGCGACCCCAATTTAATGTTTTTTACACATTTTCTCGAAAGCGAAGGTGGAAGGTTTGTCCATTCTGGTTGTTGGTTCGGTAGCTCTTGATACGGTTGAAACCCCGTTCAAGCGTGTCGAGGATGTCCTCGGTGGAGCTGCCTCTTATTTCTCGACCGCGGCTTCTCTCTACAGCCAGGTCAACCTGGTGGCGGTCGTTGGCTCTGATTTTCCTCAGGAGTTTATCAATTTCTGGCACAGCCGCACGATTAACCTGGACGGGCTACAGGTTCTGGATGGACCGACGTTCCGCTGGGTCGGGCGCTATCACATGGATATGAACGCGCGCGATACGCTGGATACGCAACTGGGCGTGTACGCTGGCTTCCACCCGGTTCTACCGCCTGCTTACCTGGATAGCGATCTGCTCTTCCTGGCCAATATTCAGCCAGAGCTCCAGATGGAAGTGCTCCAGGCCGCGCCGCGCGCTCGCCTGACGGTGCTGGATACCATGGAACTCTGGATTATGACCGCGCGCGAGGCATTGACCGAGGTGATGAAGCGCGTGGATGTGCTGTTGTTAAGCGAGGAAGAGGTGCGCCAGTTCACCGGCAAGGCCAGCATCCTGACTGGCGTGCGCGATCTCTTCGCGCTGGGTTTGAAGTATGTGATTGTGAAGCAGGGCAGCTACGGCGCACTGCTCTTTGGTACCGATGGCACCTACTTCAGCGCGCCGACCTATCCCCTCGAAGAGGTCAGCGACCCCACCGGCGCGGGCGATTCTTTTGCCGGCGGCTTCCTGGGCTATCTCTCAACCGTTGCTCCCCTGGACAAAGGGCGCTATCATACGGATGATCTGAAACGCGCGGTGGTACATGGCAATCTGATTGGCTCTTTCGCCTGCGCGGATTTCAGCATCAGTCGCCTTGCTACATTGACGATGGACGAGGTCGCGGAACGCTACCAAAAACTGGTTGAGTATTCCCATTTCGATCCTACCTGGCGCCTCTCGTAAATTTTGGTGAAACAAAACACGCTCAAATTTTCTCTGATATGATTCAGGAGGATTCCTCCTTTCCTCTCTGGCAAAGAGGACGCGCGCATCTCCTTTCATCTGGCGCGAAGAAAACAGCGATCAAGCTGTTTGCGCCAGGTGGATAAGAGACCAGAGCATTTGCCAGAGAGGAGTAAGAGAGGGGGGTGTGTTACGTTGCTAGTGTGTTAACATGAAGAAGGATGAAGAAACGATGACGATTTCAACTCAGGGTGATGTGAAAGATCTCACCCTCTCGCCGCGCGGCAAAGACCGCATTGAATGGGCGGCGAAAGATATGCCTGTGCTGCGCCTGATCCGCGAACGCTTTGAAAAAGAGCAGCCGCTGAAGGGCGTGCGCATGTCGGGGTGCTTACATATTACGACGGAAACCGCGAATCTGGCGATTACGCTGAAAGCAGGCGGCGCTGACCTGGTGCTCTGCGCCTCTAATCCCCTCTCGACGCAGGATGACGTGGCCGCGGCTCTGATCAGCGAGTACGGTATCCCCACTTTTGCGATCAAAGGCGAGGATGAGAAGGTCTACTACAGCCACATCAATGCCGCGCTGGACCACAAGCCGAATATGACCATGGACGACGGCTGCGACCTGGTTTCGACGCTGCATACAACGCGGACCGAGCTGATTCCCGATATCATCGCAGGTCTGGAAGAGACGACCACGGGCGTAATCCGCCTGCACAGTATGGAGAAAGCCGGCGTGCTGCGCTTCCCCGTGCTGGCGGTCAACGAGTCCGACACCAAGCATATGTTTGATAACCGCTATGGCACCGGCCAGAGCTCGCTTGACGCGGTGATTCGCTCGACGAATATCCTGCTTGCTGGCCGCACGTTGGTGGTGATCGGCTATGGTTGGTGTGGCCGCGGCGTGGCCTCGCGCGCGCACGGCCTGGGCTCGAACGTGATTGTCACCGAGGTCGATCCGACCCGCGCTCTGGAAGCGGTGATGGACGGCTACCGCGTGATGCCCATGCTGGAAGCCGCCGCCGTGGGCGATGTTTTTATCTCGGTCACTGGCGATATCAACGTTATCGACAGGGCCCACCTGGAGCGCATGAAAGATGGCGCGCTGGTAGCTAATTCCGGCCACTTCAACGACGAAATCAACATCCCCGCCCTGGAGGCGCTCTCCGTGAAAAAGCGCCGCGTGCGCGATTTCGTGGACGAGTACACCTACGCCGATGGACGCCGCGTCCACCTGCTGGCCGAAGGCCGCCTGGTGAACCTCTCCGCCGCCGAAGGCCATCCCGCCAGCGTGATGGATATGAGCTTCGCTAACCAGGCACTGGGCGCCGAGTACATGCTCATCCACGCTAAAGAGATGCAGACGCGCGTCTACACCATCCCTGAGCACATCGACAAGGATATCGCGCGCCTCAAACTCCAGGCCATGGGTGTAAAAATCGACACTCTCACTCCCGAGCAGGAGAAATACCTCGGCTCCTGGGAGTCCGGCACGTAATTTTTGTCAAGATGCATTATTTTGTGAGATTGTGGACGGGCGTGCCCGCCCACAATCTCACAAAACAGGGCTCTGTAAAAGTCGGCAAAGCGGGAGTGCAGAGGGCGGCGAGAGTGGACTTTTACATCGCCCTGCTCACAAAATAATGCATCTTGACAAAGAATTTCATTGTTCGTTATACTTGAGTACGGAGATATACTCTCCTTCGCTAAATAGACTCATCCAGAGAGGTGGAGGGAAACGGCCCTGTGAAGCCCGGCAACCCTCTCGCGTGTCACGCGCGGGAATGGTGCCAATTCCGGCGGACACGCTGTCCGCGAGATGAGGGGAATACGCACTATGCTACAAGCCCCTGAGTCGTCAGGGTTTTTTTTCGCCTCTTGCGCCCCTCTATAATACTGTCGCTGGCGGTCTCTAGCACTGCCTATGTACGTCCCTTTTATGGAAGGAGCAATACCAGGATCATGAGCAATTTCATGACAAACCCGCAGACGTTTTTTACCAGCGAATCGGTGACTGAAGGACACCCCGATAAACTCTGCGATCAGATCTCGGATGGCGTGCTGGATGCCATCCTGGCGCAAGACCCGGTGGCACGCGTGGCCTGCGAAACTGCCACTACCACTGGCCTGGTGCTGGTCGCTGGCGAAATTACAACGTCCGCGTGGATTGATATGGCCGCCGTTGTGCGCAAGACGATTGAGCAGGTGGGCTATACCAGCGCCGAGTACGGCTTCGATTACCGCACCTGCGGCGTGGTGACTTCGATTGGCAAGCAGTCGCCCGATATCGACCAGGGCGTCAGCCAGGCGCTGGAGGCGCGCGATTCGGCGCTTCTGACCGACGATGATTTGGAGCGCGTCGGCGCTGGCGACCAGGGCATGATGATCGGTTTTGCCTGCAACGAGACGCCCGAGTATATGCCCCTGCCAATTAGCCTGGCCCACAAGGTGACGCGCCAGCTCTCCCAGGTGCGCCGCAAGTCCTGGGCCGGCAGCGGGCCCGTGGCCTATCTGCGCCCCGATGGCAAAAGCCAGGTGACGGTCCAGTACGAGTTCGGCAAGCCTGTGCGCGTCGATACGGTTGTGGTCTCAACCCAGCACGCCGACTACGTAGACCAGGAGCAGATCCGCGCTGATGTCATCGAGCATATCATCAAACCTGTCATTCCTGAGCACCTGTTCGACTCAAAAACCAAGATCTTCGTCAACCCAACCGGGCGCTTTGTGACCGGCGGCCCCATGGGCGATGCCGGTCTGACCGGGCGTAAAATCATCGTTGATACCTATGGTGGCATGGCCCGACACGGCGGCGGCGCGTTCAGCGGCAAAGATCCGACCAAGGTGGACCGCTCAGCGGCCTACGCGGTGCGCCACATCGCGAAAAACGTCGTGGCCGCTGGCCTGGCCGAGCGCATCGAGATCCAGGTCTCCTATGCCATCGGCGTGGCACGCCCGCTCTCACTCTTCGTCGACACCTTCGGCACCGGCAAGGTCTCCGATGAAGAGATTATTCGCCTGATCAACGAGCACTTCGACCTGCGCCCGGCTGGCATTATCCAGTCACTCAACCTGCGCCGTCCGATCTACCAGCCCACTGCCGCCTTCGGCCACTTCGGGCGCACCGACGTAGATCTGCCCTGGGAAGAGCTGAACAAGGTCCCCATGCTGCGCCGCGGCGTCGGTGCAGGAGTCCAGGACAGCAACCAGGCTATCTAACTTTCTATCCCAGGTGTCCTGAGAAGAAATGAGGGCCGAATAGACGCGCGGC
>DASVMX010000263.1:0-3396 GCA_036384215.1 Ktedonobacteraceae bacterium | reverse complement strand
CAGCTCTCTATTCCTATTCTAAAGGAGTTTTTACGTGGAGTTATCTCAACTTATTATCGGTTTGCCCCCCTATCATTTTGCGAATGCTAAAAAGAAGATTGCTGACCGCGTGGCGGCGGGGGTGGATGTGATTAGCCTCTCGATGGGCGATCCCGATCTGCCAGCTCCCCAGGCTGTGCTGGACCGTTTGAGCGAGACGTTACAAGATTCAGTCAATCATCGCTATCCTGAATATCGCGGTATGCCTGCTCTGCACCAGGCTTTCGCGGCCTGGTTTCAGCGCCGCTTTGGCGTTGAACTGGAGCCAGAGGTTGAGATGCTGCCCCTGCTCGGCTCTAAAGAAGGACTGATCTACCTGGGAGCGGCTGTGTTAAACGCGGGCGATATCGCGCTGACCGGCGACCCTTACTATCCAGCTTATTTGACCGCCGCGACCAATGTGGGCGCGCAGCCGTATCTCCTGCCTCTGCTAGAACAGAACGACTATCTGCCGGACCTGGAGAGCATTCCCGCAGATGTCTTGCGCAAGGCGCGCCTGCTCTGGCTGAACTATCCGAACAATCCCACCGCGGCCACCGCCGGGCGCGAGTTTTTTGAGCAGGCGGTTGAGTTCGCGCGCCAGCACAACCTGGTGATTGTCCATGACATGGCCTACGCCGAGGTGTATTTCGATGACTGGCGACCGATGAGCATCCTGCAGATTCCTGGCGCGAAAGAGGTCGCGGTCGAACTGCATTCGCTGAGCAAAACGTACAACATGGCTGGCTTCCGCGTGGGAATGCTGGTCGGCAATGCGAAACTGGTGGACGCGGTCGGGCGCTTGAAGAGCAATATCGACAGCGGCATGTTCCGCCCGGTGCAATACGCGGCCATCACGGCCCTGGAGCTGCCTGATGCCTGGATTCAAGAGCGCAACGCCATCTATCGCCGACGCCGCGACCTCCTGGTTGATGGCTTTAACGAGCTGGGTCTGCGCACGCGGCGCACCCAGGCGGGCCTCTATGTCTGGTCTGCGGTGCCCGCGGGCTCCACTTCACGCGATTTCGCGAACTGGCTATTTGACGAAACTGGCGTTTTTGTCACGTCTGGCACCAATTTCGGCCAGGCTGGCGAGGGCTACCTGCGTGTCTCTATGACCGAGTCCCAGGAACGGCTGGAAACGGCTCTTATCCGCATGCGCGGGGCCTTGCGCGCGCGCGCTTGAGCTGGAGACAGAAGAAGGGAGTTCACACGCGATGCCAGGGAATGCTTGGAATCTTTCGCTGGAGAAAGAGCTTTGCAGTGATGTGACGGCAGGACTTGATCGCGAATGGCTGGTCACAAATGGCCTGGGAGGCTACGCCTCCGGCTCTATTCTGGGAGCGACCACGCGCGGCTACGACGGTCTGCTGGTGGCCGCGCTGCGTCCGCCGGTAGACCGCTTTGTGCTGGTAACCAAAGCCGACGAGGAGATCACTCTACCCGATGGGCAGGTGCTGCGGCTCGGCGTCAATGAATACGAGGACGGCACCATCGATCCCCAGGGCCAGACTTACCTCGCCTCGTTCGCCCTCGAAGGCGATATCCCCTGCTTTACCTATCAGCTTACACCAGATCTGCGCCTGGAAAAGCGCATCTGGATGGAGTACGGAGAAAACACAACCTACGTGCAATATCTTCTGCGCGATGCCTCCAGCCAGGAGCCTGATGATAAACCGCTGCTGCTGACCATCTTCCCTTTCTGCCTGTACCGCGATCACCACACGATCACGCGGGGACGGGTCGGCTGGCGCTTTTTAGTGGATAACCTGGGCAATGGCTGCGAGATTCGTGCCAGCCTCGGGGCGCGCCCGTATCGCCTGTGGCTAAACCGTGAAGCAGTGTTTACCCCGACTGGCCTCTGGTACTGGAACGTACGCCATCGTCACGACCAGGCGCGCGGCTTGAACAGTGTTGAGGATGTATTCCAGCCGGGAGTATTGAGCGTACCGATCAGGCCCGGTGTGCGCACAACTCTTGTAATCAGCGCCGAAGAGCAAGGCGCGCCCGCGCTGGGAGGGTCGGGCCACGAGGAGCATGTCGCGCAGGCACTGCGCCGCCACCAGCGGCGCATCAAACACCTGCTTGATATCGCTGATCGCTCGGCCACCAACCTGGCCAGGCGCGACCCCGTTCATGCCCGCCTGGTGCTTGCCGCCGATCAGTTCGTGGTCACGCGCGCCCAGGCAGCCGAGCCTAAGAATGGAGCCGCCAGAGCCTATCTTTCTCCAGACAGCAAGACCATTATCGCCGGCTATCCCTGGTTCACCGATTGGGGACGCGACAGCATGATCTCTCTACCTGGACTTCTGCTGTGTACAGGCCGCTATAGCGAGGCCCGTGGGCTGTTCAAGGCCTTTATCAGCTATGCCCACGAGGGTCTGATCCCCAACCGCTTTCCCGACCGCGGAGAGGCACCAGAATATAATACCGCCGACGCCACGCTCTGGCTCTTCGCCGCTCTGCACAACTATCTCACTATTACCAATGATCGCTCGCTGCTCAAAGAACTCTTTCCCAAACTGGTAGAGATCATTCAGTGGCACCAGCAGGGAGCTGGCTTTGGCATCGGCATGGACCCCGAGGACGGCCTGCTACACGCGAACGCGCCGGGTCTGCAACTGACCTGGATGGACGCGAAAATTGGCGACTGGGTCGTCACGCCCAGGCGCGGCAAGCCAGTTGAAGTCAACGCGCTCTGGTACTGCGCGCTGGCCTGCATGGAAAAATGGGCGGTGGATCTCTCAATCGACGCATTCCAGTATGGCCAGTTGCGTTCCCGCGTCGAACAGAGCTTCACCAACCGCTTCTGGTACGAGAAAGGCGGCTATCTCTACGATGTAGTGGATGTCGACGGAGTTAGGGACCAGAACGACGCCTCGCTGCGCCCCAACCAACTTTTCGCCGCCTCGCTGAGCCAGCATCTACTCACGCAAAACCAGGCGCGTAGCATTCTCCAGCAGGTCACCAACCATCTGCTTACGCCCATGGGTCTGCGCACGCTCAGTCCGGCAGACCCGGCTTACCATGACAGCTTCAACGGCGACCTCCTGCACCGCGACAGCGCCTATCACCAGGGAACCGTCTGGCCCTGGCTGCTCGGTCCCTACATCGACGTTCACCTGCGCGTGTACCACAACTGCGACGCCATCTTGCCCCTGCTCACGCCCCTGGTAGATCACCTGTGGGACAGTTGCGTCGGCACCGTCAGCGAAGTTGCCGAACCCATGGCCCCCTTCACCCCCTCTGGCTGCTTCGCCCAGGCCTGGAGCGTCGCTGAACTCCTGCGCACCTGGCTGGCGTTAAAAACATGATCTGTTATGAGGGACGATGCTGACGTGGATGGCTATGCATTTTGGTGCACCAAAATGCATAGCC
>DASVMX010000262.1:0-2323 GCA_036384215.1 Ktedonobacteraceae bacterium | reverse complement strand
GTGCGGAACTATGGCATACTGTTCTAACATGAAGATCCCTCCTTTGGATACTTGAGGTTTGTTAGGTTACTTCTCAAGCATACCACCAGAGGGATCCTTTTTCTAGCTCATCCTTTCAAAAATTCGGGATGACCCATGTTTATACTTTTAACCCTTTGAAACAGGAGCTTGCCTCTATTAATCGGCGGGAATGGTTGCGATTGCCGCTTCGATCACACCTTTGGTAAATTGCTCGTTGTAGAGGCGGGCGTAGAGGCCGTCGAGGGCCAGGAGTTCTTCGTGAGTGCCGCGTTCGACAATCTGGCCTTTGTCAACCACCAGGATGACATCAGCGGCCAGGATGGTCGAGAGGCGGTGGGCGATGGCCAGGGTGGTGCGATCCTTCATCAGTGGTTCCAGGGCGGACTGGATCAGGCGCTCGGAGTGGGTGTCGAGGGCGCTGGTGGCTTCGTCCAGGATCAGGATGCGCGGATTTTTGAGGATCACGCGGGCGATGGCGATGCGCTGCTTTTCGCCGCCGGAGAGCTTGTAGCCGCGCTCGCCGACGATAGTGTCATAGCCGTCGTCCAGGTCCATGATGCGCTCGTGAATAGCCGCTGCTCTGGCCGCGGCGATCATCTCCTCGTCAGTGGCATCTTCCCGCGCGTAGAGCAGGTTTTCGCGCACAGAGGCGTGAAAAAGGTAGGTTTCCTGCGTGACCATGCCGACGATCTCACCCAGCGATTCCAGGGTCAGATCTTTGACATTGATGCCATCGATTGTCACCGCGCCCTCTTCCACCTCGTAGAGGCGCGGCACCATATAGGTCATGGTCGTCTTGCCAGCTCCGCTGGGACCAACCAGGGCGGCGAGCTGGCCGGGTTTGATCTCGAACGAAACATGGTTCAGAGCCGGGCGCAATGGAGCTTCATCGTTGACTGCCAGCGCTTCGGGCGAGCGAGCGCGCTGATTTTTCCCTTCTTCTTTAGGAGCGAAGAGTCCTCCGGCCAGAGCCTGGCGATCTCGCTGGTAGGTAAAAGAAACATTCTGAAAGGCAATTTCACCACGCGCCTGCGCCGGAGTGAGGCGTTGCGCGTCGGGTTTATTCTTGATCTCGATGGGCAGGTCGAGATACTCGAAGATGCGGTCAAACAGCGCCAGCGCGCCCTGTACCTGGACCTGAATGGTCAACAACTGTCCTATAGGGAAGAACAGGCGGCTCTGCAGGGTTGTGAAAGCCACAATTTTACCCAGCGTAATCGGGGGATTGGCCGGGCTATGAATAATCTGTAGACCAGCTACCAGGTAGACGATTGCGGGTGTCACGGAGAAGAAGACATTGATAAACATGAAGAACCAGCGCCCGATGAGTTGCTGGCGAATCTCCAGGTTGGTAAGACGCTGATTCTCCTCCGCGAAGCGTTGCCGCGAGTAGGCCTGGCGGCTGAACGTCTTGATCAGCAGGATGCCGCTGACCGATAGCGTCTCCTGCATCTGCGCTGTCAGAGAGGCCATGCTCTCCTGCGTCTCCTTGCTGGTCACGCGCCGCACATTGCCTACCTTGGTCGTAATCCAGAGAAAGAGCGGCAGCAGGCCCAGCGAGATCAGCGTCAGCAGCGGACTGAGGATCAGCATCGCCACAATTGTGCTCAGCGCGATGGAGATATTCGCCACAATGCTGGTCGCAGTGTCGGTCACAACGTCCTGTACGCCGTTTACATCATTTGAGAGGCGTGACTGAATTTCGCCGGTGCGCGTAGACGTGAAGAACCTCAGCGACATACTCTGTATGTGGATATACAGCTTATTGCGGAAGTCGCGCATCACATTCTGGCCGATGAGATTGTTTAGGAAGGTCTGTCCCACGCCGATCAGGCCAGTCACAATCGGCATCACAAACATAATGCCCACAAAGAGGAACAGTAATTGGGTATTGCCCTTGCCAATCGCGTCGTCAAAGACAAAGCTAATCATAAAGGGGTTAACCAGGCCAAGCACCGTTGTACAGAGAATAGCGAGGAGAACCAGCAGTACCTGAAACTTATAGGGTCCAAAAGCCTGGGCCACGCGTCTGAGCGTGCGCGAATCCGTTTTGCGCCCGCGTCTCTTCTGATCTTCGAGGTAAGCATTCATACCCCCGCCAGGCGGGCCACCACGCATACCATGCATTGCCATAAAGCGATCTACTCCTGCTGTAAGTCTCATGCCCTGTCAAAAAGGAGTGTAGGAGGGGATGAGGTATAATCTTTTTTCTTTCCTTCTGAAAAGTAAGTATACCGGATCAGTCGAGAAAAAGCACTGTTCAAGCGATCAGTTTTCTCTCCTATCAAAATTGACAGGATAG
>DASVMX010000261.1:0-1691 GCA_036384215.1 Ktedonobacteraceae bacterium | reverse complement strand
TCCCGCTCAATTCTCTTCCTCTGTGGGGAGGTAGGGTTTATGCGTTCTCGTCAAAAGCAGGGGTGCAGGGGACGGCGAGCCCCTTGCCGGAGCACGAGGTGTCCTCTTAACAACCGCTTTTTTTTGAGCGAGCCGCCGCAGGCGGCGAGAGTGGACTTTTACATAGCCCTGGTGGGAAGGGGTCTGGCTTGACAGATCAGGTGGGGATGCATACAGTATAATTATGCTTCTTGCCCGAAGAAGTCCTTCATCGGCGTTGTTCTGCTTATTTTCTGTTCAGAGAGGAGCACTCCATGCCCGACAATACGCACGTCAAGTACATTCTCAACGAAGACGAAATGCCCCACACCTGGTACAATATCGCGGCGGACCTGCCTCGCCCGCCCGATCCTGTGCTGCACCCCGGCACGCATCAGCCAGTTGGCCCGGCTGACCTGGCGCCGCTCTTTCCCATGGCGATTATTCAGCAAGAGGTCAGCACCGAGCCACATATCGAAATCCCGGAGCCTGTCAGGCAGATTTATCGACAGTGGCGACCCAGTCCGCTCTTCCGGGCGCGCCGCCTGGAGCGGGCGCTGGACACGCCCGCGCGTATCTACTATAAATACGAAGGTGTCAGCCCCGCGGGCAGCCACAAGCCAAATACCGCGGTCCCCCAGGTGTATTACAATCAGCAGGAAGGCATTCAGAAGATCTCGACAGAGACGGGCGCAGGCCAGTGGGGCTCCTCGCTGGCAATGGCTGGAGCCTTCTTCGGAGTAGACGTTGAGATCTTCATGGTCAAGGTCAGCTATCATCAAAAGCCCTATCGCAGGCACCTGATGGAAGCCTTTGGCGGCACCGTTCACGCCAGCCCGACAAACCTGACCGACGCCGGGCGCAGCATTCTGGCGCAAGATCCCAACAGTCCTGGCAGCCTGGGCATCGCTATCAGCGAAGCGGTCGAAGTCGCGGCCAAAAGTGGCGGCAAGGTCAAGTATTCGCTGGGCAGTGTGCTCAATCACGTACTTTTGCACCAGACCATCGTTGGACAGGAGGCGCTGCTGCAATTCGCGCAGGCCGACGATTATCCCGACGTGGTCATCGGCTGCACGGGCGGCGGCAGCAACTTCGCTGGCCTGGCCTTCCCCTTCATCGGCGAAGCACGCCGCAAAGGGCTGAGCACGCGCTTCCTGGCTGCCGAGCCCATGGCCTGCCCCAGCCTGACGCGGGGAGTCTACGCCTATGACTTCGGCGACACCGTGGGTATGACTCCGCTGGTCAAGATGCACACACTGGGCCACGATTTCATGCCCGCGGGCATTCACGCCGGCGGCCTGCGCTATCACGGCATGGCGCCACTGATCTCCCTGCTGCACGACGAAAAAATCATCGAGGCCCAGGCCTATCACCAGATTGGCGTCTTCGAGGCCGCGATCCAGTTCACGCGTGCCGAGGGCATCATTCCAGCGCCTGAAAGCAGCCACGCCATCCGCGCCGCGATCAACGAGGCTCTGGAGGCCAAAGCAGCAGGTCAGGAGCGTGTCATTCTCTTCAACCTCAGCGGCCACGGCCACTTCGACATGGCGGCTTACGATGCCTATTTCTCCGGTAAACTGGAAGACTACGAATACCCTGCCGAAGCCGTAGCCGCAGCCCAGAAACGCATGCCCCAGATCGTGTAACCTTCTCACCCGCGAGGGAGGCAAGCG
>DASVMX010000260.1:0-20901 GCA_036384215.1 Ktedonobacteraceae bacterium | reverse complement strand
CCCCGCTCACAAAACCCCTTGTTTTTCCTGGGGCGGGGGGAAAACGCGTTTTGTCCTGATTTTGCAAAATCAGGGATGACTCATACTGGTGTGATGCTCTTTAGGTATTAGTAGCGTTCACTGCGATAATTGGCAAGGAGGTGACATCTTGATGACATCTGGGAACTTGACCCCTGGTCGGGGAAAAAGGTAAACTTGAAGCAGGAAAGCAAGAGAGGAACTAGAGAGAACCCGATTCATGAAGAAACCAGCCAGCGTTTCCCCTAATCAGCAACTCAAACAGGCGCGTGTACTTCAGGGCTGGTCACAGGAATATGTCGCACAGGAAGTGGGTACGGAGGCTTTTACGGTCAGCCGTTGGGAGCGCGGCATTGCCATGCCCAGTCCGCACTTTCGCCTCAAACTCTGTACGCTTTTTGGCATGAGCGCGCTGGAGCTGGGCCTGGTTCCTCAACTGGCGGAACACGTCTCCACGCCGCCTTCAGCCTCGCCCACGCAAGATCTGCTGGTCTATATTCAACCTCCCACGCTGGACCCGACCATTCCCCCTCTGCCGGCGGGAGAGATGGGGCTGGTGGGACGCGATGAACTGCTGCGTCACCTCAAACAACGCCTGCGCTCCTCGAAGCACGCGGCTGTCTCCGCTCTGAACGGGCTCCCAGGGGCAGGGAAAACTGCACTGGCGACCACGCTGGCACACGACGAAGAAATCCAGCAGCATTTTTCCGCGGGCATCCTCTGGGCAGGCCTGGGCCGCCAGCCCGACGTGTTGGGAGTATTGAGCCGCTGGGGCACTCTGCTGAACAGCGTGCCAGCGGACCTGGCGCAGCGCAGCCGTCCCGAAGCCTGGGCCGCCAGCATCCACGCCGGCATCGGGCAGCGCCGCATGCTGCTGGTCATCGATGATGCCTGGGATACCGCGAACGCGCAGGCGCTGCGCATCGGCGGTTCCAATTGCGCGCATCTTGTCACCACGCGCTTCCCCGAGATCGCGCGGCGCTTCGCCGCGGAGGGCGCGTTTGTCGTGCGCGAGCTGGAGAACACTGATGGACGCCTGCTCCTGATGCGCCTGGCTCCCGCTGCCGTTCAAACCGAACCACAGGAAGCACAGGCGCTGGTGACCGCCGTGGGCGGCCTGCCCCTGGCACTGACCCTGCTGGGCCATTTCCTGCGAGGCCAGGCCCACAGCGGCCAGCCGCGGCGCATTCGCACCGCCCTGGAACGCCTGCGCCGCGCCGACGAACGCCTGCGCCTGGCCGAGCCTCAGACGCTCATCAGCAGCCATCCCAGCCTGGAAGCCGGTACACCGCTTTCCCTCCAGGCCGCGATTGGCATCAGTGAACAACAGATCAGTCAGAACGCTCGCGCCACCCTGCGAGCGCTCGCCGCCTTTCCACCAAAACCAAACACCTTCTCCGAAGAAGCTGCAGTAGAGATCAGTGCCATGCCAGTCGACACGCTTGACGAACTGAGCGATGCTGGCCTGCTCGAAAGCTGCGGCCCGGAGCGCTACACGCTCCACCAGACCATCGCTGACTATGCCAGCCTCTCTCCCGGCGCAAGCGCGGAGGTTGACAGGCGCATGGTGGCCTATTTTGTGGATTGCGCACTTCAGCATACGACAGACTTTGCTACCCTGGATCTCGAAAGCGCCAATATCCTCGCGGCTCTGGAAACAGCTTCCAGGCTCTCAATGCAGGAAGCCTTGATTCAGGGTGTCCTTGCCTTCGCGCCTTTTCTGATTACACGCGGCCTCTACGCCGTCGCCGAAACGCTGCTCCAACAGGCATTGAACGCCACGCTCGCGTCTGGTGAGGTCAGCAACCAGGTCGAGGCGCTGCTTCACCTGGGACGCATTGCTGAGCAGCGCTGCAATTATCGCCAGTCCCAGGCTATCTGGCAGGAAGCGCTGAACCTTGCGCGCCAGCGAGGCGATAGCAGGAGAAGCGCGCACGTCCTGCGCGAACTGGGAGAACTGGCTCGTATCCAGGGACAACCGCAGCAAGCCCTCCAGTTGCTCACGGAAGCGCTGGACATCTTAACCCTGCCAGAAGACCGGCAGATTCGAGCTGGCATCCTGCGTATGCAGGCCAATCTGTTGAGTGAACAGGGACAACCAGACGCCGCGCGCCCTCTCTATCAGCAAGCGCTGAGCATTTGCCAGCAGATCAAGGACCAGCGCGGCATGGCCTTCGCTCTGACCAGCCTCGGCGTGTGCGCGCGCGAGCAGGGTCAGGCTGAACAGGCCCGCGAGTTTTATGAAAAGGCCCTGGAGATCTTTCGCGCGCTGGGTGACCAGAACAGCGCGGGCACCGTGCTGATGAACCTGGGCAACCTGGCGCGCCACCAGGGGCAGACCGCGGAGGCAAACCGGCTCTACACAGAAGCACTCGCCCTCAGCCGCCAGGCCGAAAATCGCCGCGTCGCTACCTTTGTTTTGCTCAATCTTGCCATTCTGAACAACGACCAGGGCAAATTCGAGCAGGCGCGCCGTATTCTCCACGAGGTAATCCCGACCTTCCGCGAACTACAGGACCGGCGCAACCTGGCCCTGGCTCTCCAGGCACTGGGCCAGGTTGAATATGACGAACATAAGCCCGCCTCCGCTCGTGAACACCTGGACGGTGCGCTCGCGCTCTTTCGCGAATTGCACGATCGACGTCAAATCGGTCTGACTCTGCGCTTGCTCGGCTCATTAGCCCGCCAGGAGCAGCGCCTGCCCGAAGCGCTCGCGATCTTGAACGAAGCGCTCGCTCTACTTGAACAGGTTGGAGATCGGCGCGAGGCCGCGCAAACACACATAGAATTGGGCGCGCTGGCACGCCAGGAAGGGCGTCTGGACGAGGCGCGCACCCTTCTGCTCCAGGCGCTGGCCACAACGCGCCAGATGCGCGACCGCCGCTACGCCGCTCGCGCCCTGAGCGAACTCGGCCAGCTCGCCCTCCAGGAAGGACAGCCCGAGGAAGCAATGCGCGCCCTCCTTGGCGCGGGCGTCGGTCTGCGCCTGGTTAACTCTTTTGAACTGGCCAGCACACAGGATATCCTCGCACAGGTCCACGCGCAACTCGGCGCAACCGCTTTCCTCGCCTGCGCCGGACGCCTCGCGCGCAGCACACCAGAACAGGCCTACGGCCTCAGCCAGGCAAGCTGGCGCGCCGCCATCCAACAACTCAGCATACCATCCTAAATTCTCTATGAATAGAACGACACCCTTTACACGCACAAAGGGTGTCGTTCTATTCATAGAGAATCACTAACATTTACATGCTTTTACGATTTAGCCATTCACGCGATCCATTGTATTGCTCCTCTCACAACATGCTTCTTCAGCGGGTAAACAGATGATTTCGTTCAAAGCCATAAGAACTTTGTCTATCGCAAGTATGCAGCAAAAAGAGATCGGGAATAAGATCTTTGACAAGTCTTTTACCAGGCTTTTGGAGCCCTGTGAGTTATTTCACAAAGACTTGCAGTTGTGTTATATGTGGCTATTCTTTATCAGAAAGACCTCTTTCCTGGAAAGAAGTATGCTCGATCATGAAAGATGATACAATGGCAGGAGCATGACATCTATCTGAAAACTCACCTGTGCTCAGCATGGCGAATTTTCTCCAGTAAAAATGTGAATTCATCTGTATGTTCCGCCCAATTACAGCGTTCTTTCCTGGGGAGGCGAGAATCCCTCTGTATGTTATGTCCAGGTGCATCAGGAAGGCGAAATGAAAACACACCCTTTGAAAGCTGAGCGCGAGCTGCGTGGTTGGTCGCAGGCCAGGGTAGCGGAGGCAGTTGGGACAAACGTGAGGACGGTGATTCGCTGGGAGCAGGGGCATTCTGTGCCCTATCCCTACCATCGCGAATTGCTGTGCGAATTATTTGGGAGAAACGCCAGAGATCTGGGCCTGCTGGAAGAAGCTGCCAGAGAAGCTTCTCAGGAGTTCCAGCTCACTGCTCCTGCCCTCAATGGACCACTGATCGATCCGGCAATGCCTGCGCGGTTGAATTCCAACGGCCTGATTGGACGCGAGCATGTGTTCACTCAAGTCAGGCAGCGTTTTCAGGAAAACGGGGCTTTTCCATTGACAGCCCTGCTGGGTCTGCCCGGCGCAGGCAAGACTTCGCTGACCCTGGCTCTGGCCGCGGATGAGGCTGTGCGAGAGCGTTTTCCCGATGGCATTCTCTGGGCAGGTCTGGGTCAGAATGCAGATGTGCTTGGACACCTGGCGCGCTGGGGCAAGCTCCTGGGCGTCGCACCCGCGGAAGTTGAAAACATCAATAGCCAGGAGTCCTGGGGGCGAGCCTTGCGCGCGGCCATTGGCCAGCGCCGCCTGCTGCTGGTGGTCGACGATGCCTGGCAGATCGAAAACGCGCTGGCCTTCCAGGTCGGAGGCGCACTGTGCGCGCATCTGCTTACCACGCGCCTGCCGCATATTGCTTTTGCCTTCGCTCGCGAAGGCGTCCTGACTATCGCCGAATTGAGCAATGACAATGGGCTGGCCCTGCTGGCCCGCCACGTGCCACAACTGGTCCAGCAAGATCCAGAGAAAGCGCGTGCCCTCGTCCAGGCGGTGGGCGGTCTACCCCTGGCTTTAACCTTGATGGGTAATTATCTGGCAAGTCAGGCGTTTACCGGCCAGGCCAGGCGCCTGCAAGCTGCCCTGGCAAGCCTGCACGACGCAGAGCAACGCCTGCGCTTGAGCGTTCCCCTGGCGGCTGGCGAGCGCTCTCCTGCCCAGCCGGTCGATGTTCCTCTCTCGCTGCACGTCGCCATCGCCATCAGCGCGCAGCGGCTCAGCCCCATGGCGCACGCGGCTCTCTGCGACCTGGCACTCTTTCCACCCAAACCGAACAGCTTTTCAGAAGAAGCAGCTCTCGCTGTCAGCGCCGCGCCCGTAGAGACACTGGACGAACTCTGGGACGCCGGTCTGCTGGAAAACGCCGCCTCCGGGCGCTATACCCTGCACCAGACCATTGCCGACTATGCGCGCACGCAAAAGCAGGAGACCACAGCGCCGCAGCGCCTGAGCAAATACATCAGCTGGTATCTACAAGCCTACGAACGCGATTATGACGCGCTTGAACAAGAATTGCCCAATATCCTGGCCGCGCTGGACCTTGCCCGGAAGCACGATCCAGCAGCATTTTTCATCCAGAGTATCTGCGCGCTTGTACCATTCATGCGCGTGCGCGGCCACTTCGCGCTGGCCGAACGCCTTTTACAACAGGCGCTGCAAGCAGCCCTGGAAAACGGGGATGTACCCGGACACGTTTCCGCCTTGCGCCACCTGGCAACGTTCGCCGAACTGCGCAGCGATTATCCCTGTGCCGAGGATTACGCGCAGCAGGGTCTGAACCTCACGCGCCAGGCGCAAGGATTGGCGCACGCCCAGAGCATTTTACTCACCACGTTGGGACAGGTTGCTCTGCAGCGCGGTGAGTACGGGCGCTCCCAGGAGTTTTGCGAAGAAGGACTGCGCCTGGCGCGCCAATCTGGCAGCGACGAGGATGTCTGCACCCTCCTGCTCTGCCTGGGACGCCTGCGCCATTATCAGGGCAACTATACGCAGGCTCAGACCGTCTACGAAGACGGTCTGACCATCGCCCGGCGCATTGGCCACCAGGAATTGACCTGTTTCGCGCTGACTTACCTGGGCTCGGCCACTCTTGAACAGGGCAAGTATACCCGCGCGGAAGAGCTCTACCAGGAAGCCATGCTCCTGGCACGCGCGCTTAGTTTCCGCAAGCAGATCAGTGTTCTGCTCAACAACCTGGGAGTGGTCGCCTCACGCCGCGGTGACCTGAACGCGGCAGCGGCTCGCTACCAGGAAGGTCTGGAGCTGGCCCAACAGATTGGGCTGCGCGCGGATATCTGCCTCTTCTTCTCAAACCTGGGCAGCATCGCCGCGGAAAAAGAAGCATACGATCACGCGGAACGCCACCTGCGCGCAGGCATAGAGCTGGCCCGCCAGATCGACAACCGCAACCATCTCTGCCTGCTGCTCTCCAACCTGGGTAGCGTGCTGGGCTACCGCGGCGAATACGAGGCCGCGAACGCCGCATTCCAGGAAAGCCTCGACCTCGCGCGCGGCATCGGCTCCCTCTGGTACATCAGCAATGTCCTGACCGAATGGGGAGGCGTCCACCTCAAATATCAACAGGTCGAGGCCGCCTTTGAAGTCTTCCAGGCAGTCATCACCAGCGAAAACCTGGCCAAAACCGAACCTGTCATGATCGGACTGGCCTACTTTGGCCTCGCCCGTGTCGCTGCTCTCAAAGGCCAGCAAGAACAGGCGCGCCTCCTGGGACAACAAAGCCTGGACCAGTTCACAGCCATTGAACACCACAAAGCCCGAGAAGTCGCCTCCTGGCTACAGTCTCAGATCAACTAGACAGGTTCGCGCGTTTCAAAAGCTCTGCTAACTCGGATCTTGCCTCTATCTCCGGCTAGTTTCCGGCTAGCAGCTTGTGCCGGGCATCAAGGAAAATAAGCCATTCGCGAACACTGCTGATGAATACAACCCCTTGAATTACAAACGGATCACGCCTGAAAAGAGCGCGGACTGCTTCCTCGTCAGGAGCCTCCACGATAACGAGCAGTTTTGTATAATCCGCGTACGGCCCCCCAAGCACGACCATTCCTTCGTCAAAAATCTGATCCATAAACGCGGCGTGCTCTGTCCAGTATGGCTGTTCGCGGCTGGTCTTCCCACCTACCCAGGCGGGGCCGGGTGAAAAAAAGGTCACAAAGGTCTTCTTTATGGCTACCCTTTCCATTCTTTTACATTCCTACCTATTGTACCTCCCACAACAGCGAACGAAAACAGAACCAGGCTCGACAATAACACCAAAAAGGAAGCATGTCTTGACAGCACTACTACCTGTTGGGTATAAATGAGTCATACGTATGACGAAAACAATTGAGTGCCAGTGGAGGAGTATACATGGCTGAGTTATCTGCACATCCCACCTTGCCAGAGCTACAACAATACATCGATGAGGTCTGCAAAGAACGGGGATGGACAAAGGATACTTACGCGGAGAAGTTCCTGCTCTTCACCGAGGAGGTCGGAGAGCTTGCGAAGGCGATCCGTAAAACACAGGGGCTCTACCAGGAAAAGGCCAAACAAAAGCACCTGGAGATTGAAGAAGAGTTTGCCGATGTCTTGAGCTACCTGCTTGACCTGGCCAACTATTTTCAGGTTGACCTGGAAAGTGCGTTCCGCGAGAAAGAGCAGGTCAATGCGACCAGAACGTGGGACTAAATCGCCCAACAGAAGAGCCTGGCCCATTTCGATACCATGCTGGCCTCGCCCAAACCCGCGGCCTGGCCAGCTTTTGTCGGCAGGATGAGACAATTGCTGAGTGAGGACTACGATTGGACGGAAGGCGTCGCGGCCCTCAAAATACCCACGCTGATCCTGGTCGGGGACGCGGATGGTTTGCGCCTCGCGCACGTGGTGGAATGCTTTGGCCTGCTCGGCGGTGGGAAGGCGGATGGCGACGCTGCCGGTCTTCCGCTGGCCCAACTCGCCGTGCTTCCATCCACCACCCACGTAGGCAGGGCTCCACCCCACCACGGAATAATGGCGCGCACCCATCTGCTTCTACCAGGCATTAAGGAGTTTCTCGCCATGCCCTAAAAGCTGGCCTTCTCATCATTGCTCGATGCCAGATCGGCGTAGTAGGGAGCTCTGGTGATAAGGCCACGCTTCTTGCGCTTGAAATTACCCGGAGCGCCAGGCGCGTCACCCGCGACAAGCGGCCATGGGCTATGCCCAACGCCACCAGAAACATTGCTTACCAGGGTCTTTTCCTGAAAGTCATGAGTAGTGCTGGTTCTGATAGGTAAATTTGCCTCGTGCTCTGGCGCAGGCGGCGTATTGGTAGTGGGCAACAAACTCTGCGGGTTGGGTATGCGAAAGCGTGACCAGGGACGCGCCCCGCTGGGTGGCAGTTTGGCATCGATTGGCGGCACAAGTGCGCGGCGGATCAAGAGCCATCCACCTCCCAGAGCCAGGAGGAGCACGAAAACGACAAATACGGCGATCACGCTCACCAGCAGAACCCCGTTGCTCCCCGGCTGGCTTCCGTTGCCCTGCTGGGAAGTCGATGGAACATGCCCGGAAATCACGACCGGCGTTTGTCCGACTTCTGTGATCGCGACCGTTGGCTCAGGCGAGGCGCTCGCTTGCGCGGTTGGCTTCGCCGTCGCGGTAGCAGTCGGTACAGGCGTGGGCTTCGCGGTCGGCGAAGGTTTCGGCGTCGGTGTCGGTGTCGGTGTCTGCCTCGGACTGGGCGTAGCTGAGGGTGGACACAGAAGGATACAGTCACTCTGCGCGTGAACCTCTCTCACAGCCGCCAACGGAATGGAGACCACAAGCCCCAACAAGAAAAATGCCAGCAGACTAACCGCGAGACGCGACCTCGCCAGGCGCGCACACGGCGCTGTGTTGCTTCTTTTACCCTTTTTCAAACGCTCAGCCAGCTTCACTGGACGACCATCAATGTCCTGCGCGTTTTGCCTCATGCAAAAAACACTCCTTGCTTTCCTTTATCTCTCTTCTCTCTGCCTCTTTACTTGCCTGCGCTGTATACCAGTTATCACCATCAGTTCGCTGGATAAAATGATGCGAATATGCTGGTGAAGGTAGATGCATAAGTAGCAAATGTGCTCGCGGGCGCGCTAAATTCGAGCTTATAAGGAGCATTCTGATTAGAATACGCGACCTCCAGTTTGCTCGGCTGGCCAAGCAGCGAGCCTGTGAGCCGCACGATCCCCACCGACCAGGGGATTTTATGATAGGTAACGGTGCTCGTACTGACCAGCACGCCAAGATTCACATCGGGATCAATGCTGAGCAATTGACTGGCAGAAAGCGTGTTCGCGTACATCACATCAATATTGACAAAGACCTGGCTCGTAGCTGACGGGCGCATCTGTAGCATCTGGCGCGAGGTGCCGCCCGTGCTATCGCTGGTGATCACCCAGTTCGCCGGGTACTCCAGCTTGAAGTACTGGCCGATGTACACCTTCAGATTGGCAGCGGGCGCGGTAGCCCCCGGCGTAGCGGATGGCGACGGTCCGCTCGTGGGGGTCGTGCCAGGCGCGTTGCGCGGATAGAGCGAGACCAGCATGGTCTCAAAAATGGCCGACGAGCGCCCAAATGTGTCTGAGGTCGCCCCAAGCTCAACCCTGTAAGGCGTACCGTTCTGCCTGGAATACGCGATCTCCAGCTTACTCGCCTCGGTGGGAGAGGAAACGGGGAGATCGACAACTCCAATCGCCCAGGAAATTCCACGATAGGTAACAGTACGTGTGCTCTCCAGCTTGCCCAGTTTCACGTGAGGGTCAATCGCCAGTAACTGATCAATAGAGCGCCCGTTATCAGGCATGGCGCTGACGTTGATTTCGACAGGGCTGCTGGCCGTTGGACGGAATTGCACTGTTTGCAAATAAGAAGCTGTACTCTCCTCCGTGATGCCCGCGACTATCCAGTCCGCCGGGTACTGAATCTTGAAGTACGCGCCAAGATATTCCTTCATTGTCACCTGAGACTTAGGGGTGACAACCTTTGTAGTGGGAGACTGCTTTCCACCAGTCTGCGCGCCATGGAAACGCAGAGCTAGCATGGGCCAGGCAAAAATGGTTGCGAAAAGGGTTATTACAACCAGCGCGGCGACCAGGCCAATTCCCAGGTTGCGCCGTTTACGTAGTTTCCATGGCCGTTTACCGGATGCAAAATGATGGAGCGAAGGGTTAAGATGCTCTTCCAGCAGGCCATTGCCGTCCCGCTCGACTTTGCCGGGCAGGTGCAAGGGCTGGATAGTCGCCAGTTCACCTGGCCCACTGCTCTCCCGCGAGGCCGGTAGATCAAGCGTAGCCACGTTCTCCTGAAAAGCCTGAAAGCCTGGCGTGGTTGCGCGGCTGTTAATACGCTCCCAGACACGCTCTACCCGGCGCTTCTCCTCGAAGATAACCTGGAGATTGCGCGCGGCGCGATTGAGAGATGCTTCCGCTGGAGACTGAGACGTCTGGAGCCGCTCAAGTACCCGCGCCACCTGCTCATCCACGTTTTCAATTGTCAATTCCTCATCGCGACTGTCCACGAGCCGGTCCCTCCTCGCGTAAATTATAGAGATCACGTAAGAAATTCAGCGAGCGCAAGAGCAAAGAGCGTATGGCGCTGTCGCTCTTATCAAGTTTTGACGCGATCTCTTTTGTACGCAGATTATCTCCAAAACGGAGTTGCAATACCTGTTGCTGTAACTCTGGTAGGGTAGACAGGCGAGCACGACACAAGTCCAACTCCTCCTGGTCAACTACCGCTTTCTCCGGGGTGAAGTGATCCATATCAAATGGGCTATCAAGCATCTCTTCCAGTGCAACCAGAGGACGCTTGACCACCCGCCGCTGGTAATCAATGATCTTATTGCGCGCTACCCGCTGTAACCAGGCAATCTGTTCGCCACCCTTTAATTTGAGCAGGGTTGGACTCTCGATGGCGGCCAGAAAGACTTCCATCAATAAATCGTCCGCTTCTTCTTTTGAAAAAATGTATCGATGGATATATCTCAAAACATCGTGTGCATGTTTATGATACAGATCCCCAATCGGAGAGCCATCAAGCGCTTGCCTTTGTCGTTGATCCATTCTGTTCCTCAGTGGGCATTTTTTCAATCTCATTTGGCTATCGAAGCAATGCTCGTTATGTTGCACAGGCACCGAGGACATAAACCAGAAGGGCTATCCGGCGCACCCGCCGGTCTCAGGCAACCTCGATCTCACCATTCTCTATTTGAATCTCGATTAAGCGAGAGTAGAAGCCGCGACGCCGCAGCAACTGCTGATGCGTGCCCTGTTCGACGACGCGCCCTTGATCTAAGACTAGAATGACATCCGCGTTGCGAATCGTGCTGAGCCGGTGAGCTATGACGATTTGCGTACAGGAGAGCCGTTGTAAGTTCTGCTCAACTGCCCGCTCGGTCATGACATCCAGCGCACTGGTCGCTTCGTCCAGCAAAAGCAGCGCGGGACGATTCGCCAGCGCGCGGGCGAGCGCCAGGCGCTGGCGCTGTCCACCTGAAAAAACACTCCCACCCTCTGAAAGCAGTGTTTCGTAGCCCATCGGCATCTTCTCGATGTCCGCGTGGATAGCCGCGGCCTGAGCTGCCCTGACGATGCGCGCCGGCTCCATCCGCGGGTCGTTGAAAGAGATATTTTCTCGTACCGAGCCACTGAAGATAAATGCATCTTGCAAAACGACGCCAAATTGTCCGCGCACCTCCTGGTAATTGAGTTGTTGAAGAGCAATGCCGTCGAACAGGATCTCCCCGCTGCTCGGCGTAATCAGGCCAATTAGCAATTTCCCCAGGGTGCTCTTGCCAGATCCGGTCTTGCCGACCAGGGCCACCTTTTGGCCGGGCCGGATGTGCAGCGAAATGTCGTTGAGAATGGGCGCTGTGTTTGGATCATATTGAAAACTGACCTGCCTCAGTTCAACACGCCCGCTCAAGCGCGGCGGCGTATACACCTGGCGCGCATCCTGCTCAGGTTCACTGCTGAGCACATCCGCGATACGCTCAAAGTGCGCCCGCACGATCTGGAGGTTTTGCCCGTTGGCGGCAAGCGAACTCAGGGGCACCAGGAAGGAGACCGCCAGCGTATTCAAAGCCAGCATCGAGCCAGTAGACATGCTCCCATTAATCACTTGCGTCGCCCCGATCCAGAGCAACAGCAAAGGCGCCAGGAACTGCACGGTTTCAAAAACGACACTTACTCCTGACACGAAATAGCTGCGACGAACAGAGATGTTCATCTCGTCAAAGAAGAGATGCGTCCAACGCGCCAGCGCGCGCCTTTCGGCTCCCGCCGCCTTCACCGCGGCAATGCCGGTGAGGATCTCGTTCAAATATCCCTGCGTTTTTCCCTGCGCCACCAGGTCTCGCATTGTCAAACGGCGAATGACCGGGCCGGTTAGCAAGAGCAGTCCCACCTGGAACGCTCCGAGCGCTACGGCAACACCGGCGATGAGCCGCGACTGGATGATTAAAATGATGAGATAGATAAAGACGGAACAGCTATCCAGCACTGTCGAGATCATCTGACTGGTCAGCATATCCCGAATGGCGGTATTGCTCTCTACCCGCGCCAGAAGATCGCCGTTCAAGCGCATCTGAAAGAAACGATAGGGCAGGCTGAGCAGATGTTTAAAGAAACCCGTCATCATTTGCGCGTCAAGGCGCGTCTGTAAATAAATCAGCAGAGCAGATCGTAACAGCTTCATGACACCCTGGATCAGCAGCAGGATCAGCATGCCGATCCCCAGCAAGACGAGCAGGTCGCTGGCTTTCGTTGGAATAATCTTATCAACCACAAAAGCGGTTAACAATGGCGCTCCCAGTCCGAGAATTTGCAGGAGCAGTGACGCGCCCACAACCTGGGCCACCACGCGGTACATGTGGGGCAGAGCTCGCAGATAGGTCCAGAAAGAACGCGCTCGCGCGGGCGCCCGGCGTTCAAACTGCGCGTCCGGCTCAAGCATGAGCACGACGCCGCTAAAACCCCGGCTAAATTCTCCGCTTGTCAGCCTTCTACGTCCCACTGCCGGATCAACGATGTCAACATATCTGGATGACCAGCGTTCTACAACGACAAAGTGATTTGCTTCCCAATGCACAATCGCCGGTAAGGTCACGAAACGAGCGTCATTCTTCTTCAGTGAAACTGCGCGCACCCGCAGCCCATACTGGCGAGCCGCTTTGACTATGGCCAGAGCGGACAGGCCGTCGCGTCCGACTCCACAATATTCCCGCACCTCGGAGACGCTGGTAGCCCGCCCGTAATACGTCAGGATGATCGCCAGGCAACATGCTCCGCACTCGACCGCGCTCATCTGTCTCAGTTCGGGCACGCGCTTCCAGTGCCCTTTGCGACGTGCGGGCGCAAGCCGTTCCTGCTGCTGGCCCCGCTCCGCGCCAGGCTGAGCACTCCTTTGCGCGCTTGAAGCCGGGCTGGCTTCTGTCGATGGTGAGATTGGAGCGGGCAAAAGGGAAAGATGAGGGGGCGTGGTTCTATCCTGCCTGTCGCTCTGGTGCTTCCCTTCCTCTGGCTCAGAATCTTGCCAGCTCGGTAATCTCAGGAGAGGCAGACCAGGAAAGGCGTCACCATCTGCTTCCCAGGTCTGGTCGGGCAGAGGAAAGGTTGGGGGGAAGAGCAGGCTCCTGTCATTTTCTTGCCCGTTAGAGCCAGGCAGCCCGTTCTGTCCTTGCATTTGTTCATCCCTTTGTCTGGCATTCATGCGAAATATCGCTCGCTCTGGTGCAGGCATTACTCGTCTCCATTCCCGCCGTGTTCAAGCCGGTCGCTCCCCGCTCCTCAGCCTCATCCTCCGCCATACGTTGTAAGAAACTCAGGAGCGCATCAGTGGGGAGAAATTCAAATGTCTCGCCATCCTTGCTGGTGATGGCAATATATTCATCTTCCATAACACTGCTCCTGAAAAAGTCTGATACTGCGCCCTTCTGGTCCCGCCAGCAGAGAATCCAGAGAAATTGTTTGCCGATCTCCCCTTGCGGATTCTCTGCCTCGCGCGACTGAACGAACGCAGCACCGACGCAAGCGCCTTTGTGCCCGGCGAAAAGAGGTCTTTCCGTCGTATGGCGACATTGCCAGCTACTCAAGCGCTTGCGCATGTATCATTAACTGGCCGGGAACCAGGTTTAGAGCAAACCAGAAACAAGACCGCTGGTGGAAATCGCCGGGGTTGAAACGCTCGCGCCAGCCGCGTTCACCTGGATTCCACTCACGCTCACGCTGTTGACCAGTCCCGTTACCGTGCTGGTGGTGACGCCGAGCACGTTAAACGCCTCGCCAGTCAGGCTGCCGCCTGTGACCTGGCTGAGTTGCTCGTCTGTGATGTCCTGCATGATCTGCTCTTCGAGCTCTGTGTTTTTCTTCTGAAACATGTTCCGCTGAACTCCTTTCGTCATGAGCGCCAGCTTTTCCCTGTCCGGGCCGGTCGGCTTCCCGTGTTGACCTGACCAGCCCGGCTACGCGCCTATCGTTCCACAGTTTTCAATCTGCCCGACTGAGCAAGCGCTAAACTCACTCCGCCCCTACTACGGCTATAAGAAATACTGTACGGACAACGATAAGTGCCTCACACAACATCAAATAGAGAGATGTAGCTGAAACAGCAGCCAGTTTGCCCGATATTAGCGTCTTATTCTGACTAGATAATCTTCATAGCCATACGCCAATGTAGCAAGCATAGCGATATAACAAGAATTACTGGCGCAAATTCCCATTAAACTAGACCATTTTGATACTGGTGCATCTCGCCCTTCAGGCGTTTTTGTGGTCTCATTTGGTTATCGAAGCAACTGCCAAAATGTTGCACGGCCCGGTTGACAAGATGGACCTGATGGCTGGCACAAATATCCGGGTGCGACTCACTTGTTTGCCAGCAGACGCGTGGGGACGCTTCGCGCCGGGTTACACACGGGATTGAAGGCTGGCCTGTACTCCGGTCTGGTAACCTACCTTGTGCCCGCGATAATTGCTGGTGTCTTCCTGGGGCTGCTTATTCTCGTAGCATCCGGGCTACCTCATGGGCAAAGCGGGTTTGAACGCGATAGCAGAGCCATGTTCTTGTGGTGGATACGCGAGTTTCTTTTGACAAATCTCTTGATCATTGCCTTTGATGTCGCGTGCGGCGCGCTGATGGGCTGGCTCGGCGGAATTTCAAGCAAGCGGCCTGGGAAGACGCTTGAGAGCTAAACAGTGATACGGTGACACGAAATGCACAGGGGCTAATTTGAGGATGTGACCATCTTCCCCTCCTTTCGCTTTCCTGGTGTTGTCAGGAAAGATGGTCACAGCGCCAAAAGGACGCAAATTATCTCGACCTCATGCTCTCACACGATTGCTAACGACATGCTCGATGAAAAGCTTCCTGGCACGCTTAGCGGTCCTCAGACGCTGGCCGGGCCTTCGTCAGCACGGGTGCGACAATCGCCTCCAGGTTCACCTCGCGGATGAGCGCGTTGAAGGCCGGCAGGTCGGTATCAATACATTCCTGTAAGCTTGCCCGTAGTAGCTGAAGCTGGCCAGAGAGTTCTTGAAAAAGCTCGCGGGTCTGCCGGGTGGGAACAGCATCAGCGCTACTTACAACCCCTGTGAGCGCCGCCAGCTTGGCATTCAGTTTGGCTGGATAATTCAAGGTGTCATGCCTGGCTCTGGCTTTCACTTGAATAAGCTCATCCTCAATAGCTGCTAGCTTTGCTTTCAGGGCGTCGGACGACTGCACAATACGCTCGTGGACCGGATGTTCCTGGGCGCGTTCGACCCATTGTTCGATCTGCCGCCGCAGGTTTCGCAGCGACGTGACAGCCTTGTGCGTCTCCGAGAGGCTGTCCCGAATCTCTATCAGCAGAGCAAACTGGGCTTCCAGCTCGCTCTGGCTGGCCCGAACACGCGGATCTTTCTGGATTTCAAACTCAACTGTATAGCTCTGATCGCCGCTAACCAGGCGAACTTGATAGGTACCAGGAGCGGCAAGAGGCCCAACCAGCCCTCTCTCGCTGCCCATAAACCCTTCTTTCACTTTTACCGGCGCCGGGTAACGCGTATTCCAGACAAAGCGGTTAAGGCCAACTTCCTTTGGCACACGCGGTTTCTTCTCATCCTTCCCTTCCGCCTCGGCCTTTTTCTGGACGTCAGGGGCGATCTCCGCGCTGGAAAAGCTCTCTATCTCCCGGTTAGCGGCGTCAAGAAAGATTAATTTCAGTTCGCCTGCCGGTTGCTCCCGGAGATAATAGGTCACTACCACTCCATTGGGCGGGTTTTGACCGGCATCCAGCAAGCGATCTATTTTTTCACCAGTGGCAGGCTTTTCTTCCCGGCGCGCAGTCAGGACCGTCGTTCCGGTTTGCATGGCGTATTTTCCAAGTTCTGGCACGTGAGAAAATCCCCCTAGCGTCATAAAGCGCATTGTGGGACGCGGCGTACAGAGATAGATCGCGCGCTTCAGCGTCTGCTCCTCTATCTCGCGCAAAGGAGTAATATCGTCCAGCACCCAGAAGGCGCGTCCATGGGTGGCCGCGACCAGGTCTCCGTCTTTGATGGCCAGGTCGTGAATAGGCACAACGGGCAGATTCAATCGCAAAGGCTGCCACAGGGCTCCATCATCAAACGAGACATACACCCCCGTTTCGGTACCGGCAAACAGCAGACCCGCTCTGACTGGATCGGCGCGCATAACGCGGGTGAAATCATGCGCGGGAATTCCGTTGGTGATCTTACTCCATGTCTTGCCGTAATCCTGTGTCTTATAAAGATAAGGCGCAAAATCGTCTACCTTGTAGCAAGTAGCGGCAACATACGCGACAGCGGGATCAAACGGGGAAGGTTCAATAATGCTGATCAAGGCCCATTCAGGCAAAGAGTGAGGGGTCACCTGCTCCCAGGTCTGGCCGTCGTCGCGCGAGAGATGGATCAGGCCATCATCTGAACCCGCCCAGAAGAGTCCGCGTTGACAGGGAGATTCAGCAAAGGCAAAAATGGTCCCGTAGTATTCCGCACCCGTGTTATCTTTGGTGATCGGCCCACCCGACGATTCCAGGCGGCTGCTATCGTTGCGCGTTAGATCAGGACTGATGACCTGCCAGCTATTCCCTTCATCGTTTGAGCGGAAAGCGTGGTTTCCCGTAATATACAGTACATTGGGATCATGAGGCGAGAGCGCGATAGGCGCGGTCCACTGGAAACGATACTTCTGCGAGCCAGCGCCCCAGCCTGACGCCAGTTCAGGCCACACGGCGATATTACGCGATTGGCGAGTTCGATGATCATAGCGCGTAATCAGACCCTGGTAATTTCCTGCATAGACGATATCAGGATCATCCGCCCGCACAGCAATATATCCACTCTCTCCTCCGCCTACGTCATACCAGTCTGATTGCGTAATTCCAGCCAGCGGCGAACGCGAGGGCAAAGAGATCGTCGAGTTGTCCTGCTGAGCACCATAGATACGATAAGGCACCCGGTTGTCTGTTGTCACGTGGTAAAATTCCGCCGTCGGCTGGTTGTAAATCGTGGACCAGCTTTTACCTCCATTGAAGGAAACACAGGCGCCGCCATCATTGCTTTCAATCATGCGCGCCGGATCTGCGGGGTCAATCCAGAGATCATGGTTGTCTCCATGCGGAGTATCTACGTCAAAAAACGTCCGCCCGCCATCGGTGGATTTCCAGGCCTGTAGATTAAGCACCCAGAGAGTTTCAGCACTGCGCGGATCGGCGATGATATGCTGGTAATACCACGGACGCGCGCGCAAGCCGCCTTCCTCACAGAGCCGCAGCCAGTGCTCGCCCCCGTCGTCCGAGCGAAAAACAGCGCCATCCTCCGCTTCTACAATCGCCCAGACACGTCCAGACTGCGCGGGAGAAACCGCGACGCCGATCTTGCCCAGCAATCCTTGAGGAAGTCCCGGCTTCCGCGTAATCTCGCTCCAGGTGTCGCCGCCATCTGTCGATTTGAAAAGGCCGCTCTTCTCGCCCCCGCTGATGAAAGTGTGGGGCAAACGCACCGCTTCCCAGAATGCCGCGTAAAGGGTGCGTGGATTAAGAGGGTCGAGCGAAAGATCGATTGCCCCCGCTTTTTCGCTGTGAAAAAGGACATGCTCCCAGGTCTTCCCTCCATCCTGCGAGCGATAGATACCTCTCTCAGGATTGGGGCCATGCGCGTGCCCCAACGCGGCAACGTAGACCAGGTCAGGATTCAGGGGATGAATACGTATTTTGGCAATATGTCGCGTCTCGGCCAGGCCCAGGTGAATCCAGGTCTGACCTTTATCGGTCGATTTGTAAACCCCGTCACCATGAGAAACATTGCCGCGAATCGTCGTCTCTCCCATGCCAACGTAGACTACGTTCGGGTCAGACAGTGAAACCGCGATTGCCCCCACAGAGGCGCGTTTGAAATAACCATCCGAGACATTTTCCCAGATCAAACCGCCATCCGTCGTCTTCCAAACCCCTCCTCCTGTTGAGCCAAAATAGAAACATTGCTTGTCCGCAGGATCTCCCGCGACAGCCACCACGCGGCCTCCGCGATACGGCCCGATTGAGCGCCATTCTAATCCCTTGAACAAACCTGTATCGATTCCACCTTCTTCCTGTCCACCTGGCACCGCCCCAATGAATTGATCATCATGAGTGTTAAAATCCGCCGGATAGTTCATCGAAACTCCAATTCTATTGGTTTGCTCCCAAAACGAGGAGGCAGGCACGGAAGGAGTAGCTTCCCTATCGTGCCCGCCCGCAAAAAACCGCGTAGCGCGGGTACTCAGGAAAGACGCGACTGGGCTTTCGCTGAATGTGAAGAGAGGCGATGGGCCAGCAGAGGCTTCCACAAGAGGAAATAAGCAGCCTGCGAACCCGTGTACACCAGAGAAGTATCAATGACCACAGCCATCAGAGCCTCCGGTAAATCGCCCGCCAGTTCCCCGGCAAAAAAGCTGACGCAGCAGCCTATCAGGAGAGCCAGGATAAAGGAAAGCAGCGTGTTAACACGGCTCAGGCGCAACGCATGAGAGAGAAGCATCATCACCGGGGGCACAGCCAGACCAATGAAAAACGGGACAATCTCACGAAGAGCTTCCATAATTCAAGACCTTTCTCTTAAGGGGGGCATGAGAGATAGCACGAGTGGTCCAAAAAAGAAAAAACCACAAACACACGGGTGAATATTCTGTACAAATGCGCGGAATTCGCATGTATCTCTTCTGGTCTGCCGCTGGAAGCAGACGCGAACGCTGAAGATCCATTTCCAATAGTGGCACCGCGTAAATGGATCGGACCTGAGCCATAGCCCAGGCAAGAAGCTTCTAAACGCCCGTGCAGCGCTCCTCTTTTATTAACACTACTTAATGTATGCCATAAAATCGGCAAAGAGTCAAGCAACAATGTCCATCCGGGTGCGGCTCACCTTGTTGCAAATGGGGCACCTGAGCACACCGCAGGCGCGGCTCACCTTGTTGCAAACGGGGCTGCTGAGCACACCGGACACGCCGGTCCGGTGCTGCATCGGCAGCACCTCCTTTCCGTTTTGGCCCAAAGAACGCGGTCAAGCGTTCGCCAAAACGGAATACGGAGTTTCGTCAGAGGCTCTGCTCTGACGGCTGCCCACGGGCCCGTGGGTGTGCGCCAGAGTCGTGCCTCCAAGACCATTCAATGAGGAGCAAGCCGATGCTTGCCATCGGCGTGCTCCTCTTTGAATGGTCTTGGAATCGTGCCTCTGACCCACACTCACAACATCCGGGGATGGACATCCAAATCACTTCTTGATCAGCTTTTTCCTGGCTGGTAATGCGAGACGAGATACCGCGGATTGAGAAGCATAATCCCCTGGCATGCCAACCTGCATCATGAAGGCTTCTAAGGCCTGCCTGGCGGCACCAAGGCTGACGGCATCCGCGCCCAGCTGGCTGACGAGCAGGCGCGTCGTATGAAATGGCTGTTTGAGCGCGTACCGTTCTACTTCCTGGGTGAGTTCAGGAAGACAGTACGCTCCAAGCAGCAGGCCGACTTTTCCACCCAGAATAATGCGCTGGGGATTGAAGAGATTTATCAAGTTCGCAATGCCCGCTCCGAGGTAATGGAGCGTGTCAGCCAGCACTCGCGCCAGAGTTTCGTCTCCCTGCCTGGCAGTCTGAATTAACGCTTCCACAAGCTCTGCTTCATCACTGAGAGAGGTAAGGCTCCGGGGCGCGACCGCACGCAGGCGACGAATAATGCCGGGCGCTCCAACATACGCTTCGAGGCAGCCCCGGCAGCCACAGCGGCACTGATCTCCATCCAGCACCATTGTGGTATGTCCCCACTCGCCCGCGCTGTTGTTCCCGCCGCGGTAGAGCTTCCCCTCGTAAATAATCCCCGCGCCTACCCCTGTCCCAAGGTTTAAAACGGCCATGGTCTCGTGATGCGCCTCTGGATCTTTCTGTACCTCTGCCAGCGCCATCAATTTGGAACCATTATCAACATAGAGCGGTAAGGAAAAATGCTTTTCCAGCAGCGTCTTGAGCGGCACTGGCACCCATCCCCACGCCGGGGCAGAAACCGTCTCTTCCTTCGCTAACTCCACTATGCCCGGTACCCCGATCCCGATGCCGAGAATTTTGTCGCGCGCGATCTGCTCTTCCGCGAGGATATCCTCCACGTGCTGTATAAAACGCTCGACGATGGTCTGGGGATTGTTCTCTTCTGGCTGCAAAGCATATTTAACCGCTCTGATCTTGGTCAGTTGGATATCAAAAAGCTCAACCATTACTTCGGTCTCACCAATTTCGCCCCCGATAAAGTACCCGTAATCCATATTGAGAGTGAGAATGGCGCGCGGGCGCCCTCCCTCCGAGGCCTCAAAACCAGCTTCCAGCACCAGATTTTCCGCGAGTAATTCCGAAATAACGTTCGCGATAGTGCCCGCGCTTAGCCCGGAAATCTGGCTGAGCTCCAGGCGACTGATAGGAGCATTAAGATATAAATGGCGAAAAACCGTGTGCCGGTTCATACGTCGCAAATCGCGCGCGGTCGGGTTAGCAGATGTCATGTAGTTCCTCGGCTCCTGATCTTCTACAATCTTATTTCAGATAGATACAGCAAGATGATAATAACGACTTTAGATCTTATTATAAGGCTTAGAAAAACCAGCGTCAATTGTTCTGTTTTAGAAAGCCAGGGCTCTTGCAAGATCTTTCTCGCCGCCTGCGGCGGCTCGCAGAAAGAGAGAAAAGAGGTTTTTGCGGGGACTGGCTCCTTGTTCCGAGCGGGCAAGTTGCTTGATCGCAGCTTTCTTCGCCCGCTCGGAAAGGAAGCCCCGTCGCTTCATCTGCCCCCGGCAGC
>DASVMX010000259.1:0-17456 GCA_036384215.1 Ktedonobacteraceae bacterium | reverse complement strand
CCGGAACACCTGCCTGCTAGTTGGGAGATAGAAAAAGTGTCTTAGCCTGGTTTCAGGAGCCTGGCCGCATTTGCTTTTTTCTCCTGCACTGGAAGATGCTCTCTGCCGGGACGTGGCTCTGGCGCTTCCCGGCAGAGGTTCGTTCGTCGCATTAAGTGTTTACGGTGAAACTTCGTCGAGGCGCTTGTTTCTGGTGGAAATGCCAAACTGGGCCACGACGGAGGAGACGACCAGGAAGCCGCCGAAGGCCAGGAAGGTTACGACAGGCCCCATGGTGGGGATGAAGGGAGCCAGGATCAGGATACCGATGCCTCCGCCAAGGTGACCAATGCCGTCGACCAGGGCAAAGCCAGAGGTGCGGGCGCGCGTCGGATAGTTTTCCGCTGACCAGGCCCAGCACATGGGCACAAACAGGTTGAAGCCAAAGAAGAGGATGATCGAGCCGATGGCGGCGACGGTGAAGTTGCCGCTGCCAGCCAGGGCGATGATCAGCCCGCCGGCCAGGGTAAGGATAGTGGCGATTGGCAGCCAGTATTTGCGCTCCAGGCTTTCGCTGAAGAAGTAGGCAAAGACGGCGACAATGATAAAGCCGAAGGTGCCAAATGCGGCGATCAGGCCTGCTTCCGGCGGCGGATATTTCAGACTGGCCAGGATGACGGTAAGTCCAACGGCGATGCCATACACGGTGATAAATGAGATAAACCAGAGCAGGAATAAAACGATGGTGCGCGGCAGATAGGTACGGCTGGTCAAAATTTCAACGTATGTCGCGCGATCAGACTCTACCACGGGCAGTACTTCGCCGACAGGCGGAAGAGAGGAAACACGACGGAGCGCGCGCTGCTCCATCCCTGAGACGATGCCATCGGCCTCGTCGACGCGCCCGCGAGAAATCAGCCAGCGCGGCGATTCGGGGAGCTGGAAACGCAGGAGGACGCCGACGAGGGCCAGGATGGCGCCTATACCGTACATCCAGCGCCAGCCGGTGCCCTGAAAGACAGGCTCGCCGTTGACGATGCTAACCGTGGCCAGGGAGAAGGACAGGCCGTTGGGAAAAGGAGCCGCCGGGGTGGTCAGCCAGAGGCCCAGCCAGATCCCCAGGAAAGCGCCTAACGAGGACATGATAAAGATCAACGAGGTGTACTTCGCGCGTCCGCTGCTGGGGGCAACTTCGTTGATGTAGGTTGCAACCAGGGCCAGGTCAGCACCGATGCCAACACCTGTGAGGGTGCGCGCAATGATGAAGTTGGTGTAGTCTCCGACAAACGCGTTATACAGCGAACCCAGGCCTGTGATGACCAGGGTAACCAGCAGCATATCGCGCCTGCCAAAGCGATCGGCCAGGGGAGCGAGAATCAGCGCTCCCACGACATAGCCTGCCAGGTTGAGGGTCAGGGGCAGGCCCAGGTAGCTGGCCGAGTTCTCCGGGTTACACCCGGCCACGATCTGGGTACAGGTCTGGATGAATGAAACGTTGATGTCGAAGATGTCGAAAAACGTAAACAGAAAACCAACGCCGATGATCCCGATGAACAGGTAGGAAAGGGACCAGGTGGGAATCCGGTCCTGCCGCGCGACAACCATCGCGCCATTTCCGCTTACCGCGGATGAGGATATACCACTTGCTTCGGATGCCATAAGTTGTTTCCCTCCTCGGAAATACATAGCCTACAGGCACAGCGTTTCTATTTTTACCGCGACCGGCGAACAGGGACACCATTGTCCCTTGCTCACCGGGCCGTGTAAAAATCATCCTCATTGATTGCTCCCGCTCTGAGAGCAATGTGGGTTCTTCTGGGTGAGAAAGCGGTCTCTGGTCTTCCTGGCCTGGCTTTAGACCTTGCCCCAGACTTGATCAGCAACACTATTGACTAGCTCCAGTTTATGGCGCTGGTCGTCCAGGGTGAGATGATTACCCTCCATGGTAGAGGCGAAGCCGCATTGTGGACTGAGGGCGAGGCGCTCCAGCGGAAGATAACGGCTGGCCTCTCTGACACGCGCGCTCACTTCTTCGACGCTTTCCAGGCGCGGCTTCTTGGTGGTAATCAGACCGAGCACAACAAAACGGTCGTCGGGTACATGGCGCAACGGCTCAAAGCTGCCTGAGCGTTCGTCGTCGTATTCGAGCAGGAAGCGCTGGAAATGGGTGTGCTCAAAGATACGCGCGATGGGTTCGTAGTCGCCCGCCGCGTAGAATTTGCTCTGGTTGTTGCCGCGACAGATATGCATACCAAAGGTGACGCCAGTGTGACCATCGATGATGGCGTTGTCCATTTCGATGCACAGGTCGATCAGCTTGTCGGGATCGCTGCCGCGCTGGCGGTACCCTTCGCGCATCTGGGGATCGAGCAGCGCGGCGTACTGCGGCGCGTCGATCTGAATGTAGGTACAGCCGAGACGTATTAACTCCTCGATATCGTGGCGGGAGAAGCTAACGATATCCGCCAGGTAGGAGTCGCGAGTGGCATAGGCTCCTTTGGATTTCTCAGGATCGTAGTAGGCCGCGGCTTGCTGGGCGCTGAGCAGGGTGACTTTGCCTGGCACGCTGCTACGGCTGCGCAGGTAGACCCATTCTTCAGAACCCATGCTGTGCTTCCACTGGAGTTTCTCGACAACCACCGGGCGTTTGAGCACCAGTTGCTCGCCAGCCTCGTCGCGGAAGGGGATGGCCCAACCGCCAAGTTTGTCGAAGCCCTCCAGGGAGTCGATCAGGTGTCCGTAGAAGGCGTAGCGGCGTAGCTCTCCATCGGTGATAACTTCAATGCCCGCCGCTGTTTGCAGGGCAATTGCTTCGTTAACCGCGCGGTCTTCAATGGCTTTGAAGGCGGGCGCGCTGAGCTGGCCTGCCTCGAACTGTTTGCGGGCATCCGCCAGGTAGGTGGGCCTGAGCAGGCTTCCTACCACTTCTCTATGATAGGCCATGTCCTATTCCCTTTCTGCTTCCAGGATGGGTTCTCCAGACTCTATCCTTTAGTACAAGTATAACCTTAGTTACTGAGCATTGACAATCCCAGTGTTCGGCATACACGAACAAATTGATCTTTCTAGCGAACTTTTCTGCTTCGTCATGCGTAAAAGTGGGGAAAGTCAGGCAAGATGTGTGCCACGACGCCCATCTTGCATCAGGGTTTATGCGTTCTCCGAACTCGCCGCCTGCGACGGCTCGCTCAAAAAAAGCGGTTGTTACGAGGACACCTCGTGCTCCAGCATTGGACTCGCCGTCCCCTGCACCCCTGCTTTTGACGCGAACCCATAAACCCTACATCTTGCATGACGAGGGGTTTTCTTCAAGCTACTCATGTGATATGCTTGCGGTGGTCTACACTCCGGCGTCAAGCTATTTGGCAAGCAACCATTGAGTTGAAGGAGGAAATAACCTATCTATGCAAAATCCACCTGGCCGGCGGATTCCCACTCGTGTGGTCGCGCCCGCAGTTCTTCAGTTGAATATGCTCCATCCTCGTCAGCCGAATCAGACTCAGCAGCCTTTACCAACACCCACTGGCAGATCCCCCTATCATCTAACGCTGGATTCTGTACTGACTCCCGCGCAGATGCAAACTATCCAGGACGCGCAGAAGCTGGTCTTCCACGTGGCTGGCGACACCGGTGGGGTAAAAGTTCCACAGGATCAACAGCATGTGGCGGACCACATGGAACAGGATTTTTACGCGTCGGACCCGGCTGCTCGCCCGACTTTTTTCTATCACCTGGGCGATGTGGTCTACTATTACGGGGAGGCGCGTAACTATTTTTCGCAGTTCTATGAGCCGTACCAGCTCTATCCCGCCCCCATTCTGGCGATTCCTGGCAATCACGATGGCGATGTGATGGACCCTTCAGTGCCTTCGCTGGCAGCATATGTCGAGAATTTTTGCGCTCCCACGCCGCGCCTGACAAAAGAGGCCGGTGATGTTTCGCGCGATGCTATGACCGAGCCCAATGTCTACTGGACGCTGGAGACGCCTTTTGCGACAGTGGTTGGTCTCTATACCAACGTGCCAGAGGGTGGCTGGCTGGACGAGAAGCAAACTGCCTGGCTGGCCAGTGAGCTGAGTTCGGCGCCAGCGGAGAAAGCGCTGATCGTGGCCATGCATCATCCGATCTATTCAGCTGATGTCTTGCATTCGGGCAGCAAGTATATGGAGACCATTCTCGATAACGCGATTCAGCAGAGTCAGCGCTGGCCTGACCTGGTCTTTGCTGGCCATGTGCATAATTACCAGCGCTTTACACGCACACTGGCTGATCGCGAGGTGCCTTATATTGTCGCGGGTGGGGGCGGTTACTGGAATCTGCATCGCATGTCGCTTGATCCTCAGGGTAATCCTCTGCCCACGCCTTATCCTGTTCCGGGTACGGACGTGACTCTGGCCAGCTATTGCGCTGACCGGCATGGTTATCTCCTGCTGGAATCCACGCCTCTCGCGCTCACTGGCACATATATCGCGATCCCCGGTACCAGGTCAACGGTGAAGCAGGCCAGTGTAGTTGATACGTTTACACTTGACTGGCACGCGCATAAGCTGGCATGAGAACCGCGCCCGAAATGATACAATAGGGCCATGCGAAAGAATGCTCATGCTTTTTTACAGTTGCTCCAGTTGGCCGATAGCGCGCTGCCGATAGGAACAGCCGCGCATTCTTTTGGGCTGGAGACGCTGGTGGCTGAACAGTGGCTGGAAGTGGAGAATCTGGAGCGATTCCTGGGCGCGTACATGGCCGAGGCGGGGATGCTGGAGTGTATTTTTTGCCTGCTGGGCCAGCACCTGGGTGCGTACCTGGAGGAGTCCACGCTGGAGGCGGCTCTTGAGCGGTGGTTGCAACTGAATGCCCGGCTCAGTGCTTTCAAAACCGCGCGTGAGAGTCGCGAGGCCAGCGCCGCGCTGGGGCGACGCCTGTTACAACTGGCACTGGGTCTGGAGGTTCATCCCTGTCTGGCAGACTTTGTACGAACCGCGAAGATTGCCGGGCAGGCGACTCACCACAGCGTGGCCTTTGGCTTGCTCGGTGGTTTGCTCCAGATCGATGAGACGGAGGCAGCTCTGGCCTATCTCCAGCAATCCTTAACTGGCCTGGTTTCCGCGTGCCAGCGCCTTCTCCCGCTGGGCCAGAGCCGGGCCAGCCAGATGCTCTGGCACCTCCACTCTACGGTGCTGACTACCGTGGAACGCAGCAAAGCCGCTGCCACCGATGATGAAATCTCCTGCTTTACCGCGCTGGTGGACCTGGGCAGTATGCTCCATCCTGCCCAGGCAACCCGACTTTTTATCAGTTAAGATCGTTGGTCTGTTGTTGTAAGGGATAACGTTATCAAGACAGAAATGTTCCCACAAGTAAGAGGCCGCTTGCGCCTGTATTTTACCTATGAGCCTGAGCGCCAGGTAACCATCCTGCGGGCCAGTGAACAGGAGCCGCCGCTGCGTGTGGTTCGTGCTTTTCCGCGGGTGGATGGCAGCGCGCTGCTTCACCTCCATAATCTCTCAGGAGGGGTTCTGGGTGGGGATCAGCTCGCACTGGATATCGAGCTGGGACCGGGCGCGCGGGCGCAGTTGACAACGACCAGCGCGACTCGCGTCTATCGCTGTCGTGACGCGTCGCCTCCGGCGCGCCAGACCTGTCGGGTACGTGTGGGAGCGGGTGGCGTGCTGGAATATCTTCCTGACCAGCTCATTCCTTTCGCGGGCTCGCGCTACCAGCAGAGTACCCGTATTGAGCTGGCGCAGGACGCCGGGCTTTTCTGGTGGGAAACCATCGCGCCGGGTCGCCTGGCACGCGGCGAGTGTTTTGCCTACGATCTGTTGCAGAGCGATTTGACCATCCTCGCCGCCGGCTGTCCGGTAGCCTGTGAGTGCTTTAAATTGGAGTCAGGGCATGCCAGCATGGCGTCCGTTGCTCGCCTGGGTGCGTTTCGCTATCATACCAGCTTCTTTATTTGCCGGGTTGGACTGCCCGCGGCGAGCTGGCTGCAACTGGAACAAAGTCTGGGCGAGCTGGCGCAACAGCAAAGTCGTCCGGGGGAAATTGTCTGGGGCGTAAGCGCGCTGGTAGCTCATGGCCTGCTGGTGCGCGCGGCCAGCACACGCGGCTATGATATTGCGCCTGGCCTGCTGGCTTTCTGGAAAGCAGCGAAGCGCGCGCTCTATGACGAGGATGCCGTGTCGCCACGTAAAGTCTATTAGCCTCATTTTGGAAAGAATTGGAAGGATAGAGAAGGAGAGTCTACGTGAATCTTACTCAAAGGGAACAAGATAAGCTCCTGGTTTACATGGCCGCGGAACTGGCGCGCAAACGCCAGGCGCGTGGCCTCAAGCTCAACTACCCGGAGGCCATTGCAATCATTACTTCTGAAATTATGGAGGCAGCGCGCGATGGCAAAAGTGTAGCCGAGATCATGACCTTTGGCACGACGATCCTGCGCCGCGAGGATGTGATGGACGGCATTGCGGAGATGGTTCATGATGTACAGGTCGAGGCGACGTTTCCTGATGGCACCAAGCTGGTGACTGTCCACGATCCCATCCGCTGACCACGTTTGTGAGGATAGGCCAGAAAGAGAGGGAAGCATGAAGCCAGGAGAATACCTGCTTGATACCGCCGCGGGCGAGATCCAGGCGAATGCCGGACGAGCGACAATTACACTGCTTATTCAACACACTGGCGACCGTCCGATCCAGGTTGGCAGCCACTATCACTTTTTTGAAGTCAATTCCGCGCTGACTTTCGAGCGCACTGCCGCGTATGGGATGCGTTTAAACATTCCAGCAGGTACCGCGGTGCGCTTTGAGCCAGGGGAAGAAAAAGAGGTGCAACTGGTCGCGTTGGGCGGCGCTCACGTGGTATATGGGCACAATGGAAAAGTGAACGGTTCCCTGCTGCCCTTTGACGCTGGGAAAGAAAAAGAAGGGCAACTGGTCACGCCAGGCGATGCTCGCGTGACGGATGGGCATAATAGGAAAGATAGCGCTTCCCTGTAGCAAGAGGAGAATGGGTATGAGCTTACAAATACCGCGCCAGACCTACGCTGACCTGTATGGTCCGACGACCGGGGATCGCGTGCGCCTGGCAGATACCGAATTGATTGTTGAAATTGAGCGTGACTACACCGCCTATGGCGACGAGATTACATTTGGAGGAGGAAAGGTGATCCGCGATGGGATGGGTCAGAGCAGCCGTGCTACGCGCGAGGAGATGAACGGCGCGCTCGACCTGGTGATTACCAATGCGATCATTCTCGACCACTGGGGGATTGTGAAGGGCGATATTGGCGTGAAAGATGGTCGGATCGTCAAGGTTGGCAAAGCTGGCAATCCCGATACCATGGAAGGCGTTGATCCTCAGTTAGTAGTGGGCGCGGCGACCGAGGTGATCGCGGGCGAACATCTACTGGTCACGGCGGGGGGAATTGATTCACATATTCACTTTATTTCTCCCCAACAAATCTACGAGGCACTCTCCAATGGAATTACAACCATGCTTGGGGGTGGCACAGGACCGGCGACTGGTACAAACGCGACAACGTGTACGCCCGGAGCCTGGAATCTCGCGCGCATGCTCCAGTCCTCCGAACACTGGCCCTTGAATTTTGGCTTTCTGGGCAAGGGCAATACCTCAACAGTGGAACCGCTGGCGGAACAATTGTGCGCTGGCGCCTGTGGTCTCAAGCTGCACGAGGACTGGGGAACCACACCAGCGGCGATTGATGCCTGTTTGCGGGTAGCGGATGCCTATGACGTGCAGGTAGCAATCCACACTGATACGATCAACGAAGCTGGTTTTGTAGAGGATACAATCGCGGCCATTGCGGGGCGGACCATCCATACCTATCATACCGAGGGGGCGGGTGGAGGGCACGCGCCTGATATTATCCGCATGGCTTCTCTTAACAATATCCTGCCCTCCTCGACCAATCCTACCATGCCTTTTACGACCAATACCATTGCCGAGCACCTGGATATGTTGATGGTTTGCCACCACCTTAATCCCAATGTACCCGAAGATGTCGCCTTTGCCGAGAGCCGTATTCGCCCGGAGACCATCGCCGCCGAGGATATTCTCCACGATCTGGGCGTATTTAGCATGATGTCCAGCGATTCACAGGCGATGGGGCGTATCGGGGAGGTGGTAACGCGCACCTGGCAGACAGCGCACAAAATGAAAGTCCAGCGCGGCCCGCTCCCCCAGGACTCGGCGCGCAACGACAACCAGCGTGTCAAACGCTATATCTCCAAATATACCATCAATCCTGCTATCACCCATGGTATCGCGCAGCATGCAGGTTCCATTGAACCTGGTAAGCTTGCCGACCTGGTGCTCTGGAAGCCCGCGTTCTTTGGTGTGAAGCCAGAGTTGATCGTCAAAGGGGGCTTTATCGCGTGGAGCGCCATGGGAGATGCCAATGCCTCCATTCCTACACCCCAGCCAGTCTTCTATCGGCCCATGTTTGGGGCCTTCGGGGGAGCAACAGCGGCTACCAGCCTGAGTTTTGTCTCCCAGGCAGCTCTGGAGGAAGGCGTTCCTGAAAAGCTGGGACTGCGTAAAACAGCCGTTGCAGTCTCTCAATGTCGCTCTATCGGAAAAGCGCATATGGTTCATAACGACGCCATGCCCCACATCGAGGTTGACCCTGAAACCTACGAAGTGCGGGCCGATGGTGCATTGCTTACCTGTGAGCCAGCCAGAGAGTTGCCAATGGCGCAGCGATACTTTTTGTTTTAGATTGTTTCGTAGCAAAAGCGTAGAAAGGCCGGGGGATCAAATTTATGACGACGACAACGAGGGCATTCCGCGTGGGAGTTGCTGGACCTGTTGGCAGTGGCAAGACGGCTTTGCTCGACTGCTTGAGCAAACAACTCTGGCCACGTTTTAATCTGGCGGTAGTGACAAATGATATCTATACGCGCGAGGACGCGGAGTTCCTTCTGCGCCAGGGCACGCTGCCCCTGGAACGCGTGCGAGGGGTCGAAACTGGCGGCTGCCCTCATTCCGCTATTCGCGAGGATGCTTCGATGAATCTGGAGGCAATCGCGGATCTTGAGGAGAGCCTGGCCGGGCTGGAACTGGTTTTTGTCGAAAGCGGGGGCGATAACCTCGCGGCGGCTTTCAGTCCTGAACTGGTCGATGTCTCGATCTACGTCATCGACGTGGCTGGCGGCGATAAGATTCCGCGCAAAGGAGGTCCTGGCATTACCCGTGCAGACCTGCTGGTAATTAACAAAATTGACCTTGCCCCGCACGTCGGCGCTTCGCTAGAGGTTATGGAGCGGGATGCACATGCCAAACGTGGCACATTGCCAACAGTGTTCACCAATTTGAAAAATGGAACAGGTCTGGATGTGGTCATCTCCTGGCTGGAAGAGCAATTCAACCGGCACGCTTGCGGTGATGTCGGAGAATCCGCCAGAAGTCTTGACACCCAACGGAAGCGAAGCTATCATAAGTAACGAATGAACAAATTTTGTGAAAGTGAGAAGTCATGGGCATTGATGAGAAAGCACGCGAACGGGCCATCTTCGATATGACCGCTGAACTGCTGCTTCGGCATGGGTACAACAAAGTGACGATGAGCGATGTGGCAGATGCTGTCGGCTTAAACCGCAGACTGGTCTATCTCTTGTTTCCTTCCAAGGATGCCCTGGTAGAAGCCCTCCTGCGCCGGGAATTGAACATCTATGCGGAAATCTGGAATCACTATCAAGAGAGTGATCCTCTAGGGGGCACAGTCGCCAGCGTCTATCGGGGTCTGCTCGCTGCCCTCAAGCAGTTACCATTGATGGCTGCGATGTATACGCGAGATGAGCAGACGTTTGGCAAATATCTCACCAGGCCAGGCAATTTCTTCGCCCATTGGCCGCCTGATCCTGGTCCGACACGGGAGTATCTCCAGGCGATGCAAGAGGTCGGAGTCGTTCGTCAGGACATCAACACGAGGGCCATGGCTTTCATCCTGGATGCGCTGACTCCTTCCATCCTTGCCGCCCTCTCTTCTCACACAAGGACACCTCTCGATGACTCCAACAGGCCGGACCAGCCATCTTTTGATGAGTTAGTGGAAACAGTGGCCGGGCTCTGCGATTGCTTGCTCACGCCGAAAGCAGGGGCGAACCTCGAAGCCGGGAAAGCGCTGATGCGCCGGAAAATCGAAGAGGTGCAGGCACAGTTTACTGAAGGGAGCAACCAATGACACCTGAGAAGATCCACTTCACCAAAGAAAAAGAAACGATGCTCATGACCTTGAACGGTCGAGCTATCCAGAGCCAATGGAAGAATCCGATCTTGCGCGACCCATGGGCGGAAGAAGCGATGCAGCATATCGATTACGATATCCGCAAGCGCTTCGGGGGAATCGGCTGGAGACTGATCGGGAATGTCGGGTGCACGATTATTGCGACCCGCGCCGCAACCTTCGATCTGCTGACGACCCGCTATCTGGCAGAGCACCCGGATGCTGTGGTGCTGCACCTGGGCTGCGGCATGGACAGCCGGGTTTTCCGAGTTGATCCGCCGGCTTCAGTCAGTTGGTTCGACGTGGATTACCCCGATGTGATCGACCTGCGCCGCCACCTGTTTCCCGAACGGGACACCTATCACTTGATCGGTGCGCCGCTCTCGGATTTGCGCTGGTTGGACGAGGTTCCACGAGATCGACCCGCGCTGCTTCTCGCCGAGGGGGTGCTGCACTACCTGAGCGAAACGGAAGTGAAAGCACTCCTCAATGCGGTGGTCGCTCACTTTCCCGGCGGTCAGATGATCTTCGACATCTGCAATCCGTGGATTGTGAAAAGAGCGGGCTCGAACGTCGGGGGCACGGGTGCCACCTACAAGTGGGGCCTTGATGATCCCCAGGACATCAAGCAGCTTGAGCCAAAGCTTGAACTGATCAAGGAATTCAGACCAAGCGAACTGGTCGCGTTTTCCCGATTCCCGTTATGGTGGCGGGCCCTTTACCGCGCGCAGGAGGTCAACCTCACGCTGCGCAGGATGGAACGTACAATAGTCTACCGATACGAGGACGCAAGCTCGGAATCACGATCCTGAGCAGGGTGAAACATCTCACCCCACGCAGCGAGTTGGAGATTATCCCGATTTTACCCATCTTTGTCGTAGGACAGTTTCACGCCAGCCCCTTTCAAGCGGCTCTGGTCATCAGCGCATTCTATTTGGGGTGCTGGTGACGGTGATTGGCCTGGTGACTGAAACAATTGAAATAATATTAACAGACATAACCCGCGTCTTGCCTGATCTCATGAGGATTTTAGGGTGAGAGATGATAGGAGCACTCGCTCTCAAATAACCGAAAGCATGCTGCTGACACCTTTCTCCGTCACTCTTTCTCCAGCGTATCCAGCATCTGGCGAAGAAACGGAATGGCCAACGAAAGCCAATCAAATGTGCGGGTCCAGTCCACCCAATGTTGCTGCGTTGGCCATCCAGGCCGATAGCGCCCGATCATTTCTTTGGGCATAACCATGGCCCATCTGGTCCCCTCGCCGAGACCACCAGGGGTGATACGCACAGAAATATTGAAAACATTTTCATTAGGCAGTTGTTGTTTCCAGTCAGGCAGCGCTTTGAGCAGAGGATCGTGACGCCAGGAGGTAAAGAGAGCGGGATCCTCTGGCGCACCGCTGGCAGAACGACCCAAGGTGATCACCTGGCCAACCACAGCGGAGCGTTCCCATTCAGGGAAACGCAACCAGACCGAGTAACGATATTCGTCCAGGCCCACAGCCTGGAGAAAAGGACGATAACCCTCGCGCTCAATACGCTTCTCCGTCTCCCCCTGCCAGATGCGCACCATCACGTCCAGGCGCTTTTTCTTGTCGTCCTCACTCAGATTGGCATGAGGACCTGTGTTCGCAGGATAGGACTGGTTCCGTTGTTCTTGCATGCTGCTCTCTCCACATTTAAAAGGTGATGACGAGAGGCAAGCAAAAGAGGTGTGGCTCTCCTCTCCGTCACCAAGTATAGGACTCATTCGTACAAGCGTCAATCGTGAGAGCAACAATTGGTCGTAGCTGCACCTCTGCCTGCTGTACTTGTCCCAGCGTCGGCGCCGCTGGTTGATCTCGCAGCACGAAGGCACTGGTGTTTTTGACAATGATATGGGGGGCACAGCAGGGCTGAACGACAGAGAGGGCAGGAAATGTGCCGGCAGGGCCAGGTGTGAGCACATAGCCGGTAATCCCCGATAATTTGTTTCCAGGGCTGGCGCGCAGAGCGCTGATGGTCTATCGCAATCGGGCAAGCATTGAGGAACCATCCAGGCTACGCGCCCATCCCAAGCCACTCCGTTTGACACTGCTGGCCGTACTCTCGTGGCTGCGCCGCAGGCGCAAAGCCACAACTTTTGAGAAGCCCTGAACCGCCAGTACCTTCTCTGTACAGAGGCTGGCGAATGCAGTAAGATAGAACAGACGATGAGAAACTGGAGAGAGCCGATGTCAGAAAATCCTCCACTGCCCCAGGGTGATCCGCTTGGAGCCTGTCGCGGTCTCGCAAGCGCGATGCTCATCACGCTCGCGCTGATAGTAATCGCCCTGCTCGTCTGGTTGGTTCTCCACCTGACAGGGGTTATGCATTGATGGGTTGAGGAGACAGAAACACGCTGATTATGGTGCGGGTGACAGTTATCCTGGCGTTTCTCCCTTTTCCTTGAGCGGATTCCAGAGCGGATAGGGGATGCCCGCGAGCCGGTTTATCGCGAAGGCCTGGATGGTGAGCAAGACTACTGCCACCAGCAACAGCGCCAGTTGCCAGGGTTGGGTCAGGATGCCCAGAGAAATAATCAGCGTGGTTGCGCCCGCGGGAGGGTGGGGCGATTTGCATAAGATCATCAAGCCAGCAGTCAATCCCAACGAGAGCGCGGCGGCAATCACGCGGGGCCAGGTCACGCCGACCGCCAGGGCCGGACCCGCCGCGGTCAGACCGGTAATGAGCAAGCTGGCATAGCCCGCCAGCACGCCAATGGTGTGCCCTATCAGCGTGTTGCGCGGCGAAGCACTGGGCGCGCGCGGCGTATAGAAAAAGAGGAACGCTGTCGGCCCTAACGAGGGAAAAACGAATGGCGACCTCATTGCCAGCGCTAACACCGCCATTAATCCGATGCTGATACAGCCACTGATAAAGCTAAAGAGCGCCAGGACAGGCGTTCTGGCATGGTGTTGCATGAGCCAGGGCAGCCGCATGTGCCTGAACAGGCCGCGGACAATCTCCGATATCTCCCCGTGATCCCGGTCTATCGTCCCTGAGTGCCAGCGGCGTGGCTGTGCCTCGCCCGGCATGCGCGGATCATCTGCCTCCGCTTTATGTTTGTTGGAGGCAGTGTCGTCTGTTTCTGATTCCATAAAAGCTCTTCCCTTCTACCTGTCTGGTCGCGAGTGGAATTATGGTTCCCCTCACAGAATAAAAGCGTCTATCAATAGCCGAAAATGACCATTTTCTTAGAATTGTCCCTGCATACTGTTCCGAAGTTGTCACTATCTATCAGATAAACATGCTATACTACGCATAAAACTATCAGATTTACTTTATGCTCCGCACTTTTGAAGCATAGTCAGGCTTTTCATACCAGGAGAAATACTCTATGTCGCTCGTATATGCCCCCCTGAGACACTACCAGCTTCTGCGCCAGATTGGCAGCGGTGGAACGGGCATGACCTATCTGGCCAGAGACACGCGTACACTGCGCGAGGTTGTTGTGAAAGTTGTGCGTATTGATGACGCATTTCAGGGGAATGAGACACTTACCCGGCGCATGGAAAAGCTTTTTATCGATCAAATGCAAGCCATCGCGCACCTTACTCATCCTCGCATCGTGCCCGTGCTTGATTTCGGCCTGGAAAGAGGCCAGCAAGTATCTTACGCGTATCTGACTATGCCACACTATCCCGCTGGCTCATTGGCGGATTGGCTCTCTCAGGCGCACAATCGCGCTGCCCTTTTTCCTTCTTTTATCTTTAGCTTCCTTGCCCAGACCGCCGAAGTACTGCATTATGCCCATGAACGTGGCGTGATTCACCAGGATATCAAACCATCCAACTTTTTGCTCAGCGCGCCTTCTTCTCAACTCGGCGGATTTCCCGATCTTCTGCTCGCTGATTTTGGCATAGCGCCGTTTTTCGCGGCAACCTCCAGCCAGGGTTTGAGCCAGAGTCATTATGTACGCAGCACCTCGCCCTATCTGGCCCCCGAAAAGTGGAATGGCCGCGCAGTTCCCGCCAGCGACCAGTACGCGCTGGCAGTTATGGCCTTTTACCTGCTCACTGGTATATTCCCCTTTCAAGGAGCGCTGGGACAAATTATCTACCAGCACCAGGAAGTGCAGCCGCCCGCGCCCAGTCACCTGAACCCCCAGCTCGATTCAGCCATTGATAAAATTTTCAAACGCGCCCTTGCCAAGGAACCGGCGAAGCGTTTCCCGTCTATTCGCGCCTTCGGGCGAGAATTTGCACGTTTTCAAGTACTCCCCGCAGGTCAATCAGGCTTCCAGCCTCATCGCCTCTCATATGCCCCATCAAACGCTGTCACGCCTCTTCAGCCAGAGCAGCAGTCAGCTCAACCAGCGCCACTGCTTCCCCCCGGTCTGGATGCGCCACTGGCGGTTGCTCCTCCCTACCCGGCACCCGGCGTGCAGTCTGCTCCACTGCCTCATCTCCACCCATCTATGCCAATGACAATACTTCCCCAGGCCGAAAACGCGCCTGCGTCTCAGCCTGCTCTCGACGTGCAACCTGGAGAGCAGCGCCCATCCATGGCCCCGGTAACGCCTCTCCAATCCGCGGAAACGTTTAACCCCGGCGAACAACGGCAGATCCCTGCCGATGCTGATCCCGACGCCACCCTTATTGCCAGGCCATCACTCACCTCTGCCGATGCAGACCCCGACGCTACCCTTTCGCCTCCCGCCACGCCGCTCCCCGATGTGCTGCACACTCTTGCCGATGCAGACCCTGACGCTACTTTTATCGCCAGGCCATCTATTCCTCTCTCTCATTCTGAGACCGAGGTTGACACGGATAAGCGACCCGCGGTGCGACCGGCAACACCGCCCCAAACCGGCATTTCTGACGCCGATAACGCAAGCAACGCTATTCAAACGATCAATCTGCCAGCAGGCTCAGCATCACCTATGCCAGGAAATCCAAACACTGGCTCTCCGCCGCGCCACGCATCAGCACCTGGATTACCAGCTATGCCATCCAGGCCGCCAATCCGTCAGGAGACCAGCAGGCCCGGAAACATCTCTCCCCCGCGCAAGACTCTGCTGCTTATTCTGCTGGCACTGGTTGTTCTGACAGGCGGCGGCACACTGCTTTTCAGAAGCATCGCCGCCTCTGGAAGTTCCGGGAACGCCGCTCCCTCGCCCGCTTTTCCGACTCAACGGGACACGACACTTCCCATTGAGCATGTAACGAACCCATATGCCGGGGCTCAAGGATTTATCAACTCTGACTGGGCAGCAAAAGTCAAAGCGGGCGCCAGGCAGGTTGGCGGCGCGCTTGGACGACAGGAAGCCAGGGTTGCTCAGTACTCGACAGCAGTCTGGCTCTCCAGCATCGCGGCAGTAAAAGGCGGAGCCAACGGCTCTAAAGGCCTGAAAGGGCGCCTGGACGCCGCGGAAACTCAGGCTGCCAGTAGCAAACTGCCGATTGTAATCACGCTTGTTCTCGCTGACTTGCCCGACCGCGAGTGCGCAAATCCCGCATCTAACAGTGAATTGCACATCGCACGCAACGGCCTGCGCACATACGAGTCGTCATATATCGATACGATCACAGCTACGCTCAAACAGGCCAGGTATCACAACCTGCGAGTCGTGGCAATCATCGAGCCGAACATACTGCCAACGCTGGTAACAGGCATAAAGATCGCCAGGTGTGTCGCCGCCAGCAGCACCTATATCCTGGGCATCCAGTACGCGCTAAACAAGTTACACGCGCTTCCAAACGTGTACAATTATATTGATATCGCCCACCCTGACTGGCTTGGCTGGAATGATCGTTTTCGGTTCACTGTCTCTCTGATTGCCACCATCATCAAGGGAACGGCAGCCGGAGTAAAGAGCATAGACGGTTTTGTCAGCAACATAGACAATTACGTCCCGACCAGCGAGCCCTATCTGACAGCTAACCAGGTAGTCGGTGGCAAGCCAGTTCGCTCCGCGACGTTCTATCTGGGGAACCCGTATGTTGATATGCTCACATATGATCGTGCTATGCGCAATGCATTCATAGCTGCCGGTTTTTCAGGCAGTATCGGTATGTTGATAGATACCTCGCGCAACGGCTGGGGAGGTCCCGCCCGCCCGTCAGGTCCAGGAGCCTCAAAAGATCTGAATACCTTCGTGAATGAGACCAGGATCGACAGACGCTTCAAACGAAACGACTGGTGCAATCAGCCCGGTGGCATCGGCGCTCGCCCGCAGGCCAACCCGATCAGCGGTATCTCCGCCTTTGTGTGGATCAAACAGCCCGGCCTCTCTGACGGCACAGGTACGCTGATCCCCAGAGGGAGGCAGAATCCCTCAGGACAGAGCCCTGATAGCATGTGCGCCCCAACATCCAGTAGCAACGCGCAAAACACAGGCGCTATGGCCAACGCTCCTATCTCAGGCTCCTGGTTCCAGGCCGCGTTCGATACACTCGTCCAGAATGCCTACCCGCCTTTTTAGAACAACATAGCACCGGAGCCGCGACCCCAATACCTTTCAGATAAGCCAGAAAGTGGATGGAGCGACAGCCTTCATCGAAGGATATTGATTGAACCGTATCGGGGTCGTTACTGCACCACAATTGTCGCTATCATCGCGCGGTGAATAGTGCAGTGGTAGCTATATGTGCCAGCTTTTGTGAAAGTAAAGCTAAAAGTTTTCCCCGGAGCAAGAGCGCCCGAATCGAACGCGCCCTGGTTCGCTGTGACTGTATGAGTCACGCTGCCGTTATTCGTCCAGGTTACTTTGGTCCCGACTTTCACGGTCAGACTGGCCGGGGTGAAGGCAAAATTGAGCACGGAGATACTGTTTTCATTGTTCGTGGTAGCAGCGGTGGGAGTATCCGTTGGAACTGTGGTCGGCGTTGGCGTTGGCGCAATCGTTGGAGCTGTGGTTGGCGTTGGCGCCGGGCTATTGGCGGTGCCGCCACACGCCGTCAACACTACGAGAAAACTCATCGCCAGTAAGCAGGACCAGACCTTTGTAGCAATCGATGGACGTTTTTCCAGAATCACCATTGTTCTCCTAAAATTGATACATAATGAAGGGGATATCTTCTCCTCTGTCTAGATAAAAATACGTACTCAAGTTACAACGTGACTTCTCAGCACCTGCGAAGCACCGCAGGTGCTGAGAAGTCTTGCGCCCCAAGAGCGTGAATAATCGCAAAAAGTATTAGTTGATTCCGGTATAAAGTACAGGGATTCTCAATAGTTGTGGCTTTGCGCCGCAGGCGCAAAGCCAC
>DASVMX010000258.1:0-7808 GCA_036384215.1 Ktedonobacteraceae bacterium | reverse complement strand
TTCCTTTCCGAGCGAGCGAAGAAAGGTGCGATCAAGCAACTTGCCCGCTCGGAACAAGGAGCCAGTCCCCGCAAAAAACCTCTTTTCTCTCTTTCTGCGAGCCGCCGCAGGCGGCGAGAAAGATCTTGCAACAGCCCTGCTGATCTCAGCGGTAACTCTTGCGCTTTCGTGGGCGAGGAGGTAGAATGATGGTTGGTTCCACCTGTTCGGCGTTGTTGGCAGTCATGGGAGGGCAGATCTGTTGTTGTCTCTGTGCCCCCGGACCCCTTGACGGTAAAGCTTGCAAGCCACCCCCAAGAAAGGTTGCAGAATAACGAGTATGACCATTACTACCCGACCTCGCACAATTGGCGAGTTGCGCGCCAGTGGATATAAAGTTCTCTCGGTCAAAGAGGAGATGCGCAAAAATCTGATTCAGAAGATTCGGGATGGGGAAGACCTGTTTCCTGGCATTGTGGGTTACGAAGACACGGTGATCCCACAGATTGAGAACGCTATTCTCTCCGGGCAGGATATCATTTTCCTGGGCGAACGCGGTCAGGCCAAGACGCGTATGGCTCGCAGCCTGGCCAATTTGCTGGATGACGAGGTCCCGGTAATTGCTGGTTGTGAGATTAACGATAGCCCCTATGAGCCGATCTGTAAAGCCTGCCTCGCCAAGGTTGCGGAACAGGGCGATGAGGTGGAGATCGCCTGGTTGGCGCGTGATCGCCGCTACGGCGAAAAGCTGGCCACGCCTGATATCACGATTTCGGATCTGATCGGCGAGGTCGATCCCGTGCGCGTGGCCGAGGGGCGCTATCTCTCGGACGAACTGACCATTCATTATGGCATGATCCCGCGTACCAATCGCGGCATCTTTTGTATTAACGAATTGCCCGACCTTGCCGAGCGCATTCAGGTCGGCTTGCTGAATATTATGGAAGAGCGCGATGTGCAGATTCGCGGCTATAAAATTCGCCTGCCGCTCGATGTCTACGTCGTCGCCAGCGCCAACCCGGAGGACTATACCAACCGCGGGCGCATCATCACGCCGCTCAAAGACCGCGTGGGTTCGGAAATTCGCACCCATTATCCCTACGTGCTGGAGCACGAGATCAACATCATGGAAACGGAGAGCAATCACTTCAACAGCGACAACCTGGAAGTGGTCGTGCCGCAGTTCATGAAGGAAGTTATTGCCCAGGTCACGCACCTGGCGCGCAAGAGCAATGACATCAGCCAGCGCTCCGGCGTAAGCGTGCGCGTCTCGATCTCCAACTACGAAAACGTCCTGAGCAACGCCAGTCGCCGCGCCCTGCGCTTGAAAGAGCGCCAGGTCGCCCCGCGCATCAGTGATTTGCCCGCTATCATGGCCTCGACCTGCGGCAAGATCGAGCTGGACGCCGTGGGCGATGTCAAAGAAGAGCGCGTTGTACAGAAACTCATTAACACAGCGATCCTGGAAGTCTTTGGCGAGTATTTCGAGAATCGCGAATTTGAGCAACTGATCTCAGGCTTCGAGCGCGGGCTCAACGTCCAGGTTGGCGACGAGCAGCCCTCCATGGAATACGTCAACCAGCTCTCGCGTGTAGGAGGGCTGAGCAAGGCAGTGGATAAACTGGACGCGCGCAAAGGCGGCCCCGCGGGCATCGCTTCGGCGGTGGAGTTTATTCTCGAAGGCCTGCATCTCAACCGGCGTCTTAATAAGGATGAGGTTAACGGCAAAACTCGCTATCGGCGATAATTTCAGTATCCTCAAACGGATCGATTGGTCGTTTCAGCCAGGCCCATGCTTTGCTGAGGATAGGAGAAAAGCCGAAAATGTCAAGTGTTTTTTGCGATAAGGAACCGTGGCATGTTTAATCGCTTTCGAAAGAATCGCTATGGCTATTCGCGTTGGGACGGCACGCAGCGTATTGAAGGACTTGACGCTGACGATATTCTCAACGCGCTGGCCGACGACTATGTAGAGGACGGCAATCTACAACAGGCGCTGCGGCGTCTGATGCAGGAGGGTGTGCGCACCGACGACGGGCGGCGGACCATGGGCTTGCGCGAACTGATGGAACGTATGCGCAACCAGCGCCAGCAGCAGCTCAATCGCTACAACATGGCCTCGGGCGTCATGGACGATCTGCGCCAGAAGCTTGAGGAGATCAAGCAACTGGAGCGCGCGGGCATCCAGCGCCGCCTGGACAATCCCGAACAGAACCAGGAGCAGTCATCCCAGGATGGTTCGCCTTCTAACAACGCCCGGCCGCAAAGCGGCGAGGGCGCGCCAGAGGGCCAGTCCTCAGAAGCACCGCTCTCCGACGATATCAAGGAACGGCTCAAGCAACTGCGCGAGCGCTATCAGCGCGAACGCGAAGAACAGGCAGCCGCGTCCGGCGCGGAGCAGGAGGGCCAGCCCTCCGACTCCGAGCAGCAAGGCCAATCCGCTCAGGCAGGCCAATCTGGTCAACCCGGCCAGTCCGGCCAGGGTGGAGAGTCCGGTGAAAACCTGACGCCGGAGCAGCGCCAGCGTATGCTGGAGATGATCGCCAAACGCAAGCAGGACTTCCTGGATCAACTGCCCGGCGACGTGCCTGGCCAGATCAAGCAGCTCAGTGATTACGACTTCATGGACGACCAGGCGCGTGAGAAATTCCAGGAGCTCCTGGCGGGCCTGCAGCAGCAGATGATGCAGCAATTTTTCCAGGGGATGCAGCAATCGCTGCAAAATATGACTCCAGAGGATATTGCGCGCATGCGCGAAATGATTCGCGATCTGAACAAAATGCTGCGCGAGCGCCAGGAAGGTCTGGAGCCGGATTTCGACTCCTTCATGCAGAAATATGGCGACTACTTCCCCGGCGTCAACTCGCTCGACGACCTGATCGAGCAGATGCGCCAGCAGCAGGCCGCCATGCAGGGCATCCTGGACAACCTCTCGCCCGACCAGCGCCAGGAACTGTCGGACCTGATGGAACAGATGCTCGGCGACGATCGCATTCGCGTCGACATGATGGAGTTGATGCAAAATCTCGAAGCCGCCGCGCCAATGGAGAACTACCGCACACGTTTCCCCTTCCGAGGCAACGAGACCCTGCCCTTCAACGAAGCCATGCGCATGATGGGCCGTCTCCAGCAGATGGAAGGTCTGGAGGATCAATTTCAGGAAGCCCGGCGTATGGACAATCTGGAGGCCATCGACAGCGAGATGGTCAAGAACCTGCTGGGTGACAGCGAATATCAGTCTGTAGAACAGCTCAAAGAGCTGATGCGCACGCTCGAAGAGGCTGGCTATATTCAGAAGCGGGGCAACCGCTGGGAACTCACCGCGCGCGGTATCCGCAAGATCGGCCAGAAGGCCCTACAGGACATTTTCAACAAGCTCAAACGCGATGGCTTTGGACGTCATATGAGCCCCTTCCGCGGAACTGGCGGAGAGCGCACAGACGAGAGCAAAGCCTACCAGTTTGGCGACCCCTTCCTGCTCGACCTGGAGAAAACACTGATGAACGCCGTCCATCGGCGCGGAGTCGGTACTCCGGTGCAGTTGCAGAAAGAGGATTTCGAGGTTTACCGCACAGAGTTCACCACACAATCCTCTACCGTTCTCATGATCGACCTGAGCATGAGCATGGTCTACAACGGCTGCCAGCAGGCCGCGAAAAAGGTCGCCGTTGCCCTGGAGAGCCTGATCCGCTCGCAGTATCCGCGCGACAACCTGTTCGTTGTCGGCTTCTCGTACATCGCGCGCGAATTTAAGGCGCAGGAACTGATCGAAATGAGTCGCCACGACAACAGCACTGGCACCAACCTGGCGCACGGCCTCATGTTGTCGCGTCAACTGCTCGCGCGCCAGCACGGCGTCAATAAGCAGATCATACTGATCACCGATGGCGGCCCAACCGTCTGGTACGAAGACGGCGAATGGAATTTTGGCTATCCGCCCAATCCCTACGCCGAACAGCAGGCCTTATTGGAGGTTCAGCGCTGCACGCGCGATGGTATCACCATCAACACCTTCATGCTCGAAGATGATCAATGGATGGTAGCCTTCGTCAATCAGCTCTCCGCCATCAACCACGGTCGAACCTTCTTCGCTGACAAAAACAACCTCGGAGAATACCTCCTGGTTGACTACCTGAACAGCAAACGCAAACTCATCTCGTAGACGTCCGGGGAGTATTCCCCGAAGAAAGAACGCGCAATAAAACGGCCCGTGGGCCGTTTTATTGCGCGTTCTTTCTTCGGGGAATACTCCCCTGACTTCTACGAGAACATGCTATAATAAGCCCCAGAAAAAATCGCTAGAAAAGATGCTTTTGAGCATTGTCGTAGAGTTATATGCAGAAGAAAGATACCGATCAACAGCCAGCAGATCAACCGCTCCAGCCAGTGCAGCCGTCATTAACGGAGGCTGAATTGCTGGCAGAGTTAGAGAGGCTGGCCGGCGCTGGGAGTGTGGCGCAGTTTTTACGTTTGCGCGAGGAGTTGCTGGATTGGAATACGCGCGTTAATCTGACCGCGATAACTGAGCCTGTCGAGGTGCTGCTCAAGCATTTTCTGGACTCGCTGGCGCTACTGGAAGTGCGCGCTGTGGAACGGGCGCGGCTGCTGGACATTGGCGCGGGCGCGGGCTTTCCAGGTCTGCCGCTCAAGATAGCGCGGCCTCAGTGGGAGATCGTGCTGCTGGAGGCCACGGGCAAGAAGGTGGCTTTTCAGCGCCACGTGATCGAGACGCTGGGTCTGTCCAGCATCGAAGCTATTCATGGGCGAGCCGAGGAGATTGCGCATCAACCGGTCTATCGCGCTACCTTCGACCTTGTGACCGCGCGAGCGGTGGCGGCGCTGCCGGTATTGCTGGAATATGCCGCGCCTTTCTGTCGCGTGGGCGGACAGATTCTCCTGCCCAAGAAGGGCGAGCTGGCCGCCGAGCTTGAGCAGGGAGAACGCGCGGCGCGTGCGCTGGGGCTGGTCCTGAAAGCCGATCAGCGTGTCACCCTGCCCGGCCTGAACGATGGCCGGCGTATTCTCGTCTGGGAGCAGGTCAAGCCTTGCCCGCCGCAGTATCCGCGCAGCGGGTCCGCCATCGCGAAGAAGCCGCTGTAGCATTTCCGAGGGAAGAACAATGACAGCTCGCAAACTCAGAACCTTTGAAGAGAAGCTCAACATCTTCCTGAGCAAATTTGCCTTGCGCTTCATGAAAAGTATTGGAGGCACAGCACCACGGCTGTGCCTCCAGTGTGAATATGGACTTGTTATTTTATGGCGTTGCGCGGATAGCGAGCGTCGTGTTCGGAGGTGGCCAGCACATCCTGGACCTGGATGGTGCGCCCACGCTGGGGGCTGACGGAGACGAGGGAGATGGGTGTTTCGAGCAGTTCTTCGAGACGTTTCAGGTAGTTCTTGGCAGCGGCGGGCAGTTCGTCGTAGGTCGTGACGCCGGTGGTATCGCACTGCCAGCCTGCAACTTCTTCGTAGACAGGCTCGCAGGCAGCCAGATCGCTCTGGGTGGCCGGGAAGCTCTGAATAAGCTTCCCGCGCAGTTGATAGGCGGTGCAGATCTTAATCACTGGCAGGGTATCGAGCACGTCAAGTTTAGTGATTACCGCCGAGGTCAGGCCGTTTAAGTGCGCCACAAAGCGCCCGGCCACCGCGTCGAACCAGCCACAGCGGCGGTCGCGACCGGTGTTGGTGCCGAATTCGTGCCCGCGGTCGCGCAGGAGCTGGCCATTGTCGTCGAACAGTTCCGTGGGCATCGGACCGCTGCCGACGCGGGTGATATAGGCTTTATAGACGCCGACCACGCGGTCGATTGAATGGGGAGGCAGGCCCGCGCCGCTGGAGGCATTGGCGGCCATGGTAGACGAAGACGTTACATAGGGGTAGGTGCCAAAATCGATATCCAGGAGCGCGCCCTGAGCGCCTTCCAGCACGATAGTTTTGTGCTCAAACAGCGCCTCGTGGAGCATCATCTGCGTATCGGCAATGTGGGCGAGCAGGCGCTGGCCGTAGCCGAAATATTCACCGTGGATTTCTTCGAGGGAGAGGGGACGCTGGCCGTAGATCTGGGTAATCATGCGATTCTTCTGCTGGAGGATGGAAGCAAGCTTGGCGCGGAAAGCATCGACATCGAGGAGGTCTACCATCCGAATGCCGATGCGCGCGTGCTTATCGACATAGGCGGGAGAGATGCCGCGTTGCGTGCTGCCGATCTTATCGGCGCCTCTGGCCTCCTCTTCCAGGCGATCCAGCAGGAAATGATATGGCATAACCACGTGAGCGCGTTCGCTAATAAACAGGTGGGAAGTATCGATGCCCTGAGCTTGCAACTCCTCAATTTCAATGAGCAGTCCCTTGGGGTCCACCACCACGCCATTGCCGATAATGCAAGTCGTGTTAGGGAAGAGAATCCCCGAGGGAACGAGACGGAAAGCAAATTCACCTTTTTCATGGACCACGCGATGGCCGGCATTGCTACCGCCCTGATAACGCACCACAAAATCTGCGCGCATTGACAATTCATCGACGATCTTGCCTTTGCCTTCGTCCCCCCATTGGGCCCCAATGATAGCCAGTACCGACATAGTGTTGTTCCTTTTCCACCAATTTGCGGCGCGCCCGGTTAACAACCAGGAGTGGGCACGCTGTACCGATTGTTTCGCTGCCGATCCCTTGCGGGAGAACGTTTTTGAGCAGGAGCGCCCATAACCTGGCGCGCTCATCCCCGGAGCATATCTTCCTCGGGGAAAACGCGCCTGCATACTGTATGTTATATCACAAAGAACGAGCCAGGGCATTGCGCCTTCATCTGTCGCGAAGCGCGTTCAGAGTGCGTGGCTCCCCTGGCCGAGCTTGCTCTGGTCCAGATCTGCATATCGTACAACGCATGTACAGGCCCTATTTTCAACACAAGGGCATCCGACGAGGTAGCTTATCCTAAGTCTACGCGTTTGTCAAATTCTTCAATTTGTTAGGGTGCGACTCAGGTTGTTGTCATCTCATCCACACCGGACAAGCGCGTCCGGTGTGCTCAGGTGTCCCCTTTGCAACAAGGTGAGTCGCACCCAATTTGTTAGATACCACCAATCAGGTGGGCGCGAACAAGCGAGCGCAAAGCAAAGGAGAAGAAATCTTTACAGTTTCTACCGTAAATTCTGGCAGACGCGCTGCTGACCTTATTGACCCGGCGTAACGAATTTGAAGCTGTTCGTCATAGGGGTAAAATACATGTTCTGACTGTCCGCGAACGAGCTTTGCGGTCCCACCAGTTCGATTACGTAGGCTTTGCCTTGATAGATCGTGGCGTAGATGATAGTCTGGAAGACCTGACCTTGCGAGTTTTGCAGGGTTGTCGTCCCGCAGGTCCAGCTATTGCCGCCAATGGGCGGATTGGCCGGGCACGCGCCGAGTGCCGCCGTCGGCTGAGCGCCAGTCTGATTGGCGACTTCCTGCAGGTCAGTATTGAGCAGAGCATCCGTTGAAGAACTGCTCGCCGGAAGCTTCACAGAGGCGTAGGTGCCCGGATCAGAACCGACAAACTGGAGACCTTGATCGCTGGTGGCCTGCGAACTCCAGCCCTGGTAGATCTCGATTTGAAAGCCATTCTGGGCACACTGGGAGCCGCACCAGGTGAAATTTGCGTCAGGAGCAGGCGTAGGTGTCACCGCGATAGTAGGAGTGGGTGAAGGGGTGGGCGAAGGAGTGGGGCTGGGGGTTGGACTGGGCGTGGGAGTGACCTGCGCAACCGGAGTGGCCTGGGGCTGGCTGCCGCGCAGCGCGAATAATGTACCGAACACGCCAACCGTAATGATGGCAATTACCAGGCAGACAATACC
>DASVMX010000257.1:0-11189 GCA_036384215.1 Ktedonobacteraceae bacterium | reverse complement strand
GCCCCAGGCCAGACCCAGAGTAAAGAAGGCCGTGCCGCTGCTCTCGGGTCCGGGGAAGTCTCTGGGGTTGCCAAGGTCAACGTTCCAGAAGCCATCGTTGCGCTGGGTTTTCAGCAGAGCAGCAGCCGTGTGCTGAAAAATGCTCACGTAGGCCGCGCGGCGTGGATCGGTTGCTGGCAGCACGCTGATCACCTTGGTCAGATCCATGACCGCCCAGCCATCGCCGCGCGACCAGTAGGTCGTGGTGTTGACATAATGCGCGTCGCGCCACCACAGGCCGTTGGCGGGATTGTAGAGGCCGCGTCCGCCGACTTTCCGCTCATTGTATTGGAAGAGCGTCTGCATGGTTGCCAGGTCCGCCGAGCTCTTATCCAGCACGCCCAGGCGCGCGAAGTTCGGCATGGACATATTGAGCGCGTCTACATAGTTCCAGTAGGTAATATGGCCCGCGGCCACGCTGGCCACCTCGGCTTTAATGCGCGCGCGCAGATCGGCGATTTCCGTGGGATTGTGGTCGATGGTATACAGGTCCAGATAGGCCTGGCCCACCGCCTGGTAGTCGGGGAAGAACGGCCCGGAGCCGCCATTCTGGAGCTTGAAGGAGTGGCTCTTCGCCCACTGTTCAGCATAGCTGTAGTACGCGGTATGCCTGGTCAGATTATACAGGGCGATATTTCCCTGCTGGAAGGTCGCGTCCTGCCAGTTGTTCGTAACCGACGTAGCCGGGTGCGTAGAGATCCAGTAGTTGTCCGCCAGTTCAGCCGCCTGAATCACGCTACAGGGAGCGGCAGCCGGGATAGCCGCGTGGGCCGCCGAGAGAATGCTGGTGGCGAAGACACCCAGCGCGCAGCTCAAAGTCAGAGCAAACGCGGCCAGCCAGGGATACAGTTTACGTCTATTCATTGTGGTAATCCAGCACAGAGAACCAGAGAGGCAAACCTCTCTTCAGCAGCAATCCTTGCTTGCTTTTCATATCGATTCTTTCCTTGAATAATGAACAGGTGGGATCGCACCCACCCTGCCTGCGAGCAGACATCATATCCGCCCGCGAAATCCTCTATTTCATCGCTCACCAATCAAATAAAGTATAAAAAAGAAAACGTCTTCTGTCAAGATATAGAGGTAATGAAAACAAGTATATCGGTTATCCGCGATAAAATATCCGTTCTTCTTCTAAGAAAGTCAACTATTATTGACAGAGAGCGGCTTTTTCCTTACACTATGTTTAATTAGTCAGCAGGTAATGTACCGGAAGGGATTCTTAAAAAAATGACACACTCCGCTGCGGCGATTGATCGCAAATTGATGCGCGCGATGAACCAGAATACGCTGTTAAACCTGATACGGGTCTATGCTCCTGTTGCGCGGACCCGGCTCATGGCTCTTTCGGGACTCAGTTCGGCGACTGTGGTTACGCTGACCGCTCAATTGTTAGAATTGGGGCTGATTGTTGAACAGGGGGTGGCGGAGTCCAGCGTTGGCCGCAAGGCGGGGCTACTGGAACTCTATCCTGAGGCGCGCTATGTGCTGGGGCTGAGTCTGGTGGAGGAAGAGACGGTGGCCGTGGGGATCTTGAACCTCGTCGGGGAGGTTGTGTATAGCGAGAGCCGGGCCATGCCGCTGCGCCAGCAGAAACGGGCGCCCGCTGAGACGCTGGTAGAAGCGCTGGCTGAAGGTGTGGAGACCTTTCTCACCCGCAGCGGCATTGCGCGCGACAAAATCCTCGGCCTGGGCTGTGGTTTTCCCGGCTATATCGCGGCCCGGAGCGGGCGTATCATTGACGACTGGATTCACCAGTGGCACGATCTTCCCATCAGCAGCCTGTTGAGCCAGCGGCTTGAGATGCCGGTTTATATTGATAATATCATCAATTGCCTGGGTAGTTACGAACTTTTATTTGGCCTGGGCAAGCAGTATCGCGATTTCCTGGTGGTCACGCTGGGCAGGGGCGTGGGCCTGGCCATGATTATCAATGGCGAGGTCTACCGGGGCGCGAGCGGCGGCGGTGGCGAATTTGGACATATCCCTTCTATTCCCGGTGGCCGGCTCTGCGAATGCGGCAATCGCGGTTGCCTGGAGGCCTACGTTTCCGACCAGGGCTTGCTGGCCTCGTACTACGAATTTTGCCAGGCCCAGAGCAGTCATTCCGCGCTGCCACGTGATCTGACGCCCCTGCAATTGCACGAGGCCGCGCAAGAGGAGTCCTCGCCTTTTCGCCAGATCTTCGTCTACGCCGGTCACCTGCTCGGCTGCGGCCTGGCCACCCTTGTCAACCTGCTCAATCCCGAGTGTATCATCCTCACCGGCCCCAATGTAAGCGACAACACCATCTTCTTCTCCGCCATGCGCGACACCCTGCGCAAGCACACCTTCTCTGAACTGGGCGATCAGCTCCGACTGATCATCGGTTCCGTCGCCGAAGCCAGTTGGGCTCAGGGCGCGGGCTCCCTTGTCCTGCGCCACTTTTTCAGTACCCCACTGTAAACAGAGAATTGGAGGATAAAAGGAAGATTCATGAGTTCCATACCACCAATCATGCCATTGTGCATGATTGGTGGTATGGAATTTCCGCGTTCTATGGGCTACACTGTCGCGCAGGTGACTCCATTGAGTTTGAAGGAGGTAGGCGCGGAGTTGGTGCCGGACCAGGCGCCGTTGAAGCCGGGCGGACTGGTGAGGGTGGCTCCGGGAGCGATTGAGCCGTTGTACGAGAGGTTGGTGATGGTGACCGCGCTGCCCGTTTGCGTGTACGAGCCGCTCCAGAGCTGAGTGATGGTCTGGCCGTTGGCGAACGAGAATTGCAGGTTCCAGCCGTTAATAGCGGTTGTGCCGGTATTGGTAATCGTGATTGTGGCCCCGAAGCCGCCCTGCCACTGATTGGTGATGGCATAATGCACGCTACACGCGGAGCCGCTGACCGTGGGTGTTGTGCCTACAGTCGGCGATGGCGTGGTGCCAACGGTTGGTGACGGCGTGGGGGTAGTTCCAACGGTTGGCGATGGGGTAGGCGTGGTGCCTGCGGTTGGCGTGATGCCGGGCGTGGGTGTTACGCCGCTGGCGCCGGGGGGATTGCCCCAGGCCTGGGTGCTGCCGTCGAAGACGACGATGTTACTGACCTTGGCCGGGGTTGTGCCCTGCGCGGCGATGCCCTGGTAGGACCAGTCATTGCTGGGGTCCCACGCGCCTGAACTGGTGATGCGGAATTGGACCTGCTTCTGGTAGTTGCTCTGCCCGCCGGGATAGATCAGCACGCCGGCGCAACTGACAGTGATGTAGTAGATGTTGCCTGAGTACTGCGTCGGCCCGCTGAGCTGATTCCCGCATTCGGTGTACTGGAGATTCAGGCTAATCATGCTGGGAGTGACGCCCGGCTCCAGCGTGAAGTAGTAGCGCAGGGAGAGGTTGCTGGTGACACGGGCGGGCCAGCCGGTTTTGTTGATGAAGTGGGCCTGGATCTCGGTGAAGTTGCTGCCCGAATTGTTGATGGAGGCCGTGACGTAGATTTCGTCGTCATCCTTCGCTTTGTCGGGATACGAATTGGTGGGAATGCCGCCATACTCTGTGTAGAGGCGGGCCAGCGCGCCGGTCAGGGCGGCGTTGTAGTCGTCCGCGGGCTCGTTGGTCTGATAGCTCTGGCGGTTGTCGGTAAAGTTGTCGGTGCCATCGTTTGGCCCGCCGACCATCGCGCCGTAGAGGATGTGGCGCTGGTAGGTCGGATCAGTGATGCTCTGATCCCACGAGTCATGCGAGCGCCGGTGGTGTGGTGTCTGGGGATAACAGGAGCCGTAGCCGATCATGTAGCTACAGTTGCGCGGGTTGACCCCCAGGACGTAACTGATCTGCTTGACCGCGAAATCGTGATAGCGCGCGTAGAGCGCGTTGCCCGTGCCCAGGTAGTCAGCGTAGATCAGCGCCAGGAAGGCCGTATTGGCCGCGTAACGCAGGGTGCCCCACACATCGAGCACGGCCAGGCCGCCGGGCGAATACTTGACCTCGCTGCCGTTAAAGCCCACGGTCCACCAGTCAAGGAAATGCTGCGCGTCAGTCATATACTGCTGCTGGCCCGTGAGCTGTGCCAGGAGGATATAGCAGCCATAGGAGACATCGTCCCAGCCGATTGTCCACGAGTAAGAGTGAAAGGAGGTCTGATTCTGGAAGCTGAGATTGGCGTAATAGTTCTCGGCCTTGGTCAGGTAGGAAGTATCGCCAGTCGCCTTGTAGAGCCAGATTGCGCCCCAGACCAGCTCGTCATTGTAGCCGCTATACGAGGTATAGTAGCCCTGCGCGGCGGTGATGCAGTCCGAGTATTTGCCGCGATACGTATCAGCGAAGGTGTAGAGCTGTTTGGCATGAGTGAGCAGCGTGCTGGCGTAACTCGGATTGCTGGCCTGGAAGACCATTGAGGACGCGGCCATCGCGGCGGCGGTTTCGCCTGCCAGGTCAGAGCCGGGGCAGCTCGCGTCGATCTTGAAAGATGGGCGCGCCATCTGCATCACCTCTGGCGGGCCCCAGAAGGCGTGGTCTGTGCTGCCGTCGCCCACCTGGCCGTAGAGCACGTTGGCGGACGGATGTGCCTTGATAAAGTAATCGTTGGCCCATTTCAGATTGTTCAGCAGATACGCCATTTGCCCGCTCTGCGTGTACGCACTGGTATTGGCAATCGCGCCCCAGGCCAGCATCGTCACCGAATAAGCCATGGGCAGGCCAAACTTCACATTGTCGCCGGCATCGTACCAGCCACCCGTCAGATTCAGGCCAGCGTCTGAGCCATCGTTGAGCGCGGAATCGCCAACCCACGAAACACGGTCCCAGGAAGGTTTGGGGCCAGACAACTGCTCTTCGTAAAAGTAAATCGACTTCGCCAGAGCATCCCCGTAATTCACGCTGGCAGCCGCGTGGGCTGTCCCGCCGAGAGAGCGCAGCGGCCCCACAATCAGGCCCGTCAGCACCAGTCCAACCCCAAGCAGCGCCAGCAGCCTGGCCGGTCGTTTCACCAGGGGAATACTCCATCTCCGCACAGATATCATAGTAGGCTTCGCATCCTTTCGAGAGGAAAATGCGTACAGCGTGCAGTGTACGCCGGGAATCACAGGCACTGTCATTCCCACCACAAAAAGCCCTTGTCTGTTTGCCACAGCCACAAACATACAGGATCTAATCAACTCTACCCGATCCAGGAAACGTGGCACCAGAACACACGCTAGACAGTTGCTGAACAGTTAACGAAACTTTGTGGGGACAACGCCGTAATTGTTACGGCCCTATTTTTTGAGGAAATATTCCAGAGGAGGCATTTTATGGATCACAATCTTGTCACCAGCGCGAACGAACTTTTCGGATATACAGTTGAGCGCCAGCTTGGAGTTGTGCGCGGGATTATTGTGCGCTCGCGCAGCATCGTGGGCAACATCGGCGCGGCCTTCCAGCAGCTAGTTGGGGGCAACATTTCAATTTATACGCAGCTCTGTGAGCAGACCAGAATCGATGCCTATGAGCTGATGATTCAGCACGCGCACGAACTGGGCGCGAATGGGATTATCGCGGTGCGCTATGACGCGACCGAGATTGCTCCTGGCGTTACTGAAGTGCTGTGCTATGGTACAGCGGTGCACGCTATCGCGAAATAAGGGAATACACCAGCGCGTCCGGTGTGTGTATCTGGTGCATCTGTGCACCAGATATAACGTTTCCTTTTTTCCAAAAAAGCGGCAGGGTCGATGTCCGGTAGAGCTACATGATCCGTTGTCATCGTTTTACCAGATCGTGTGGCTCTACCCGATGACCTGCCGCCAGTTTTCTTCCTCTCTATTCTTCTGCCTTGCCTTCTTCTTGTTCAAACAAGATCTGTGGCGCTGGCAGGTCATAGCGTCCACGCGCATCTTGACTTGACGATTTCTCCGACTTTCGCCAAAAATCGGGAGCTTGCCTCCTACGGGGGTTGGCTTTTAGCCAGCCGCAGGTGCTTTGCGTGTGAACCATTTGAGGTAGCGGGCGATGCCGGGACGCACTTCGGCGATCATATCCAGGTCTTTTTGCGCGAGTGGGCGCACGAGGACCAGCATCAGGGCGGCAATGACGATGAAGGCGACGGCGAAAACTGCCAGCATGACCTTGCCCACGGGGTGGAAGATCAGGGCGGGCAGGCTGGCCACGCCCGTGGCCAGCACGATACGCAAGCTGTAGTTCAGCGGATACTTCTCAGGCAGGTCTTTCCAGAGGAAGGCGAGCATCAGCGCGGTCGTGACCAGGCGCGCTCCGCCGTCCGCGATCAGCGCGCCAGCCGCGCCCCACAGCGGCACCAGCCAGAAGCCCAGGCCAAGCACGGCGAACAGTCCGACCCATTGCGCGGCCACCACCCAGCGCGATTTTCCCAGCACATAGAGCGTCGATTGGTGCACCGTCATTCCCAGGACGCGCACCACGAGGTTCAGCGCCAGGAAGAGCGCGAACAGATCCCCGGCTGGCAGATATTTTGCGCCGTAGAGCGTGACGATGATATTCTGCGCGTTAAACAGGCAGAAGACCAGGCCAGGCGCGGAGAGCAGCGTCTCGATCTTGATCAGGGTCTGCCAGATGCGCGAAAGGCGGCCATAGTTTGAGCCGACAAACGCGGCTGCCAGTGCGGCCACGCCAACGCCGCCGAAGCCTGAGACCAGGAGCAGATTGGCTCCGTCAGTCAACTGAAAGGATACATTGAAATACGCCTGCGCCTCCCGCGTGGCGTAGGCGATCAGCAGGAGCAGCGAGATCTGTTTGAGCAGCGCGCCCGAAACAAGGTTGGTGAACCAGGCCGCGAAACCCAGACGGAAGACTGGCCAGAGCGGCTGGCGATAGCCCTCGCCGCGCGCGAAGAGCAGCGGAGAGAGCCAGAGCGCGAAAGCCAGCGCCCCCGCGAAGGTCACAATGCCCTGGAGCCAGAGAATAGCCTCGATGCCCCAGCCCAGGCGCAGCGTTACAAACCCCAATACCAGCAGCAACAATTGTCCCAGGCCGCCAACGATAAAGACCACTTTCATGCGCATCAGCGCGGCGTAGACCGCGTTGAGCAGGCTGAAGATCCCATTGGCCAGCACCCAGAAGGCCACCGGCGCGATGTGGGATTGGAGGGCAGGATCGCGCAGACCAGCGGCCATATTCGCGGTCAGGCCAGTGGGAATCAGTGCCAGCAGCGCGGCCAGTCCCGGCAGACTGAAAAACAGCACAGCCAGTGTCAGACCCAGAATGGCCAGGCGCGCCAGCAGCAGGCGACGAATCAACGAAGCCGCCGCGAACTGCCCGTGCTCAGCCGCCAGGCGCGGTACAAAGGTCGTGGTGGCGTCTTCCAGACCGAAGGCCACAATATATGCAATCGTATTAAAAGCAGCAGCCGCGTTCACATAGACCGTGTAATCGGCCACGCGCGTGCTGCGCGTCAGCAAAATCGTGAGAAGAAAGAGCGAAAAGTAGACCCAGAGACCGTAGACCTGGTTGATCAGGTAGTTTCCGGGCGTGCGTTTTAAAAGCGAGTGCGCGCCATCTTCACCCAGCGGACCTGTAATCTCTTCAGATGAAGGCGCGAGCGGGTTGAGCGTGTGAGTAATCGAGCGCATCTTCCCCGTCGGCTGTTTTTGTATCTCTTCTGGCTCCACAGAGGCATCGGTTCCCTTCATTGTATCTGTAGAGTCATCTTCTGGTCCGGGATTAAACCGCTTGAGTCGTACAGGTCTTAGCATGAACGTGTCGCCCACATTTCTTTTCAGAAATTACCCGGTCATCCAGCCGAATTGCGTGGCTTAAAAATAGACCGAGCCAGCCATCCCAGACCACCCAGAACCGCGAACAGCTCCAGAACACTGACGTTTGCCGAGACACTATCTGCTGCTACCAGGTAGAAGATGCCCACTTTTGTGCTGGCCGCGGTGACAAAGAGACCAAGACCAATCCACGCGGGTAGTGTAGCATAGAACAGCGCGTGTTGCCAATTACGGCAGAGCCACCCTACCAAAGTGGGTATCAGGTAGAGTACCAGTGGCATCACCAGCGCCACGCTATGCGGATAAGGCCCATCCTGGGCCGCGGTAGCCGAATTTGGCAGAAGCCGCGCCCAGTCGCGCACGGGGATCAAGGCAATTGTTACCAGCAGTGTTTCAATCACTACGAGAGCAACAACCCAGATCGAGCGTCCCTTGCTCTGTGCTGGCGCCTGTAGACCTAAACGAATCATAATGAAAATCCTCTCTCTTCTCAATATGGATGTTCATATCAATGATGTTCACACCAGATGCGCAGATCCGGTGTGAACATCATTGATATGAACATCCATTATGAACATCATCGGTGTGAACATCCACTCTACCGCTATACGTGAATCAGGCCCATCTGGTATTTGAGCAGCAGGATACGGCGGACGGAATCGTCGATGCGTGCCTCGCTGATCTTGCCATCGGTGATGGCCTGTTTGATACCTTTGATCATTGCTTCTAAGGCGTCAGGCGAGTCTGCGCCCATCAGCATGTCATCTCCAGCCTCCACTGCCATGGCCGCTGCCTGGCCGGCGCTATAATTATTGCTGATACTCTCCATGGTCAGGCTGTCCGTCATAATCACGCCCTGGAAATGCATCTGATTGCGCAGAATGCCAATCACCTTCGGTGAGAGCGACGATGGCACGCTGGAGTCCAGCGCCCTGACATACTCGTGCGTAACCATGATCGCGTAGACGTTTCCCTGGCCGATCAGGTTTGTATAAGGCGCCCAGTCTATCGCGTTCAGGTCTTTGAGCGAGCGTTGCAGGTTGGGCAGGCCGCCGTGCGGATCGACGCTTACATCGCCCAATCCCGGAAAATGCTTGAGCGTTCCAATCACTTTGCCGCTCTTCTGTAGCCCTTTCAGATACGCGCCAGCCATGGAAGTAACAATGGTCGGGTTATTGCCATATGTACGGCCGTACATTTGCGGATTGTACACATTGGTGACATCGACGACCGGGGCCAGGTTGATGTTAAAGCCATAGGAGGCCAGATCCTGCGCGTCCTTGATGCCTTGCTGATAGGCTTTGTTGGTATTGCCGGTCGCGCCAATCGTGGCCGCGGCTGGCTGCGGACCATCCAGATTGATCAGGCGATCCACTGTGCCGCCTTCCTGGTCAATCGAGATGGCCGTGGGCAGGAAGGCGTTTTTTTGTATCTGCGCGGTCAGGCTCTTTAACTGCGATTTGCTGACGATGTTTCCGTTGTTGAAGAAGAAGAGGACCGAACCAACCTTATATTGAGAGACCATCGCATCCAGTTGGGGTGAATAATCCGCTCCTGTAAACTGTACCATCATCATCTGGCCGATCTTCTGATCCAGCGTCATGTTGGAGAGGAGCAGGTTGACAATCTGCGTGGGTGATTGCGTGGAAACCGCTGTTGCCGTCCCGCCGCTCGGTGTGGGGCTATGTAGCCTTTGCCGGGCGATCTGCGTGAGCAGGTTCTGGTTAGAGCCAGGATCGTTGCCCCAGACCGTTGCCCAGCCCTGCGCGCCGAAGGACTGGTTGAAACTGGCCGCGATTGCGTTGACCAGCAGAATAGCCAGCAGCGCGGCCATCAGCAGGGCTCTTTTGCGTGTCAATGGCTTGCGCTGCACTTCCAGAGGCTTCGCCGGCTCCAGCATGGGCAGTGGCGTGGTTGGAGCATCGATGACTGGCGCAGGCCGGCTTCCATCAGCCGCGCCGGGCGTCTTCACTGTGCCAGGAGACGCGGGAGGAGCAGTTCTAGTGAGTGGCAGAGGCGTCACCGGGGCCGCGATCTTCCTGGTATCGATGTCCGCCGTCGCCGCGCGTTGAGCGGCTTCTAGACTGGCCTGCGAGTTTCCCGAACCATTGTACGCGGTCACGGGCAGGATACGCGTATCCTGCCGCGTCACCTCGTCTTCCTGGTCCGCCTCGCGCCATGCTTCTTCAGCCGCGGACGTATCGTGATACATCGCCGGCAAACCATCATATGTGGGCAGATCAGGCCAACTCTCACTTGAACTGGCTGCTGGCTGTCCAGTCGGACTCTCCGCTACCTCTTCCTGGCTCGGCGACTGCTCAACCTCCGGCAGCGGCGTTTCAACTGGAACAACGGGTTTCGCTGGTGCGACTGATGTGGCGAGAATAGCCGGAGTGGCGGGAACGGCCTGTGGCCTGGCGGGATTGTTTGCGGGAACGGCGCTGACCGGGCCAGCGGACGGCGTTCTGCCGGGGTCAAAGCCGGGCCTGCGGGACGGAATTACATTTTTGCGCGGCGTCATGGGTAACCGGAAAGCCATCTCCGGCGCTTTCTCCGCTTTTACTGCCGGCAGACTGCGCGGGGTATCCCCTTCTTCCTGAGCGGGCGACGAGCCTTTTGCCCCATTGCTCGCGCCATTCTTCTCACTCTTCTCAACCACATTCCGCGCCTGTTCTTCTTCCGCCAGGTTATCAACAATTGTGCCAGATGGACCTTCAAGAGAAGAGGAAATTATTCCTCGTGCCCGTTCCTGGACCTTTTCTTCATCTTTTTCTACCCGATCTGACATTCCAGAGAATGTGGGCTCAATTGAATGCATGCAGTCCTTCTTTCCCAGAATCAGGTGGCGGGCTACCCCAAGAGGAGTAGAAGGACATCACTGGCCTCTCTGGCTCTTGCAGGCACCGGATTGAGAGTTCTGAAATAATTACAATTTTCAATATATGAGATATAACACGACATTATCGGGATACTTTATCAGCACCCATTGGAAAACCACAAGCAGATCCCGCCAGTTTACCTCTTCATTCTATCGTAATGTATATCGGCGAACTGTGAACTCGGTCACAGAAATAGGACTTCCTTCCATTCTAGCCGGACAATTTTCCGCCACAGCCTGAAAATCGGACGGAATGTCACCTATTTATCGATTCGCTACCTCCCCGAAAGCCATTTAGAAGTAGCACGATTCAAATATAAATTGAGTCTCCAGAAGATTGGCAGAAGGCTGAGTTGGGAGTAGCAAAACGCATCGTTATTTCCAGAGCATACCATAAGGGCGAGTTGTGACAATGTCCATTTTTTCTTGATGCGCCGGTACCATTTGATGAATATCTTTTCGCATTGGGTGCGACTCTTTTTTTGCATCAAGGTTTCTCAAAAGTTGTGACTTTGCGCCTGCGGCGCAGCCACGAGGGGTCTGCTGGTGAGGTGACGGGCGGGCGCCGCCCGCGCGGC
>DASVMX010000256.1:0-4418 GCA_036384215.1 Ktedonobacteraceae bacterium | reverse complement strand
ACAAAACCCCTTGAGGAAAAAGGGGGTGGGGCGCTTTGACAAACTTTTGCAAAGTTTGGGATGACTGATAATGCTTTTTTCTCCGGGGTAGGGATTATTCATAGCTTGTAATGCCTGCCTATACTGGTATAGGCGCTGGTGCTTGCTGCCTCGGTTGGGGATGGAAGTGGCCTGTTGTACTATTTTTTCAGAGAAGTTCTTATGAAATCTGCCTTGCGGATGTGGGCGGTGGTTGCTACATCTGGTTTTTTGATTGTCACACTGGCTTTGAATATGTCTTTTGTGCTCGAACTGGCAGCCGGGAAGAAGATGGCTCATCTGGCAAGGAGAGGCGACGCGGTTGGTGCCGCCGCAGTTCTTACCTATAAATATGATAATCTGCGCACGGGCGCGAATACGCAGGAGACGACGCTGACGCCAGCCAGTGTGAATGTCCGCCAGTTTGGTCGGCGCGTGACTTTTCCGGTCGACGGACAGATTTACGCGCAGCCGCTCTACATGCCGAATCTGACCGTACAAAACCAGGCGCGTAATGTGGTATTTGTAGCTACAGAACATGATAGCGTCTACGCCTTTGACGCGAGCGCGCAAGATCCAGGCAAGGGACTGCTCTGGCACACGAGTTTTCTCCAGGATAACGCGCTGACGCCGACGAGCAAGGATGTTTCCTGCAATGATACTATCCCTGAAATGGGCATTACGGGCACGCCGGTGATCGATGCCAGCAAGCATACCCTCTACGTCGTAGCCTTTACGAAAGAGCAGGGCCGGCTGGTGTACCGCCTGCACGCGCTGGATGTGACGAGCGGACAGGATAAGGCTTCTCTGCTGATTCAAGCCAGTGTCGCGGGAGAGGGCGCGGGCGGCTCTGGGGGTCGCGTGCGCTTTGAGGCGCTCCGCGAGCGCCAGCGGGCCGCGCTGGTCCTGGGCACGAATAGCAGGGTCTACGTGGCCTGGGGCTCGTTTTGCGACGACAATCCTTACCACGGCTGGGTGATGAGCTACGCTTTCGATGGCACATCTCTTCAGATGGTCAATGTCTTCAACGACACAGCCGATACCAAACAGGGAGGTATCTGGGGCTCTGGCGGCGGCCTGGCAGCTGATGAGCAGGACAATATCTATTATATCAGCGGCAATGGCGGCTTCAATCTCAACCTCGGCGGCCACTCGTCCGGCGATAGCGTGGTCAAGCTCAGCCCCGATCTGCATTTGCGCGATTATTTCGCGCCCTTTAACCAGGCCTGTCTGACTCATATCGACGCTGACCTGGGATCAAGCGGTCCCCTGCTGGTGCCGGATCGCCCGGTGATTATCGCCGCAGGGAAAGAAGGGCGGGTCTACGTGCTGGATCGCCAGCACCTGGGACATTACCATACCATTGCCAACCCATGCGCCAATAAAAGTCTGACTACGCTGGACCGGGTGCTACAGGAGAGCGCGCCGGGACAGATCGGCGGCCTTTTTAACACACCAGCCTACTGGAACGGCACTGTCTACCTGGCAAGCGTCAACCGTCCTACGGGCGCGTACCAACTGACCAATCAGGGCACCTTCCGCTCTTTCACCCCGCTTTCCCACACGCCGGAGTCCTTTGGCTTTACCGGCGGGAACCTGGTTATTTCCAGCAATGGCTCCAGTAATGGCATCCTCTGGACCATAGACCGGGGGAATACGGCGCGTGGACCGGCTCTGCGCGCGTATGACGCGACTAACCTGCGCCGCGAGCTGTACAGTAGCAATCAGTATCCCGACCGCGACGCGCTGGATGGCTTTGTTAAATTTACCAATCCAGTCGTGGCCGATGGATTGGTCTTCGTGCCCACGTCAACCCACCTGAGCATCTATGGCGCAGTCCCGCAGAGCGCCCCGCCCCCACCTGTGACATACAATAATACCGGGATTAGCGATGATAGCTATTCCGGGCATATTCTGGCGAATTTCGACGGTCGTGGCTATAGCTACGCGGCCAATGCTCTGCGCAATGTGAAGGTGACACCGGGCGCGTCCCTGATCTATCGCGACCTTGCCTTTATCTGGCCGGAGCAGCCGGCGGGTACCAGGGACAACTACGAGGCCAGCGGGCAGAACGTGCAGCTTGTGCCCGTTCCCGGAGCGACCACTCTGGCCTTTCTGGGTTCATCCACTGGCGGAGATACCAGCGGAACCGCGACGGCGCATTATACTGACGGTTCCAGCCAGGATTTCACGCTCGGCCTGACCAACTGGGCCAGTCCCACGCCGTCCTTCGGCAACGGCATTGTCGCTTCTACAGCCTATCGCTATGGTCCGAAAGGCCGCGAGTTTGTCAGGACCTTTCTGTTCAGCGCGCAGGTGACGCTTCGGGCTGACAAGACGCTCAAAAGCGTCACTCTGCCGGCAACACCGGCTGGCGCGAACCGCCTGCACGTTTTCGCCTTTGCCACCAGTGGCCCGCTGGGCAGCTATAACAACGCCGGTACCAGCGACGATAGTACTCCCGCGTCGGCGAATTTCGATGGCCTGGGCGCCAGCTACTCGTCCCAGGCGCTCCAGGCTCAGGGCTGCAATCCCGGCGACAACGCCTTCTTCCGCTCCCAGGAGACCACGGTCTTCCAGTGGTCCAACGGTAACTCTGGCGAACTGAACAACTATATCGCCAGCGGCCAGACCATCCAGGTGAGCCCGCTGGACAACGCGACCACCCTGGCCTTCGCGGGCGCCTCCACCGGAGCCGCGGCCTCGGGTACCGCCACCATTCACTATACCGATGGCAGCAAGCAGACCTTCCTCCTGGGTTTGAGCGAATGGACTCTCAACAATAGCCAATCCCGGCCGGCCTTTGGCAACCAGGTCATGTACGCTATGCCCTATCACAACACCCCCAACGGGCGCGTGCAGGCGCAGACGTACATCTTCTATGCCTCCGTCGACCTTCAACCAGGTAAGACCGTCCAGAACATCACCTTGCCCACGCCAGCCCGCGGAAAAATGCACATTTTCGCCATTACCACCAGTTCGTCCCAGGCGGCCATGTAGTCATGTAGCAGAGATATCAGGCGCTAAATTGCAGAGGGATGATGTATTTTTCTATGCAGTAGGAGCTTGCCAGACCTGGACTGTCGCGTCGTGTCCCCCGGACGCGATCAGCTTGCCATCTGGCGACCACGCGACTGTTTGCACGGCGTCATTTTTCGAGTGGCCGCTATAAGTAAAAACAGTCTCCGCGCTGACCGCGTCCCAGATCTGCACAGTTGAGTCGGGATACGCGCCTGCCGAAGCAATGCGCTTTCCATCCGGTGACCAGGAGACTCCCCACACACCGCTGGAATGGCCTCCGTAGGTGAGAAGTGTCTTGCCGGTGCTCGCGTCCCAGACCCGAGCGGTCTTGTCATCGCTGCCCGAAACAATCCGTTTCCCATCCGGCGACCAGGCCACACAATTGAGCATAGTGTGCTCGCCGGTATGGCCGGTATAGGTCAAAAGCATATTTCCATTTGCTACATCCCACACCTGCACCTTATTATCCCAATCACCTGAAGCAATCTGTTTCCCGTTCGGCGACCAGGCCAGGGTCCTAATTGTATTGGTATGCCCTCGATATTTGTGCAGCGGTTTGCCTTTCTGCGTATCCCACACGTAGACCAGATGCTCGTTCGTGTCACTTCCCGCGCCTGCAACGCGAGTTCCGTCCGGCGACCAGGCTACGAAAAAAACATTGGTACCAGCGTAGTCCAGAACGCGGTTCGCGGTGGACGCGTCCAGTATCCGCGCGCTTCCAAAACTGTCAGCCAGCGCCAGGTGTTTTCCATCCGGTGACCAGGAGACAGAGGTCACCCCATCTGCTTTCCCCTGATACTTCAAGACATTTTTACCCGTCATGGCATCCCAGATCTGCGCTGTTGTATCATCGCTGCAAGACGCGATCCGCCTGCCATCTGGTGACCAGCTTACTTCGTTGACCGGCCTGCTATGACCGCGATAGACCAGCAAAGCTGTGCTCCCACTTTTCGATTTACTGCTGATAGTAATCGGACTGGCGCAGGATGTCCAGATCATCCCGCAGCTGGCCAGCGCCAGCCCACCCACGCCAAACTTTGCCAGAACAGCGCGCCTGGACATCCACCCTCTGCCAGGCGCGCGCTCAATTTCTCTTCTATCGTTTACGTCTCGCTGCATGCTCTGCTGCTCTCCTTCGCTTTCTTCAGAGAATCTTTGCCAGAAGACCACGCTTCAGTTTCGCAATCTTCTTAATGAGAACGCGGGAAAAGGGCTTTTTTTCAACAGGGACAACATTTTCGTCCATCTGAACGCGGCGGGCAGCGCCCGCCGCGTTCAGATGGACGAAAATGTTGTCCCTGTTGTTTTTTGTCTTGCTTTGCTCAGGCCCAGATGAAGTAGACACCAGAGCCGGTGGTGAAGTCGTAGTTGGAGACGAT
>DASVMX010000255.1:0-1684 GCA_036384215.1 Ktedonobacteraceae bacterium | reverse complement strand
CATCACCACGAAAATCAAAACCGTCAGGAAAAAAGCCTTACTTCTGGTGCGTTTCTACATATTCTTTAGCCACCAGGATGGCTTCTTCACGTGAGTGGATCAGGCCATCGGCCTGGGCTTCGGCGATGGCTTCGAGGAGCTGGCCAAGGATGGGACCGGGCTGAAGGCGCAGGCGGCTCATCAGTTCGTCAGCGCGCACGAGACGCGGAGGCAGGATTTTGGCACGCTCGCGGATGTAGCTGGTGAGCAGGAGACGAGTAACGGCGAGATGGCGGCTCCAGGCGGCGGTGCGCGGCTGCGGTCCCAGCGTGGCCAGGTGATCGGCCAGGGAGAAGAGAGCCACAAGAATACCGGTTGGACCGAGGTCGACGAAGTAGCGCCGGATGGCACGCGGCGTGACCGGGCCGTCCTGTCCCAACTGGCCGGGCCGCATGTGATGGGCCGTTATCAATTGCACGAGGCGCCGATCCTGGGTGCTGGCACTGAACCTGGCCATGATTTCACCGGCCACGGGCGCGCCAATCTGGGGATGGCCATAGAAATGAATGCTTCCCTGCCCATCTACTGTATATGTCAGCGGTTTGCCGATATCGTGCAGCAACGCGCCCAGTTTCATACGCGCCGTGCCCAGTTCAGCGAACTGGAAAACCTCCTCCTGCTCCCCTTCGCGCAACAGCTCGCGGATCTCGGCCAGCGCCTCGCCGTCCGCGGGCAGCGCGGCCAGTTCTGGCGCGAAAGGCGTGTCGCGCGGTGCCTCCAGCGCGGCGGACAAAACTTCGAGAGAATGGACGCATTGCAGCGAATGTTCCATGACATCCCAGTAGTGAGGAAGCGGCTGGCGCATCCCACAGGCCACCTGCAATTCAGGGAAAAGCACCAGCAACAGACCATAGGAATCCAGTCGATACAACTGCTCAAGCGCGCCAGGCTGGGTCAGGAGTGTATAGAGTTCCGCCTGGATACGCTCGCCCGCCACCTGCGGCAAAAGGGAGGAGTCGCGCCTGAGCAGTTTCTCAGTGCCGGAGACAATTGTCAGGTGATAGCGGCTCGCGAAACGCAGGGCGCGCAGCATCCGCAGGGGATCACGGCGAAAAACTTCGCTGTCCACGACCCGCAGTTGGAGTTTGCGCAAATCCTCCAGGCCATGCAGCGGATCAATCAGCGAGATAGAGTCATCCGCCAGCGAACCGGCGCACTCCAATTGTTCCAGCACAGGAGCCAGCGGAGCCGCCATGGCGTTGAGCGTAAAATCGCGGGCGCGCAGATCCTCTTCCAGCGTCTGACCGTGCAGGGGCGAGATATCCAGCACCAGTTCCGGCGCGTCTGGAAAACGCAGCACCACGCGGCTGGCCCTCTCATGCATATGAGCGTAGAAGCCCCCCAGCGTATCCGCCAGGCGGCGCGCCAGTTTATGCGCGTCGCCAGCCGCCACCAGATCCCAATCGCTACAGGGATCACCCATCAACAAATTGCGCAGGGACCCCCCCACGAGGTAAACGGGTGCCTGCTGGTCAGCAAAAAACCGGGCCACCCGCGTCAGCGCGCTCAACATTGTATCCAGAAATCTGCCACTCCTTCTCGGTTGAGATATATACAACGTCTATCTTATCATTTTGGTAAACACTCGTACCCCCATAGACCGGCCTCCCTGATCCTCACCTTTCAACATGAAATGGGCTAAAAA
>DASVMX010000254.1:0-10125 GCA_036384215.1 Ktedonobacteraceae bacterium | reverse complement strand
CACGCAGCCGCGCCCGGTGGCTCCGCCAGAGACGCCGCTCGCGTCGCCGAGCACTTCGCAGTTTCACTCAATGTCGCCCGTCGTGCGAGAGGTTTCTCCCCAGATCTCTCAGGCCGGTCATCAGAACTTCGGTCCCTTGAGTATGGACGGAGAGGTCTCGCTGCCCGAACACGTGCGGGCCAGCTTGCAGCAGACCATCAGCCGCCGACCGGAGGTCAGAACCACCGACGACACTCTGCTGGATATCGTCAAAAGTCTGCCCCCGATGTCACCCGCGCCACAGCCACCCGCGCCGCAGCCGCAGGTCTTAAATGGGCGCGCCACGCGTTCGCTGGGCAGCGTCCTTCTGGAAGGCCATCTTGTGCCCCAGGAACGTCTGCAGGTCGCCCAGCACGTGCAGCGTATGATGCGCGGCGTTGACCTGAACTACCAGCTCGGCGAAATCCTGCTCATGTTCAAGCTGCTCACGCCCGACCAGCTCCTCGCCGCCAGCCTGGTCAGCTACGGCGTGATCTCCACCGTACAGATCAGCTCCCTTGGACGCATCCGCCAGGAACTCTACGCCATGGGTCTCGAATACGACCTTGAGAGTTTGCTGGTCCTCTTCCGCATTCTCACGCCCGAACAACTGCGCGAAGTCCGTGCGAGCTGGTCCAGCTAGATCAAATAGAAGAAGGTTGAACGAGAGGAATGAACGGGCGCGCCCGTTCGTTCCTCTCGTACAACCTTCTTCTATTTGATTTCTTCGATACGCTCTATTCTGGCTCCCAGCTCGCGCAGTTTCAGGTGCAGATCTTCGTAGCCTCGTTCAATGTGGTCGATGCCGAAGGCCTGGGAGGTGCCGTGGGCGCAGAGGGCGGCCAGGATGTAGGAACAGCCCGCGCGGATGTCGGGAATATAGAGCGTGGTGCCGTGCAGCGGTGTGGGTCCGCGCACGACGCAGCTATGGACGTGCTGCTTCTCGCGGAAGCGGCAGGGAATTTCGCCGAGACACTTGGTATAGAGGCCAATGTGCGCGCCCATACCCGTCAGGGAGCTGGTATAGCCGAAGCGGTCCTCGTAGATGGTTTCGTGGACGACTGACATGCCGTTGGCCTGGGTCAGGAGAATCGTGAAGGGCTGCTGCCAATCGGTCATAAAGCCGGGATGAACATCGGTCTCCAGGGCGATAGCGGGCGGGGGACGATCATCGCCGATGAAGCGGATGCCCTCGTCGTCGATTTCGAAGCGCAACTGCATTTTGGAGAGCGTATTCAGGAAGGTCAGCAGGGTATCCTGCTGCGCGCCCTGCAGGTAGACGTCGCCTTGAGTCAGATAGGCGGCAATGGCCAGCGAGACGGCCTCGTTGCGGTCCGAGATCAAGGTATGACTGGCTCCGTGCAGGTGTTCCACCCCTTCGATCACGATGCGCCGGTCGATCTTGATTTCGATAATCGCGCCCATTTTTTGCAGTAGCTTGATCAGGTCGGTGATCTCTGGCTCCATGGCCGCGTTTTCGATTACCGTTACCCCTTTGGCCAGCGAGGCCGTGATCAGGAAGTTCTCGGTGGCCATGACGCTGGGAAAAGGCAGAGTAATGGTCGCGCCGTGCAGGCCGCGCGGATTGTGGAAGTAATAACGTCCCTCTTTCTCCTCTACCTCTGCACCCATGGATTTCAAACCATTGATGTGAAAATCAATCGGGCGCAGGCCAATGCGGTCGCCGCCAGGCATGGGAATATCAGCCTCTCCGCAGCGGTGCAGCAGTGGCCCCACGGTCAGGATGGCCATGCGGTTCAGCCCGCCGACCTCCGTTGAGACGGTGGAGCAGTTGATGCCGGGTGTATGGATGGAGAGGATATGGTCGTCTAAACGCACCTCGGAACCCATATCGCGGCAGAGCGTCAGGGTGAGATCCAGGTCGCCGATCAGCGGCACATTGCGCAGCGTGCAGGGGTCTGTACTCAGCAGCGTCGCGATTACCATTTTCGTGACCGCGTTTTTCGCGCCGCTGATTCTGGCCTGCCCGTGCAGAGGATGGCCGCCTTCAATCAAATAGCTAGGAGTCGATGTATTCATTGGAACCTTTCGATACTTGTCTGGTGGACGCGTATCAGATGGAACGACCCTGCTCTTCTGCTGTGGCGAGAGGAGCAGCGAGATCGTTGTTTCTCTCGCCACAGCAGAAGAGCAGGATATGTGTCAGGAATTGCCGGGTGCCTCCCACAGCCAGCGCAGGGCATTGAGACGCGAAGGAGGGGCGACGACGTGGCGCGGCTGACGCACGCGTGGCGTGCTGAGCGGTTCCTCGGCCTGGCCAGTTTCAAGGGCATCGAGCAGATCCAGAAACTGGTTGACGCTCTGGGCCACGCCTTCGACCATCAGGTAGCCGGCGGGCTTGACCGCGTCGCCGACCTGGTAGAGTCCTTGCAGCGTGGTGGCGTTCTCAATATCGGTGCCCTGAGCCAGGCGATTGACTGGCCACTCGCCGCGATAGGCGCTCATGGTCAGAACGCGGCAGTGCTCGTCAAAATCCTTGCCAAAGAGCATACGCAGGTCCGCCAGGGCCAGCGCTTTCTCTGCTTCTATGTTCGCGCTTTGTATGACCTGGTGGCTGATCAGCAGATGCTTGCCCGCGGGGGCCAGGCGAGGGTCCGAGTTCGTTGGCTGGACCATGCCGGCGATGCGCTGCGTGTCCAGGCAGTACATAATCCCCTTATGGGGAATCAGCGAGACATCGCTGAGCAGGTGCACCTTCAAGCCAATGGCCTCTGGCTGGTCGCCCATCTCTGGCTGATTCTCGCGCCTCTCCTGGCGAGCCTGGCGCTCCTCGCTCTGCTGTTTTAAGACCTGCGCCTGCTTCATCTGTTGATTGTGGAGCAGCGCCCTGGTCGCACGCGGCCCGATATCGCTGATCACCAGGGAGGCGTAATGGAGTTCTTCCGCGCCGCTGGCCTTGTCGCGCACGCGCACGCCGATCACCTGGCCGTTTTCCTGGAGAATCTGCAAAACATCGGCGCGCAGGCGCAGTTCGGCCCCCTGTTCAAGCACCCTGCGTTCCAGTTCGCCGGCCAAAGCGCCGCACCCGCCTTGCAGGATGCCGGGCGCGCCGAAGCGGAACATATGTTTCGTTGTGCGAATAACCTCTTCAGCTGTAACCTGATGGAGCTCCAGGCTGAGCGCGAAGCGCGAAATACTGGCAAAAAAGGCCAGCAGTTCAGGGTTGCGTTTAAGATCGACATGAAGTGCCAGCCAGGTATCGAAAGGCAGGTCGCGCTCAGCCGCGGGGAGAGATTGAAAGAACATCAACCAGCCCGCGCGGGCGAACCAGAAAAACTGGCGTGGGCCAAAAACCTTCAAGACGCCCAGCACGCCGCGCGAGCGAATCTGCTTGCCGCGTACATGGAAAGAGCCAAAGACGTCGGCATCGAAGATGCGGTGAGGGATACTCAGGCGCTGCAGGGTACGCGCGAGCACGCCACTGCTCCCAAAAGGCAGCATATGGACCGCGCCCGTGCTGATCTGCGCGCCCTGGAACGTCTTCGCCGTAAAGCGCCCGCCACAGTGAGGGAGCCGTTCCAGAATCAGTACTCGCTTTCCGCGCTGGAGCAATTGGGCTGCACTCAACAGGCCGCCCAGGCCAGCCCCAATCACAATTGCATCAAATTGTTGTGTTCGCATGAAATACATCCGTGAGAGACGCCGCCCGATTGGATCGTCCGGGCAGGGACAAGGGCATTCCCAGGCAACGGTGGGAATGCCCTTGTCCGCTTGGTTGGTTCTAACCATGTACCGTTCGGCGTAGTTTTACTGGCGCTCTTCCCCGATCAGGCTGCGCAGGAGGCTGGTGCATTCCGCCAGCGTATTGAGCACATTCTGGTGGATCTGGAAGACTTTATTCAACTCGCGCGCTTTGCGTGCCAGCTTGGTGACATACTCAATATCGCGGGGGTTATTCATCACATCTTCCATCAACTGGAGCAGTTCAGCCCAGGCCAGTTGTTCGCGGCTGCGGGCCACGTCGGCGATTGTGCTGTCCATGCGCTCGGAGACGCGGCGCACGCCGGAGCGAAGCTGGCTGGTGGTCTGAGCGATCTCCGCTTCGTGGCTGCGCATCGCTTCCTGGGTCGAGTTCAACTGCTCCTGGAGGGAAGAGACCTGTCCGTCCAGCGTGGCCAGCGCGGCCATCAGCGGGGCGACATCGGGCAACTGAGGCTGTGGCAGGCTGGTCAGGCGCGAGAAGGTCACGCCGGAGGTCTCAAGCGGCGCGGAGGATGTAGAGACCGAGGCGGCGGCGCTGCTGGCGCTGACCACAGGCTCAGGCGTATTGGCGATGGGGGCCACGGGCGCCATAGAAGCGGCGGGTTCCGCCTCGGCGGCAGAGGCGACAGCCGCGCTTTCGGCTTGAGATGCCTCTGCCGCATTCCACGGGCGCGTGCCAAATTCATCGCTGGTTGCCGCGGTATTCTGCGGGTCCTCGTGGGTCGCGTAGGTCTCTGCTGCGCCAACGCTGACCATCATGGTTGGCAGGCTCTCGATATCGACCTGGCTGGCGTTCGCCGCGTGGAAGACCATTTCATACTCGCCAATTGCCACGCGATCTCCATTCTGCAGCTTATAGGGAGTTTTCTCCTCCAATTGCTGTCCATTCACAAAAGTACCATTCGCGCTGCGCTCGTCAGACAGGAAGTAGCCGCCGTTCTCATAGCGAATGGTGGCGTGACGCCGCGAGGTCAATTTGTCTTTGGACAGGAGAATATCGCTGCTGGGTGCGCGCCCGATGGCGAACTCCAATTTCTCCAGCACAAACTCCTGGAGCATCTCGCCGCTGTCGGTGCGCAGGGTCAGGCGAGCTGGATTTTCAATGGCAGCGGAGTTCTCGGTCGCGACCGTTGCGCCTCCAACCACATCATGTCCATTGGCGCTGGCCTGTGCGGTGGGCGCAATCCAGTTCTCTTCAGCGGCTAAGGTCGCGTCTCCCTGGTCGCCGGCTGACTGGGGGCCGCCGGCAGGCAAGCGGTTGCCGCAGTTTAAGCAGAAATTATCCCCAGGCCGGGTTTCGGCGTTACAGTAGGGACATTTATCCATAACGAAAATTCCTCCCCTTGATGATGTATACGATTTGTGTGTGTTATCGTGTGCAAAGCTGTTGCCATTATATCAGAACCGCCCCTTGAGCGTCGAGTATGCTTGCACTCCATACCCTCTCTTAAAAGAAACGCCAGAAACCACCAATTGTTCGGCGCACGATACGTCGAATCTGGACGTAAACAATCCACGGGATGACAATGAGCAAGATTGCGACGACGATAAAAAATGTTCGCACGCTGTCAATAGGGATGACCACTGCCAGTGCGATGCATACAATGAAGAGCAATACCCCACCCAGGATGGAGAAGGCAGCGATCTTCAGCAGCTTATTGGCCTGTGTATCGCTCGAACCGCCAAAACCCAGTGAGCCGCCATTGTTTGGATTATTCATCTCCATCATTTGTTGTTGCTGGTACATTCCTCCCTGAGCCTGGGCCCACGGGGGCACCTGGGAAGGGTTCTGAACTGGCGCTTCCCAGGACTGGCGATAGGCCTGGGCAGGCGCTCTGGTCGCGCCACAATTTGTACAAAACTGGCTGTTGGCCTGGATCAGACTTCCACATTGAGTACACGCCTGTTGCATAGCAACTGCTCCTTGCTCATTTCCTGACTGACATCATACCAGATGCCAGGAGACCTGTTCGCGAAGACTCCCGTTTCTGGCCAGAGGCTCAGGCAGCGGGAATCCAGTTGATATTGGGCTGCAAGTCGTTAAAGACCTGCTGCAAATGGTCAGCCGTGCCTGGTCCTGAGAGCACAATATTTGTCGTGTCTTTGGCTCCAGAACAGAGCTGGCTGGCCGCCGTAGATGTCGGGGTAGGCGTTGTTGCCGTGGTCCCGCTGGCGCCTGTGGGATTACACTGAAACGATGTATTTTGCGATTTGAGTGGTGCTTCCGAGAAACTCAACGACGAGTGGTCGGGCAGCAGGTAGCCGATAGTGAAGCTCCCGCCAAAGATCGGATCGTGAATCGTCGCCTGGGCACTGACCAGGCATGTGCCGTTGGGCAGCGTTTTTGGCAGGTAGACCGTAAAGCCAAGGTTGGCCTTCACCTGAGACCAGTCGGTAATCGTCTGAGGTGTACCAGTTCCCGCCGCTGGCGAGCCCGAGGCACTGGCTGTACTGGTGCTGGTAGCTGTGACCGTGGCTGTAGCCGTCGCGCCGCTGGTCGCCGTGGCGGTCGCGCCTTCATCGCGGAACACCATCAACTGCTTCGCACACCAGGGAACGCTGGTCAGAGCGCGTATCGAGGGGGTCGGAGTGGGCGCTGCGCCGCCAAACGGGCTGGAGCAGGCGCTTAAAAACAGACACACCAGAAAAATACCCATCGCCAGAGAAAGGCCCAGACGCGTACTTGCTCGCCCGGCAATCTGGCCAGACTTCATCGTGCGCATTGCAGGCCGACGCACTACATGCGACAGAGAAAGAGGTCTCCTCATGAAAAAAAACTCCTGTATACCGGCCCGTTCATCTCGTTTTACCGGCTGATATTCACTCGCCTATTCTGAGCAAAGGTAAAGAAAGGCTATTACCTATGACGAATTTCAGTGCCTTCTGTATTTCAAATCAATATAAATTAGTACTCTCATAAAGCGTTTTTAGTATAAAGCGTTTGTTTGCTTTTGTCAGTGAACTGGCTCACCATCTCAGGGCTTTCCCATTCTCTGAACTCGCCGCCTGCGGCGGCTCGCAATGTTTTTGCATGGATGTTTTGCGGGCGTAGCCCGCAAAACATCCATGCAAAAACGAAAAAGGACCGCGCAGCGGGACTAGTCCAGATGGAGCTGAGAATGGGAACGCTCTGCTTGCCCAATCTTCCTGGCGAGCGCCGCAGGCGCAAGTTTATATGCCCGCGGGCGGGTAGAGCAAAAGGATTACCGAAACGCCCGGTTTTGGCAAAAAGGCTTTACAGGGGCGGCATTTAGTGCTACCATTATCCTCTACATATACCAGAAATGCTGCCTGCGGCCAGGTGCGTTCTCTTTCCCAAAAAGGGTGGCGGGCGCGTTGCCTGAGGCCGAAATTTTTCCGGTCCCGTCTTCCGCTCTTGAGTGGAAGAAATGCTTTTTTATTCTTTCTATGCTGCGCAACCGGGGAAATCCTTTCTGAGCGAACCAGGGAAGGCGAAATCACTCCTGACCTGGTTGGAATGAATGGGAAACAGGTGCCCTGGGAGAGACATACATGAACTTACGCTGTAACATAACTGGTTCTCGAAGAGGTTAGGGCAGCCACGTGAACGCAAAGCAAATCTGGCAAACAACCTTAGAGCGATTACATACAAAGATTACTGTGGCCGTTTTCACGACCTGGTTTCAAGGAACCAGCGCGCTCTCTTTGCAAGATGGCGTGCTGGTGGTTAGCGTGGCCACAACCTTTTCCAAAGCCCATCTGGAGGCTCGCTATACCGACCTGATCCGCTCGATTCTGGCGGAGATTACGGGGAGCGCGGTGGATGTGCGTTTTGTGGTGGCTCATGAACTGCCAGAGGGTGACGGGGAGGTAGCCAATCTATTGCCCCCTCCATCGCCGCTTCCAACTCAGAAACGCGGCTACCGTCTTTCCAAAGGCCGTCTGGGGGCACTGCATCCTGATACAACCAGTACAACTCCTCAGGAGGCTTCATTTGCCAATTCAGCCTCGCCCGCTCTGGCGCGCCCGGTGGCTCACCGCAGCAACGCGCTGGCCTCCAATCTACAGGGAGACGAGAGGCGCTCGCGCGAAACGCAGAGCGTCCAGCCTGGTCTGTTTTTTGCCGGCGAGGGCGTACTGAATGCTCGCTATACCTTTAATTCGTTTATCACCGGCAAATCCAATCAACTGGCGCACGCCGCCTCGCTGGCTGTGGCGGAAAATCCCGGTCACGTGTATAATCCGCTCTTTCTCTATGGCGGCGTAGGTCTGGGCAAGACCCACCTGATGCACGCGGTTGGCCACATGGGCGAGGCCGCTGGATTGAATGTGCTCTACGTGACCTCGGAGAAGTTTACCAACGAGATCATTAACGCCATTCGTTTCCACAAGACCGAAGAGTTTCGCGCCAAGTATCGCCAGATCGATATTTTGCTGGTGGATGATATTCAGTTTATTGCTGGCAAAGAGTCAACCGAGGAAGAGTTTTTCCACACGTTTAATAGTCTGCACAGCGCCAACAAGCAGATCATCATGACCAGCGATAGACCTCCCAAGGCCATTCCCAGCTTGCAGGATCGCCTGCGCTCGCGCTTTGAGTGGGGGCTGCTGGCGGATATTCAGCCGCCCGAATACGAACATCGCCTGGCCATTCTGCGCTCCAAGGCCGAATCGCTGCGGTTCGCCGTGCCTGCCTCGGTGATCGAGTACGTGGCGCGCCCGGAGTGCAGCAGCGTGCGCGAGCTTGAGGGGGCGCTGAATCGGGTCATTGCTTACGCCACGCTTCACGACGCGGCCCTCTCCATGGAACTGGCGGTACAGGCACTGGAAAACGTGTACGGCAATAGCCATTCCGCCCCGCGTCCCGCGATTTCGCGCAGCATGTTGACTGCCAGGACGGTGCTGGATGGCGTCTGCCGCTACTACAACGTCGAGATCGAGCGCATGCAGAGCAAACAGCGCGACCGCGAGATCGTCTGGCCGCGCCAGGTCGCCATGTATCTGATGCGCGAAGAGACTGATGCCTCGCTTTTGCAGATCGGCTCCGCCCTTGGTGGGCGCGATCACACCACCATCATCCACGGCTGCGAAAAAGTACGCATTGAAATGGGGCGTGACGAACACCTTCGCCGCGAAGTCGCCGAAGTACTCGACTCGCTGCGCTCAGATCTTTAATCTTCTGCCTGGAAGACCAGGCAGAAGATTGTCTTTAGCGTTCTACGACCGGGCGTTGCGCGGCTTGCAGGTGGTGGGCCATGGTCTGGTGATAATCGATCTCGCTGCCTCTGGGATCGGTATGGATGATTACCTCGGAGATACCAGAGATCTCGTGAAAGAGGCGATGGCGCACCTGCTCTGCTATTTCGTGGGCCGCGAGCAGCGTCAGTTGCGGGTCTACTTCGATGTTCATGCTGATGTGGAGTGTGTGCCCGATCCAGCGCGCGCGCACCTCGTTGACCGCTTCAACCCCTGCGACGTTGTTGGCCGTGGTGAGAATGCTGGGAATTACCCGCGGGTCAACCGCGTCCAGGAGCCGTTGGAGCACACTGCGCGTCGTACTGTAGACCACGCTGAGGATTACCAGGGTGATCAGCAGACCCGCGATAGGGTCCGCGAGCGGGAAACCCAGTTTCACGCCTATCAGGCCGATCAAGGCCGCCAGCGAGGTCAGGCCATCGATTCGCGAATGCTGCCCATCGGCCACCAGCGGCACGCTATTGATGCGCTTGCCGACCGAAATTTTATAGTGCGCCAGCGCCTCATTGCCAATACAGCCAATCGCCGCTGCGGCCATGCTCAGGTATAATTGGGTTGGCACATTACCACTGCTCAGCTTGAGCAGCGATTCAACCGCCGCCGCCGCCGCGCTGGCGATGATTACCAGGACAATAAAGATCCCTGCGAGGTCTTCAGCCCGGTAATAGCCATAGGTATAGCGACGATTGGCTGCCTTTCTGGAGACCACAAAAGCAATCCAGAGTGCCACTGTGGTCAGAACATCGCCCATGTTGTGCAGCGCGTCCGCGAACAGGCCCGCGCTGCCCCCGATCTGCGCGATAAACAACTGGATCAGCGAAACCAGCAGCATGCCAGCGGTTGAGATCTGCACTGCCCGCAAACCCGCCCGATCCCCATACAGATCCGCGTCCACGCGGCCATGTTCGTGCCCATGTCCATGTCCGCCCTCGTCATGGCTATGTTCTTCAGCATGCTCATGGATATGCTCATCGTGCTTGTGACTATGTTCATCGTGTTCGTGTATGTTGTTGTGCTCAGGAAGTGGATCACGCTGGGAAGACTCTTGCATTGCCGTCTCCTCTGTATTCAAATCACAACCGTAAAATATCTCCCTGTGTCATATTGTACCTTTTTGGCGAGAGATAGGAGGCAAGCTCCTGAGTAGTGTGGAAGAGAGGTCGATTG
>DASVMX010000253.1:0-1573 GCA_036384215.1 Ktedonobacteraceae bacterium | reverse complement strand
GAGGAGTCCAGACAAAAGTTTGCCAATGGTATCCAATCCGGGATAACTCATATCCAGGGCGGAGAGTCTGCCTAAAAGATAGGCAAGTAGCGGTCGAGTTCCCAGGCGTGGACCTGTTTGCGGTAGTCAGCCCATTCAATGCTTTTGGCTTCGACAAACCCTTCGTAGATGGTGTCGCCGAGGGTTTCGCGGATCAGCGGATCTTCGCGCAGGTCGTCAAGTGCTTCGCCGAGGGTAGCGGGCAAGAGGGCGGAAAGGTGACGCTGGCGCTCGCCTTCTGCGCGCATGAAGAGGCTTTCGTCCATGGCCGGGGGCAGGGGCAGGCGGCGCTGTATGCCATCAAGGCCCGCGCGCAGCATGACAGCGAAGGCCAGATAGGGATTGCAACTGGGATCGCAGCAGCGTAGTTCAATGCGCGCGGAGGTCTGGCGGTTGGCATCGGGACGCGGCACGCGGATCAGCGCCTCGCGGTTGACGCGGCCCCAGTTGATATAGACTGGTGCTTCGTAGCCATGCACGAGGCGTTTATACGAGTTGACCAGCGGCGAAAGTACGGCGCACATCGCGCGCGCGTGGGCCAGTTGTCCTGCAATGAAGTAGCGCCCGACATCGGAGAGGCCATACTCGCCGCTGCCATTCTCATCCACAAAGGCGTTGCGTCCCGTGGCATGGCTAATTAACTGCTGGTGCGTGTGCATGCCAGAACCGTTCAAGCCAAAGAAGGGCTTGGGCATAAAGGTCGCGTAGAGGTTGTGGCGCGAGGCCAGCGCCTTGAGCACGTATTTGGCGGTCATCACGCCGTCGGCAATGTACAGCGCGTCTCCGGTCTCGAAGTCGATCTCGTGCTGTCCAGCAGCGATCTCATGATGGCTGGACTCGATCTTAATGCCCATGTGGAGCAGCGCCTGCACCATCTGGCGACGCACAGTGGCGGCGAGATCGGTGGAAAGATCAAAGTAGCCTCCGCGGTCGAAGGGCAGGGGCATCGGTGTTTTGCCTTCGATATGCAGCAGGAAAAACTCCAGTTCGGGCGCGACCATAAAATCGTAGCCCATCCCGCGCGCGACCTCCAGGGCACGCAGCAGGGTGGCGCGTGGATCGCCATCGAAGCGCTCGCCATCGGGGGTCAGCACATTGCAGATCACACGTGCGCCCACTTCCTCATCGTTCAGCAAATCAACGTCATTCGATTGTAACGAGCTGGGGGGCCGCACGCGTACGGGCAGGGTCGAGAATGTGCTCAGATCGGGAAAGAGGTACATATCAGTCTCAGCCACGCGCGCAATACTTTCGAGCGCGGACCCGTCAAACCAGCGCCCGCTTCTCAGCGTAGCGGCAAGCTGCTCTACTGGAATGGTCACACTCTTGGCCATACCCACGACATCGGTAAATTCCAGATTAACAAAACGGATATCCTCAGCCTCTATTATTTTAAACGCTCGCTCCTGAAGAGCCTGATCCTGTTGTTCTGCCATTTTTTTGTACCTCTTGCGGAATGATCCGATCCTGAAGAATGATCGCCCTTGATTTTCTTTCACAGGTAAGGCTCATTATAGCAGATGGGAGAAGCCAG
>DASVMX010000252.1:0-4042 GCA_036384215.1 Ktedonobacteraceae bacterium | reverse complement strand
CAGACTGAGCGGGCTTTCATCTTTTCTACCTGTAACAGGGTGAAAAACGTTATCCCAGGTGCCCGCCAGATGATCCTGGGAAGTGTAACTAAAGGCGGTTGTAAAGGCCAGCGAGGCATCCATGCAGGTCGCGCTCGCCATCTTGCCACCAAGTTTGACGCTCATCGATCCGCTGACATCGGCGAGACCCAGGATGCGATAGTGTGTGCCGTCGCTTTTGCGCGGCAGCGTTTCCAGGGCAATTTGCTCAAAGATGGTGTCCAGCGCGGGTAAAACCTGCGGGCAAGGTTCAGACTTGAAGTTCCCACGCTTTTTTCCGTGTTCAATCACGCGGGCGGCGCTGAGCAACTGAAAGGGCCAGATACCGGCGAAGCGGCGGCGGCTGGCCTCGGCGATCAATGTGTCGAGCGGAATCCCTGCCTGGTGCATTCCACGAACATTGCGCAGGAAGGCCACATCGCCGATCAGAGGCAGGCTTTTTTGGGGATCAGACTCGTCCGGCACGCGCGCTTCCACCAGCACTTTCCACAATTCGCCGCGCATGGCCTGCTGCAAGGTCGCCTGCTGGTACACATCTTTGAGAACTTCTGCCTGGAGCTGGCGCAAGCCTTGCCTTTCCTTTCTCTCTGGAGAGGGTGACTGTGAAACAGGTTCTGCCTCAGCGGTCAGCTTGAGCAGCAACTGGCGCTGGCCAGCCTCCATGCCGGTCGCGGAAAACATTTGCTCCATCGTCATGCGGGCCTCCAGCGCCTGGCTCACCCAGCTTTTTACCTGAGCTACGTCGCGTGGGGGATGCTGGCGTAGCTCTTTCTGTTTGCCAAAGAGGGGCAGATGATTTTCCAGCAACGGCAGTAATTCCGCCTGCTGACGCGTTGGCGCGTGCAGATAGCGATAGAGCGCGAACAGGCGCGGGCTCAGTTCGCGCTTGCAGATACCCAGTACGTCTACCAGGCGCAGCGTGCGCGCTGCTGGCTTCACTCCCGGTTTCGCGGCAGTCTGCTGTATCTGAGCAGGCAGCTTCTCGCTCTGTTCCCTGGGCGCGGGCAGGGCTGGAGATGAGACACGCGGGCGGTTCTCTTTCTTTTCCGGCAAAAGGTTCAGCGCGGCGTTCGCGTATTTAGTAAGCTGATAGTCGCTCAAGCTGTCCAGGCCTTGAGCGATACCCGCCAGCAGAGCCTGTGGAAATTGATTATCGCCCAGGTAGAGCGCAGTTGCCTGAATGATATATAGCGCGTCATCCGGGCGCACAATCGAGCGCGCCACCAGTTCTGAAAAACGTGGATGTTCGACGCATTCCCGCAGCGCGGACAATACTGCCAGCACCCAGGGCGGCTGGCTGCGATTGCCCTTGCCCTGGCGTGGATCGCGCAGCCAGGCAGCGTACTGAAGCGCCAGTTCGGGATGAGCCATCCCGGCCTCAAAGACCGCCTCAATGAAGCGCGCCATCAAATCTTCCGCGCTGCTATAATAGGCCTCGGTGCCGGGAAGAAAGCTCCCATATGTGAAGACCAGGCGCACAAAGGGATCGTCAATTGGAAAAGCGCTGGCTCCCTCATGCGTTTGAAGCAGGCGCGGCTCGGAAACAAGCGCCGGTAAATCGGCGGAAGTGTGCTCGTTCTCACTCATGACGAACGAATCCTCCTCTTGACAGATGTCTATGTTATCGGCTAAAATGATTGTAGCCGTTACTCTTACTTCTTTTGGTGAAAACGAGTAACAACCCATTTTCAATGGCCACCCACACGCGGTCGCGGTGGGCTTTTTTTTGTCCTCAACGATGTGAGAGCGACCAGGCAGAACTCACGCGGTCCAGAGCCGGGCATTGCTGAAGATGACCTCGGTTGGATCGTTGATGTCGAAACAGAACAGGGCGATCTGCCCGCTGGTATACGTTGAGTCAGTGAGTTGATCCACCTGCTGGCCATTCAGAAAGAAGGTCAACGCAGTGCCCTGAGCGACAATCCCAATGGTGATGGTCGCCTGAGCATCTTTCTGGAGTGCTGTCAACGCGGCTCCCTGTACAGGAAGCTTCTGGAGCAGCTTAAAACCCGCGTAGGTTGTCAGGTAATGGAGTCCATCGTAGCAGACATCGAAATAGTAGAAATTGCCCTGCTGGAAGTCCCCTCGGAAGAGGACGCCGCCACAAGCACCATGTACAATCTGCATCTGCACTTCAAAAGTCATATCACTGGTTGATGGCTGCCGGGCAGAGGCGGGGCAGAGGGTATAGCTGCCCGGCACATTTGAACTGGCATGGTAGGTACCTTGTTCAAAGAGACAGTAGCCATTGGTAAGCTGGTTATTTTGTACGCTCTGCCACATATTGGGCTGGCTGAGTGGATCAGTAAAGCTCAAGGTGGGCATAGTACCGGTGTACGGATTGGCATGCGGACTGACCGTTGGCTGCTTGTGAACATTAGGGTCAGGCGTGGGATTATAAACACGAGGATTGGTCTGGTTGCCCTTGAGAACGAAATAGTAATAAGCTCCGCCAGCACCGGCCAGCACGATGAGCAGGACCAGGCTAATCAGGAAGACGCCTTTGCCGCCGGATGAAGCCTTCTGTGGAACTGGCCGCGGCGCAGGAGCAAACTGCGGCCCGGGTGCCCATGAAAAGGGGGATGGAACCACGGGCGTCTTCGGCGCAGGCACTACGGGCTGCTGAGCCGGGCGCGCAGGTGAATCGAAACGAGTCAGAGACGCAGGCGCTGCAAGCGATGAATTAGCTGGCAGCACGAATGGTTGCTGCGGCTGCCGCACAGGACCGGGATTACTGCGTGGCTGCGGCGTTTGAGGTCTGGGGTATTCCTGTGGGGGCACGGTTGGCATAAACGTGTTATAGGGAGCCTCCTCCGTTGGCATACTTTCCAGGGTTGATGGGCCGCTCTCGCGTGCGGGTTGAGCCGATTCGGCAGGCAGGGCTTTCTGCGCCGCCTGGCGTAAAGCGTCGGCGAAGTCCCTCACAGAAGGAAAGCGCTCCGCGGGTTTCTTAGCCAGGGCGCGGAGTATCACCGCGTCAACGGCAGGCTCAACCGCGGGATTCCACTTGCCTGGCGGCAGTGGGGCGTTTTGCAGGTGCTGATACATAAGTTGCAGCATCTGATCACCAGCGAAGGGATAGCGTTGGGTGAGCAACTGATAGGTCGTGACGGCCAGCGCATATTGATCCGAGGCGGGAACTGGCTTACCTTCCCATTGTTCCGGGGGCATATAGCGGGGCGTGCCGCGTGGACCAGCGCCAATAGTCGTCACAGTAGTAATCGTTGTTCCGCTACTCACACGGGCAATCCCAAAATCAGCGAGCAGCAGACCAGGCAGCAGTTGTCCACTGCCGTGCGTGCGCAAGAGAAAGTTTGAAGGCTTCACATCCTGGTGAATTACCCCATGCTCGTGCGAATACTGGAGCGCCTCGGCGGCTTGCTCAACAAAATAGAGTACCTCGTCAATGGACAGCGGTTTGCCCGAACGGTGCTGCTTCAGCCAGTCCGAGAGCGAGCCCTCCTGGCAATAGGGCATCACCATATAGGTAAAAACCGTCTTCTCGCGCTTCTCCTCGCCAAAATCGAAGAGCGGGAGAATATTGGGATGTTCCAGGCGTGCGATTGCCTGAGCCTCGCGCTTAAAAAGCTTCACCGCGTCCTTGATCGACTCCGTATCCGGGTACGCTGCCGGGTCAGCGCGCATCGTCTTGATCGCAACCTGCCGGCCAATCACCGTATCCTGAACCAGAAATACCTCGCCCATACTCCCACTACCCAGCTCCCGTACGGTCTGATACCTTCCATTCTGCAAGCTATCGAGTGGCATCTTCTAATCTCTCGTTTCGCGATAATGTCCGCTTCCACACGCGTGTATTGAAGAGAGTATAGCATAGGCAAAACATTTGCGAAAGGTATTTCTTCACTGAAAGATACAGGCCATATATTCATATGTTAAAACACATCGATTTTACCTATTCTGTAAAGAAATGACAGAGGTAGATATCCCTGTATCAGGTTATCGGCGTGTTCCTTCTGGTTTCACAGACAGTAGTATACTGATG
>DASVMX010000251.1:0-12569 GCA_036384215.1 Ktedonobacteraceae bacterium | reverse complement strand
CGCTTCTCGTCTCTGCTTATTATTCTGAGTCCCGTTAGCGTGATAGGGCGTGATAGGAAAGTGCGAGGAGTTCTCTAAACGCGCCAGAGGTTTTCCGCGAGGCAATGTGATGATGACCAATCAGGGAGAAGTATACCAATTTAGTGAGGCTCACTATCGACTGGCTATGGCGGCGGCGGGTATCGGTCTGTGGGACTGGGATCTGCATCAGGATCGGCAAGTCTGGAATAACCAGTGCAAGGCTCTTTTCGGGCTGGCACCCGAAGATGAAAATACCGGATATCAGCGCTTTCTGACTTTGCTGCACCCGGACGATCGAGAGCGGGTCAGTCATCTGATCAAAGAGGCCCTGGCTGGGCATGCAAAATATCAAGCCGAGTATCGAACCATCTGGCCCAATGGGAGCGAACACTGGATCGGAGCCAGGGGGCGAGGTATCTATGACGATACCGGCAAAGCAGTGCGCATGATCGGGGTGGTGTTTGAGGTTACCGCCAGAAAAGAAGTTGAAGCGGTGCAGGGGCAAGCGAACAGTCTCATGCGCGAGATTCTCAATAGCATCCAGGAAGCCTTTGCGCACCTGGACCGCGATTGGCGTTTTACCTATGCCAATTCCCGCGCGACGCGCATTGAAGGTTATATGCCTGAAGAAAAGATTCTGGGAAGAAGATTCTGGGAGGTGTATCCGCAACTGCTTGGAACCACCACAGAGCGGCACCTGCGCCAGGTTATGGAGAGCCGCCAGCCTGTCGCTTACGAGACCTATTACCCCAATTTACAGAGTTGGTACGACGTGCGCGCGTATCCGACCGAAGAGGGAGGCATCACTGTTTTCCTCACCGATATCACCGAGCGTAAAACGCTGGAACAGGAGCGCGATCAACTCCTGGAACAGGAGCGCGCGGTCAGAAGAGAGGCCGAGGCCGCGCGCCAGCGCAGCGACGAACTGGTAGAGCAACTGGAGCGCAAGCGCGCCTTTCTCCATGCTATCATGAACCAGGTGCCGTCCGGCTTGATGATCGCGGAAGCGCCGCGGGGCAATGTCATCCTCTATAGCGAAGAAGCCGCCAGGCTGCTGGGCAGAGAGCACCTGGAGGTGCAAAATTACATGGACTACATTCAGTATCGCGCGCTGCACCCTGATGGAACGCGCTACCGGGCGGAAGACTATCCGCTGGCGCGCGCGCTGCGCAAGGGTGAACTTGTACTGCAAGAAGACATGGCCTACGAGTGGAAGGATGGCCGCCTTGGTCACTTAATCATCAGCGCGGCACCCATTCGCGACGCACATGGGCATACCGTGGCGGCTGTGGCCACGTTTAATGACGCCTCTGAGCGCTACGAGCTTGAGCGCAAAAAGGACGAGTTTATCAGCATGGCCAGTCACGAACTGCGCACCCCTTTAACCTCAATCAAAGGCAATCTGCAAATGATGCAGCGCCGCCTCCAGCGTTTCATCGAGGAGCATAGCGACACGCTTGGCGAATGTGACTGGGAGCTTGCGCGTGCGTTAGCCCAATGGAGCGAACGAGCACTGCGCCAGGCGAATGTCGAGAGCCGGCTGATCAACGATTTGCTGGATGCCAGCCGTATCCAGACAGCGCAACTGCGCATCGTGCCCGAACCGGGGAATCTTGTGCAAATTGTAAGGGACACCGTCAATGACATCCAGGTCAGCGAGGACAGGCGAACGATCTACCTCGACCTGCCGCCGCAATCCGACATCCCCGTCATGGCTGATCGGGTGCGGATCGGGCAGGTTGTGACCAATTACATCTCCAACGCCCTCAAATATTCCCCGAACGACCAGCCCGTGTGGGTGGGCCTGGAACAGGCGGGCGACGAGGGCTGTGTCTGGGTCAGAGACGCCGGACCAGGCATCGCTCCCGAAGCGCTGCGCTATATCTGGGATCGCTTTCGCCAGGTTGGCAGCTTTGTCGACTATACTCGCCTGGGCCGCGGCGGTCTCGGCCTTGGGCTCTACATCAACCGCGCCGTTGTCGAGCTACACGGGGGACGCTCCGGCGTAGAAAGTGTCCCCGGTAAAGGCTCAACCTTCTGGTTTACCCTGCCCATCGCGAGCAGGTGAAAAGAAGAATGGATAGGTTTAATAGGCACATCATTGGAAACAATGGCGTAAAGGGCGCAGCTTCATTCGCATTATTCCCACCGGCTCCAGGCTGCTTGCAGGCTGTGGCGGGAAAGGATCAACGCGGTGGCCAGGGCCATGAGCAGGCCGCCGAAGACTACCAGCAAGATCGGCACGGAGGGCGGCATGGAGATGAAAAGCAGGCGCATGGTGCCAACGATAATCAGCGCAGCGCTGCTCAGGATGAAGATGCGTATACGCAGCACCAGGCCAAGCAGGAGCAGCAGCAGAGCTTCACCGAGCAGGAGCAGGGTTGGCTGTAGCTCTGTTCCTACGAAGCTGAACCAGAGCGTGGGCAGGAGCAGGAGCGCCGCGCCAAGCAAAGCAGCCCACTGGCCAGCGCCGCGGCGTCCGGGCAGTGCCTGGTCCCGCAGAATGAAAGGCGCGACGACGATCAGGTAGCTGGCTGGCACCAGGCTGAGCACATCAAAGCGCGTCTGGCCCCAGAGGAGCAGCTCCCAGGAAACCGCCAGGCTGAGCAGCGCTCCGACGCTATACAGGCACCAGTGCCGCACAACCTGTGCTTCAGCCTGGCGGGTCACGCGCGTTAGTTCGCTGCCATAGATTGGCAGTTCGCGCATAACGTTGGTGGGGTGAAGCTGGCCGTAGAGGAGAAGCAGCACGCTCAGCGTCACCAGCGCCAGTACACCAGCCTGACCCAACATACCAGCGCCGGACGAGACCGCGCCCTGGCTGGCCGCGAAGAGCAGCACCAGGCAGAGTCCGCCCAGCGAGAACAGGTGATGCAGTATACTGGCCGGCAGCCGATAGGTGTTCGCCGGCCAGAGACGCCAGACGAATTGGCCCGCGTAAATCAGCACGCAGAGCAGAGTGAGAGCCACCACCAGCGCAGCAGGACTATCCGTATACAGCCAGAGCGCGATGCTCCAGACTGCCAGAATCACCGGCACGGGCAGCAGTTCGGGCGCGCGCCTCTCCAGCATGATTACCAGCGCCAGCAGCGTGAATATGAACATCCCAGGCACTACTGGCGTACTCGCCAGCGCCTGGCCAGTTGTCAGGGGCCAGCTCCCCAGCACCAGTGTGGCCAGCAGGAACGCGCTGTACCATGGCCAGTGCCACAGCCACGACACGCGGACGGGCTGCTCAGACAGAAGGGGCACTGCCTGCCCGACCGACCGCGTGGCAGCCAGTTCGGACGACAGGGCACGCCTGGTCAGTTGCGCACTCAACAAACCCGCCAGCGCCAGCGCCACGCCAGCGTCCAGCACATACCAGGCCGTCAGCCGCTGGCTTGCCAGTACACCCCAGCAGGCGAAGACAGCAACCAGCCAGCTCCATTGAGCGCGCCGCTCAATCCAGACCACGGCACTGGCTACCAGCGCGTAGATGAACAACGCGTCCGGGATCGCCCCGTAGAAAGGCCGGCTGAGATCGCCTAGCGAGCCATAGATGCCGGTTAACACCGCAGCAGCCAGTGCGCTGCTATAAAAGGGCAGCGCATAACGCATCCGCGAATGTCCATACCCCCTGGCAATCTGGCCAGCCGCGAGGCCCGCGCCCGCGCCCAGCAGCGCCAGCAAAGGGGGGCGATAGAGATCGCCCAACTGGCTGGCCGCGATATACATGCCCAGCGTCGCAAACACCGGCGTCAATACCGGCGCGGCAATACTATCGGTCAGCAGGCCAATGCCATAGGCCAGCAGCGCGTAACTCAGCAGGAACCAGCTCAACGCCGCCACCTGCTCCTGTGCAAAGCCGGTGAAGACCAGCATCCCCGCGCTTGCCAGCGCCAGCAGATTGAACGGCAGCGCCCAATCTTCGTTCGTGCGCTTCCCGATCAACACCGCCAGCAGCGCCAGGCCAGGCGCAAGCACCCCCAGAGTCCAGAAGTTATTGGTCGGCTCCAGTACAGCCAGCAGACCGAAAAGCGTCGCGGGAACCAGCCACGCTCTCCGGCGCGCCAGCAGAGCCGCTCCATACCAGGCAATTCCCAATAGCGCGATCTCGTATCCCACCGGCACGCCCGCGCGCCACCATTTCACCATCTCGAAATCCGCCGACCAGTTCGCGAACACGCTCTGGCCATGACTCATATCAACACCGCTTACCACAAGGCCAAAGATCAGCGCCGGCCCCAGGAGAGACCACGCGAACAGCTCCATCGGCTGATTACCCTGGCTCTTAAACAGACCCGCGCGGCACAGTCCAGCGACCAATAGCGGGAGCAACAAGCCCAGCACCAGCAGCACGCTCAAATGGCCGGACAGATAGCCCGATGCGAGCAAAAGCAGAGCCGCGGAAAGCAACGAGTGAAGCGGGCGACGCTGCCCCAATGCCACAATATACACTAGAGCCGCGAAACCGAGCAAGAGACCACTGATGCCGCTCCAGGGCTGGCTCAGGCTCAGAAACAGCGTAAAGACCATTTCAGTGAGTGTCAGCAGTTCCAGTGGATAAGCCCAGGCGGGACTGGCCAGGCGGCGAATCAGGACCGCGCAGGCCAGCAGACCCAGCGTCAGAGCCAGGAACGCCCACAGCGGATAAACCTGCCAGAGCAATACTTCCTGCCCGTAGAGCGCGGAGAGCAGCAGACCGCTGAGCGCCAGCAGCCAGCACCATCCAGCTTGTGCTGGCTTCCGGCTAAAGCCCGCGCGTGCCAGCGCCATATCAAGCGAGACCAGCAAGCACAACCCCAGGGCGCACAGATTCCATGCAAGACCCGCGTCAGGTGTGAATGGAGTAGCAAAAAGGTAGATGGTTCCTGGCTGCTGAGCCGGGTAAAATGTGCGTGTCAACAATTGCAGCGGTACAAGCGCAGATGTCTGCACAAGCACAAGCGCAACCAGTCCGAGCGCCAGTCCATCTAACGTGCGCCCCGGAAAACCGAACGCGCTCAATCGGCCACGCGCCGCTCGCACAAAAGCGTGGTAGAACAGCGCCACACCCGTCTCCAGCAGCACATAGCCCGCCAGATCGAGATTCAGCGCGTACCCCAGCAGCAGGAAGGTCGCCAGGCAGAGATAGGCCAGTAGCGGCACCCATTGCGTACTGCGCGTACGCCAGAGCCAGAGCGAGTACCAGAGCACCACCAGGCAGGAGAGCACCAGCAGGGCCACGCGGGGCTCCAACGCAAGCGCTGCGCGCTGACTCATGTTGTCCAGAGAAAGATTCATCAGGAGCATCACGGGCGCGAGCAACGCCACGCATCCCATCACCGTATACATCAGCGCCAGCAGCGGTGTACGCAAAATTGCTCGCTGCTCAGCGAACAGATCTCGGCCAGAGATAGGGGGCAGCGCCAGCAGTCCGAGCAGGGGCAGCGCCAGCGCCAGCACCGGCCACCACCAGTAAGCCAGGTTGAACGCCTGGGCCAGCGCCAGGTCGCCAACCAGCAGCGCCACGCAGCCCAGGTACGCGAATGGCACAAAACGCTGGACCACCGCCAGAATGGCATAGATGATCGTCGCGTAAAGCGCGGAAAGCGCCAGCAGGTACGGCACCGACAACGCCACCAGGTTATTCGCTACCAGGCGATAGGCCGAAAACGCCACCAGCGGCACCAGGAGTGCGAAAATGATGGTGTACAGCGGCGAAACCGCGCGCAAGAGTGCCGAGCGGCGCGTCAACAGGCTGGCGCCCCCGAAAGCCGCGTGCACGCCCAGCACCACCAGGAACGCAAGCCAGAAATTGGGCGTCACAAAAACCGTCCCCAGCACGCCCGCCAGTACCAGAAAACCGCCCACAGCCGCCAGCACATTCACCATCGCATCGCCCGTAAACGCGAAACCGCGCATACTCGCGGCTGGCGCCACCGGCATAACTGGCGCGGGCGTTACTGGAACCAGCGGCGCGCTCGACGCTGCCCGCGTCACCAGAGCAGGCTGCGCCTCAGCACTGGCCAGCGCACCCACCAGCCGGGCCGTCACTGGCTCCTGCTCGCTCCCCGCTTCTTCAAATGGCCGCGTGCGCGGCGCAGCCTCAGCCGCAACCTGTTCAGCGGTCGCGGCAGGCTGCTCGGCAGTGAGGGAGCGTAAAAAGTGCAGGCGCGCCTCATAGCGGTGCATCAGGTCTATCACCTTGATTAAAGCACCACCATAGCGCGCCACCCGCTGGAGATTATGAATGGAAGATTCTAAAAATTGCCGTTCTTTCGCGGGATGAACCGGATACTGACAGACCGGACACAGCTCGAACTGAGCATAATCCACGGCCTGCCCACAACAATCGCAGCGTGAAACTGTCGTCTGCGCCATCTGCGTACTCCTCATGCTAGCGTTTCTTCTGGCACCATATACAACAGGAGAGGCACCAGCTTGAAAATCACCTGCGCCACGTCTGATTACGAGGCCACTTCCCTATGACACAGCATACATGCTTTCAGACGTCTATGAATGGGACAAATGACATATTTCTCTGGCAGTTGCTTTCAGGTCACTCTTTCTCTTCTGAGAGACTTTTTACATTCTCTTCTCACAAAAAAAATCAATCAAAAGCAAGGACACCGGGGGCATGTGGTCGAGGCGCTCAGACAAGCGACGCGGGGAGGCAGATTCAGATAGAGCATCCTGAGCAGATGAGCAGGGAACCAGGCCAGGAGTTTTTCCGCCCACTTCCCTGCTCATCTGCTCAGGATGCTTCCTCTAATACCTGCGCTGGTTTCGCCGGTCCGCGTTTGTCGCGAGGCAGCGCCAGAGTGATCCCAATCGCGAGCAAGGGCACAATCAGCAGTCCGATAAGCGAGAACTGCACGCCATAGAGGTCTGCGAGATGCCCGTAGAAAGGCGTGGTAATGCCGCCGACGCTGACCGCCAGGCCAAGCGTTACCCCGGAGGCAATGCCGATATTGGCGGGCAAATATTCCTGGCCCATCACCACCATTACGCTGGCCGGGGCAAAAAGCGCGAGCCCGATGGGCAGCAACAGCACAAATGCCAGGGGGAGATTGAGAGAACCAAGCGCTACAAACGCCAGCAGAGCAGGGGCCAGCGCGCTAAAACCAGCCAGCACCACAATCCGGCGCCCATAGCGATCCGCCAGGCGCCCGCTGACAATCGTGCCAACTGCCCCGATGAGCAGCAAGATGGTCAGAGCCAGAGAGCCGGTTGACTTGGATTGATGAAGTACGCCAATCCAATACAGCGGCATAAAGGTATTCACTCCATAAAACACTATCGAGCGAGCCGTCACTGCCCCGGTCAAGAACCAGAAAGCCCGCCAGTTATTGCCAGAGGCCGCGGCAGTCTTCTTGCTCTCCGCCGCGGGACGTTTATGATAAGAGAGAAAACGCGGGAAGGTCAGAATGAGCACCAGCGAAATCACGCTCAGCGGCACCAGTAGCAGGCTCGCGCCCGGCAAACCCAGCAACAACAGCAGGCTGGTGGTCAGCAACGGGCCAACAGCGAAGCCCAGGTTGCCTCCCAGTGAAAACAGGCTCATCGCCGTCGCGCGCCTGTCGCCCGCCACCAGATTCATCCAGCGCGCGGCCTCCGGGTGAAAAGTCGCCACACCAACGCCGCTGATCATCAACGCCAGCGCGATCTGCCAGAAATCAGGTGCCAGGCCCGCGCCTGTAAGACCCAGGCCCGCCACCAGCAACCCGATCGGCATAAACCAGGGGGCCGCGAAACGATCGGCCAGGCTGCCAAAAACAGGCTGAATCACCGAAGACGCCAGGCTGGTCGCCAGGACAAGACTGGCTGCGGCTGTATACGAAAAATGCCGTTCCTGAACTAGAAACGGCAGAAACGCGGGCACCGCGCCCTGGCACAGATCAATACAAAAATGACCGGCGGCCAGAGTTGAAACGGACCGCCGGTCCATATCGACAACGGGAAGGGGCAAGGCCTGATCCATGAATTCTTCGCTTTCTTGCGCATAACAGAAGCATAGATCTTTATTATATCACCCGATTCCCGCCTTCAGATCAGCCACAAGCACCTACAGGTCCCACCAGCAATCAGGAACCAGCAGAGTAACAACGGAGACAAGCTCCATTGTGTCCAAAGTTGTTTTCTACACTTTTTAGCTATAATTGCGTATTATGCTGCCGTGTATTTAAATGATTGAAGCATCGCCTGGAAATACTTCGTTTTGGCTTGATCGAATGTATCTTTCTCGGCCACGTAGACCAGGACATACCCTTTAGTAGCAGTAGTGCGCGTGGGATGGTTATTGGCCAGGACCACGGCCTCTATGTCGCTGCTCTGGCCACTGAGGGTGCTGGTGCCTGAAATAGAGCGCTGGCTCCAGGTCTGATTATCGATAGTGGTGGTCTGGGGTAGATTGATCGTCTTGACATTTTTCAGATTCTCCCTGGCGCCCGCGATGCCACCGTCTGCCAGTTGATCGGCGGTCTTGGCCCCATTTGGATTGGGGGTCAAACCAATGGTCAGGTTATAACTGCCAGCTGGATCGGTCAACGCTACCTCCGTGGTCGAAGTGGTCAATTTCCAATCCGTGGGGTACTTGATCGTAAAACCGTTTCCTGTATAGGTCTTGGTGAGATCCGCCGTCGCGCTCGCTGGAGCTACGCTTACAGTGGCACTTGGCAAAGTGGTTGGCACAATCTGCTTTATAGGATTGGCAGATGTGCTGCCGCCAGTGCTCGCGCCCTTCGTATTCGTGCCCCCACCGCCACAGGCGACCAGCACTAGCATGAGAACCAGCACCGAGGCTCCCCCCGCAAGACACCGCAGCAGGGACCGTGTAGAAAATACCATTACCAGAAATCCTCCAAACTCCACTAAACTACGCACAACATCTGGTGTGCCCGACAATTATAGCACGCTTCATCAGAAATATACATAATCTCGTATAGTATTTTCTTCCTATTTTCACATTATATACATTTATTTAATTTTATAGATTTATTGAGAAGATAAAAACTGGAGGAGCATACCCACGAATTGGGGGCGACCGAAATAAAGAAAAAGGAGGAAGCCCGGCGCGGTGAGTCGTGCCAGGCCTCCTCTATTAGCAGGTGAAGAAAGGCTGTTATGCTGTAAATTTAAATGATTCGAGCATGGGCTGGAAAGCCTGAGCGTCTTCCTGCTCAAAGCTGAGTGTGGGCCCACCGTAGTAGATTTCGTAGGTCTTTGTGGTGGGCGAGTTCGCCGGATGATTATCCGCCAATCCGACCAGTTTGCCGGGAACAGAGGCGCCCTGAACTTTAACGTTGCCAGTCACACCGCTTTGAACCCAGGTCTCTCCACCCACTTTCGTCGTAGAGGGCAAACTCACTGGCTGAACATTTGACACGTTTTCTAATTTCTCGGCGCCCGCGAGACCGAGCGTCAGTTGCTGGGATGCGCTCACCGCGCCTCCCGGATTCGGCACGGCCACAACAGTCACTGTATTGAACTGCTGAGCATCGGTAAAGACGATAGCTCCCTGCTGACCACTCTGTATCTTCCATCCTTGAGGATAATCAATGGTAAAACCATCCCCTTTATAGGTCTGAAACTGAGGAGCCTGGGTGGGAATCGCCGTAGGGCTCGGCGTCGGTGTCGGCGGCAGGGGAGTGGGAGTCGGGTTAGAGTTGCCAACGCCACCGCACGCGGCCAGAAAGAGTAGCAAAAAGAGGGTACTCAGGCTCACAGAGATCCAACGATTTACACGTTTCCAGAACGTAATCATATGAAAAAATAAACCTCCGTTATGCAAAAGTTACACGCTATTAAATACGCAGATGTCCATGTATTATAGCATGTTTCTTCTGGTTGTCTATCAAATTGCCCTCTTCTACACAATATGTGTATCACTGTACTTCAAGTCGTATCTACATACGCCTTTTCATATCGGCAAAAGCGCTTATACCTGTAGCCAGGTACCATCAATTTTCGCGGTGATGGCCGGAGGCTGCCGCTGATCTGTTTGCAAATCTGCCGCAAATAGATTATGCTTGAAACAGCCTGAAAACAGGTTAGCTTGAAACGGCCTGGAAACAGGTTAGCTTAAAACAGCCTGGAAGCAGGTTAGCTTGAAACTACTCAAGCGAAGAGAGGCGAGCAACCAACAACCCAAAAAGTCGCGTTGCTCGCTCCATCGTATACAAAGCCACACAGATGTATTCTGCAAAGCGTTGAGGATTTGTTTACCCCGATGACAAAGTTTAGACGAGATGCAGGGCTTCTACCGCTTCCAGTACTTCATTCGCGTGTTCCGCAGGTTTAACTTTCCGCCAGACCTTACGTACAACGCCCTCTTTATCGATCAGGAAAGTAACCCGGCTAATACCCATAAATTTCTTTCCATAGAGGTTCTTCTCACCATACACACCATACGCCTGGGAAACGCTGGTATCGGTATCAGAGAGAAGCGGAAAAGGCAGGCCATATTTTTCAGCAAATTTCCGATGCGAGGCCACGTCGTCAGCGCTGACTCCCAGAACAACTATGCCGCGCTTTTGCATTTCGTGATTAGCATCTCGAAATGAACACGATTCAGCCGTGCAGCCGGGGGTGTCGTCTTTTGGATAAAAGAATAAAACGACATTTTTGCCTCGTAATGCACTGAGTTGGATAGACTCTTCTTCACCCCCGATGGCTGCCAGGGTGAAGTCAGGAGCCAACTGCTGCTCTTCAACGGTGTTACTCATAGATTCTCCCACTCCAGAATGGATTTCTTGTGTTTGTTCACCAAGATGAACACCCCATAGTGTAACACAAGAAAAGCCTGGCATTAAAAGAGCAGCCTCATCCGGGGAGTGCAGAGGGCGGCAGCCCTTTGCCGGGGTGTGGGGTGTCCCCCATAGGCGTCAACTTAAGCCTTCCCAGGCGGGGGCGGCGAGCCCTCTGCCGGGGTGAGAGCTCTCTCCCCGACACATTTATGAGAGTATTTGAAAGGAGAAAAGAAAAGAAGAGAGACATAGCCCGATAAGGGAGGAAAAGAGAAAAAAGGGGAACTGGATCGTCCAAATCAGTAGAAAACGCAAAAACCATTCTACTGGGAGGACGATCATGGAAGCCCCATCTTTATTATTAGAGCAATGGACGCGGCAAGTCAAGGAACTTTTCCCTCAGTTGCATGGACACCAACAAAAAGGGTTGGCCTTTGCGGTGCTGGGAATTGCCTTGACGGGTGAGGCAGTGCTTGAGCGCCTGGCCGAAGAAGTCAGCTTGTTGGAATTGAGCGAAGCGACCATGCCGAGCATCGAACGGCGTTTGCAGCGACTGATCGTCAACGAACGGATCGATCCGTTGGAGTGCTGGTACGCCTTTTTACAACAGATTTTGCCCTTTTGGCAGAAGAAAGAAGTCATCCTGGTGCTCGATTGTACCCCTTACAATGAGGAGAAGACGATCGTGTATGTGGGCTTGATGGTTCATCACCGGGTACTGCCCTTGGCCTGGAAGATTATGCCACAACAAGAGACCTGGGAACAAGGACAATGGGAGATCGTGCGCGAACTTTTCACGCGAATTGCGCCCTTTTTTCCTGCGGCCAATTGTACCTTGCTTGCGGATCGTGGGCTCAGTTGTCTCGAACTCGTTGAGATCTGCCGGCAGATGCAGTGGCATTACGTGCTGCGCATTTCCCAAGAGCATCTGGTGCGTCGGCAGTTCAAACGAGGATATCAAGCCTGGCAACTCGCCGGACAGGTGGTTCGCAGAGAAGGGCTTGAGTGGTACGGCAAAGCCTTGATTTGGAAAGAGCACAGCTTTTCCGCTTCCCTGGCCGTGTGTTGGGAGCCCGGCTATGAAGAAGTCTGGGTCGTGATTTCCGACCGGCCTCCTGCCCGAAAGCTCATCAAGATCTATGGGTGGCGGATGCGCGTCGAAGCCACGTTTCAGGATCTGAAAAGCCGAGGGTGGGACATCGAGTGCAGTGGGATACGTGACGTTGACCATCTCAATCGGTATCTGATGATCCTCTTTTTGGCCGTCTGGTGGGTAGCTCATTTAGGATCAGCTTGTCTTGAGCATGGTCATCGCCATCGCTTTGACCGGGCAGATCGTCGCGACAAGGGACTCTTGCGTTTGGGTCGGCTCTATCTGCGCTTTTTGCTCTCTCAGACCGAGAAAAAGCCTGTCGGAGTCCGCGCTGCTCATTTGGCCAGTTGCTTGCCCTTGCATCGCACCAAAGACGGCTGGCGGTTTTCGATTTGCGGCACACGAATTGCCTCTTAACACACGATTTCTTGCTTGAAAAATGTGTCGGGGAGAGAGCCCACTCCCCCGGTGTCATGCGAGCACAGGCGCATCCAACGGAGAGGGATGCGCCAATGATTGCTGAACAGTTCTTCTTTGAAGAAGGCCGCGCTGTTCAGTGCCGCTCCTTCTGGGAGATGTTCGACAAAGGGAGCAGCCGATGACGTTTGAGCGCAGGAGCTGAGTGCGTAGACGGTTCCAGCCCGAACTGCGCAGGGGATGAGTTCTCCACCAAACGAGCGTTTTGGGGAGCGTCGGGGAAGGAGTGCGGGATGGGCAGCAGGTGGAGTGGTTGTGTTGGGCGCTCG
>DASVMX010000250.1:0-2598 GCA_036384215.1 Ktedonobacteraceae bacterium | reverse complement strand
CACACAAAACCCCTTGAGAAAAAAGGGGGTGGGGCGCTTTGACAAACTTTTGCAAAGTTTGGGATGACTGATAGGATCATTTCCAGACGAAATAGACGCCTGAGCCAACGGTGAAATTCCAGTAGGATTCGATATCAAAGCCGCCGCCGTCGGCGTACCAGTTCATGTTACTGGTGTGAACGGTGACCGGGCTGGCTCCAGCAACGATGCTTTCTACTACCGCGACGTGTCCGTAGTAGGAGTTTGCCCCCTGCACACCCATCAGGACGATGATCGAGGGTACGTGGGGCGAGGTTGAGACATTCCAGCCGGCTGCCCGCGCGCCCGTGACCCACTGGTTGGCGTTGCCGGACCAGGAAACCCAGATGCCAGTCAACTGGTGATAGCGATAGTTGGCCCAGTAAGTGCACTGGCCAACCGGCCAGCTCAACGAGCCAGTTCCATTACCAACGATCTTGGCGCCGCCGCCGCTATACCCATCGGTATTCTTGTGATACACAGCGGTCGCAGTGGCCTGCACTTTCAGTTGCAGTTGTCCGCTGTTCTGGTTCGCAAGAATATTTGGCTGCTGCCCCTGCGCCAGTGGATTCCAGCCTATGCCACTCTCGTGGCCCAGCGGGGCCACCGCGTAAAGCGTCAGGCCGGTGACCAGAAGAAGCACCAGCATGCCCAGCAAGGTGACAACCATCCTGCGCTTCGTGTGCGCGGCGGGCGCAAGTTTCTCCGTCTTGCGTTTCTTCATCGAGCCTTTGATCACCACCGGAATGCGTTGCGAAGTGGTGTTCTCGGAAATGCGGGGCAGAGTCGTCGTTAAAACTCGCGTCAAATTTGTGCTGGGAAGCTGGCCTGTGATTGGCGGAAAAGAGGAGAACTGGCCGGTTGATAACCCTTGATTACTGCCAGCAAAGAGGGCTGGTAACTGCTGCGTCGAGTTCTCCACCGCGGGCAGTGGCCCGGAAAAGCGCTCTGACTGGTTCAGCCCCGGCATCGGTACCAGGTTCGCCTGGCTTCCCTCGCGGTCATCTTGAAACGGCATACGTGTTCCCCATTCTTTTACAAGTCAAACGGTACATGCAAATCAATGTGTCTTTGTCTTTTACTGAGCATACTGCCAGGGGAATGAAGAAGCAACCGCTGAAACGGAAACCTGGGAAGAAGGTACTTCCTATTGCAAAAACCTTAACCACCCCAGCACCCCACCCCCGAGGATTATTACATGATTTTTGAGCAATGGGAGAAGAAAAAATTTACAATTTTTTCTTCTCCCATTGCTCAAAAATCATGCGAAAAGGGGTGTTTCTGCCTGGCGCGTTTTATTTGTGCCAGACAAAATAGACGCCCGAGCCAACGGTGAAGTCGGCGCTAGATTCTTTATCCCAGCCACCGCCGTTGACCCACCAGTTCATATTGCTGGTGTGAACCACCGTTGGGCTCACTGTATCGTTAATGCTCTCTACCACCGCGACATGACCATAGCCATAGGCGCCCTGTACATAGGGCATAAGCACTAGAATTGAGGGCACGTGAGGCGCCTGAGAGACATTCCAGCCAGCCGCGCGCGCGCCTGCCACCCATTGCGCGGCATTGCCGGTCCAGGAGACCCAGTAGCCTGTCAGCGCGTGATAGCGATAATTAGCCCAGTAGGTACACTGGCCAACCGGCCAGTTGAGCGAACCGCTGCCATCACTGATGGTCACACCGCCATTGGAATAGGGGTCATAGCCATCTGTCTGGCGGTGATACACGGCGGTCGCGGTGGCCTGCGCAACCAGGCTAAAACCGCCAGTATTGCTCGTTGCCACCTGGCCGTTGCTCCCCGTCGACGAGTTGATAAAGGGTATGCCAACATCATGCCCCAGAGGAGTAGCACTCAAAAGCGCGAAGGCCGTGACCAGCAGCAGCACCAGCAGACCGCTCGCCGTGACCAGCAAACGCCGCTTTTTGTGTGCGAGCGGCGTAAGCTGTTCGCGCTCACTCTTCTTCATCGAGCGTTTGATTATCACAGGCCCGCGACCAGCAGCGCCCTCCACACTCTCTACAAAAGTGCCTGACTGGCTTATCGGCGCGAGCGAGGCTGGCAGGTGCGCGGTCTCTTTTTGATCCAGCGAGATATTCGTCGCGGGCAGCGGAGTCGTTGGCAAGTCCTCCGCGAATGAAGAACCTGGCGAGGAAGCAAAACGCCTCAGGCCAGCCTGAGACTTTGGACCCAACAAACTACGTGGACGATCATGCATAGGCGGCATATGCAGTCCCTACTCCTTCAGGATTGAAGTTATAAATGCAGAATTATCTCTACGAAGAGAAAGGGTACATGCCCGAAGAGAGTCCAGTCAATGATGTTTGTGTAACTTAGGAAGAAGGTACCGCGCTTTTCCCGGTATCTTAACCTTCCATTGTTCCTGGGAGAGCTACCCCACCCTTTAAACGGAAGAGCAGAGCCAGAGTTTTAAAGGGTGGGGTAGCTCTCCCAGGAACAGGGTTTCTCAAAAGTTGTGGCTTTGCGCCTGCGGCGCAGCCACGAGGGGTGTGATATGAGTCATCCCTGATTTTGCAAAATCAGGACAAAACGCGTTTTCCCCCCGCCCCAGGAAAAACAAG
>DASVMX010000249.1:0-13627 GCA_036384215.1 Ktedonobacteraceae bacterium | reverse complement strand
TTTCCCCTGTTTTCATCGAGAGCTTAACTTCCCTCAACCTTGACAGCCCGGCCATAGATCGCGTGAGGGCCGACCCAGCCATTGATGCCCCCGCGATTATTGCCGATCAAAAAGCGCTTCTGATCAATCGCCTTGATCAGGTGCAAATACGTATTCCCTTTCACCTGCACCAGCACAATATCCCCCACCTGCAACATCTCTGGTGAACAGGGCTGGAGCGTCACCAGGTCCCCATCGTTCACCTTCCCCTTCATCGAATGCCCCCGCGGCCTCACCTGCGCCTGTTCTCCCCGCCGCAACTTCTGGATAGCAAATGTTGCCCAATTCATAGAGAAATTCCTTTTTTCTCACAATTTCACGCACTATAGTCGCTTTGCATCTATTTTAGCATATATCAAAATAAAAGGAGAGCTGCGCGCCGTTGAGCAGCAAGGTTGCACCACACTTGCGGGTGGTGCTTAGCCTTCTTTGGCCGGTTGATGTTTGAAAAAGCATAGGGAATAATGGCTATTTCGCAATCTAGGCCGCTTGCTCGGCAAAAACTTTTCCGCTGATGAGTTCGGCCAGCAGGTGGGTCTCGTGAATGATGCCCTGGAGCTGGTCCGGGGTGATCGACTGCTTACCGTCGCAGAGCGCTTCGTTGGGATCAGGATGCACCTCCAGAATCAGGCCGTCCGCGCCCGCGGCGATGCCAGCTCGCGACATAGTGGGCACGAGTTCGCGGCGCCCGGTGGCGTGGCTGGGATCGACGATGACTGGAAGGTGGGTGAGCTGATGGAGAAGCGGGACACAGGCGAGGTCTAATACGTTGCGGGTCTGCGGATCGAAACTACGGACGCCTCGTTCACAGAGGATGACGTTGGGATTACCGGCAGCGACGATGTATTCAGCCGCGAGCAACCACTCGTCAATTGTTGAGGCGAGTCCGCGCTTGAGCATGACTGGCTTACTTTGCCGGCCAGCCGCGAGCAGTAACGGGAAGTTCTGCACATTGCGCGCCCCGATCTGCAAAATATCGGCGTATTGCGCGACTGTCTCAACCATGGCGGGCTCCATAACCTCGGTGATGACTGGCAGGCCAGTCAGTTCTCGCGCCGCCGCCAGCATTTCCAATCCCTCGACGCCCAGACCCTGGAACTGGTACGGTGAGGTGCGCGGTTTGAAGGCTCCCCCGCGCAAAATATCGGCTCCAGCAGCCTTGACAGCCTGCGCGGTGATTAACAACTGCTCGCGCGTCTCTACCGCGCACGGTCCGGCCATCACGACTGGCTGGCCCGCTCCGATGGTCACGCCTCCAACTTCGATGACGGTGTTTTCAGCCTGGAACCCGCGGCTGACCAGCTTGTAGGGGGTCTTGAGCTGGACTATCTCTTCAACTGCCGGTTGCTGGCGCAGGAGCGCGAGTGTCTGAGGCTCAAGAGCCCCACTTTCCAGCGTAATCACATCGCGCTCCCGCATACGTGTCACGGTAAGAGGACGCAAGGTACCTAGCACGCGCCCCAGCAATTCGAGGAGGTGCGCGCGTTCATCACTTCTGGCCTGGTTACGAACTACGATAATCATGAGTCTTTCCTTCCTAACAATCACATGTGGTCATGTGAGATTTTCAAGAAACAAAAAAGCAGAGGTTTAAATCCTCTGCTTTCTCCAGCACGCTGGTGTCTTTTTTTTGCTCAACTGAATGAGCCCACCATCATGCTGGAGGGCTAAACCAATAATAAAAGCTAAATTGTGCTTGCATGTATTTGCTGAGCATAAAAATCATCCCAGTGTGGCCACCCATAGGGGCGACGTTGTTTTCTATTTGTTAGGATTATAACGAGGATTGCAAGACCTGTCAAGCCCAACATCAAGACAGGTACGCTCTCAGAGCCGGCGTATCCACCGACAACAGAAAGCAGCAAGGTTTAGAGGCAAGCATCTGTTTTGTGGGCGATTGAACCGCCCACAAAACAGATGCTTGCCTCTGTCTGCCTGTTCTTCCCCCTTGAATTAGCCTTTGAGGGCAGACCAGAGAATGGCGGGGACCTTCAGTGGCGAAGGCGCGGCCTCAAACTGGATAAGTTGAGGGAAAACCTTGCGACCTTTGGCCCCTTCCGAGGCGAACCAGGTGGGTGTGGGTGTGCCGCGGAAAGGGGCTCGCAGCACGCTTTTCTGTGGGCGAGCAAACATCAGGCTATTATGAACCACCCCATTTCCCGACTGGATATCGTGCAACGGATGGCCGGGAAATGCGCCCCAGGTGGTCGTGCCGATAGCGAAGCTGATGCCGGCCCAGTAGTTGACGCCAATCGAACCATAGCGCAGATTGGCGATAGCGCGCTCCACGGCCTGCGCGATCTGCGGATCTTTAAGCGAGGTGGGATGGACCAGCAAAGTCACGTTGAGCGTGCCCCAGATATGCTGATTGGCGAAATCCACCGCGCGGTCGATGTACTCCACGACGCTGGCGGCCTCCAGCGCCGTTTCTCCAAAGAGGCCGCAGAAAGCCTCGGTGGTAAAGCAGATATCGTCGCTCTTGTTCGCGTCCAGGCCAGTCACCAGCGTCCAGGCCATTTCCTCGTCCCGTGGCGTCCCGAACTGCTCGGCCTCCGGGTGAGCCGCGAGAAAGGCTTGCTGGCGCTGGTGCGCGCCGGGATAATAAGCCTGGCGCAGGGGAATCTTTGCCAGGGCCGAGCGCACCTCGCGCAAGAGATCTCCGCGCTGCTCCCAGCCCGCGTGCTGGATGACCACGCGGGTGGCATTGCAGTTAAAACCGGCATTGTTGGTAAGCATGCTGGCGATGTGCATGGCCTGGTAGCTCAGGTCGCTCTGACTCCAGGGACCGGGCACGACGATGACCGGGCTGACATTGCCCAGCTCGCCGGTGACGCGCTTGTGCAGCAACGGGGCCTGCTCGGCCTTGCGCCGCGCGCCCTCCGCTCCGCCGCCGAAGACAATTGCGTCGAAGGTCTTATCCGAGCCGGTAATATGGATCTCTTCTACGCCAGGATGATTACACAGGTACGCGCCCTCGTTCGCGCCGCCATAGACCACGCGCAGATAACCAGGCTCAATCAGCGCGCGGAAGCATTCCTGGATCAGCGGGCCGGTGTAAGCGTTGACGGGATTGGTTTTGTAGAGCACCACCTGGTCTTCCATGAAGAGTTTGTAGAGGATATCCAGTGGACCAATGCTGGCCACATTCCCGGCTCCCAGCACCAGGGCAACTTTCCCGGTGTGCTCGTGCTTCTGGTAAATAGTGGCCTGCTCCTGTGAGAGCGTCGCCTCGCTTACGCCCGGCTCCATCCAGATCTCCGCTGACACGCCGCCGAAAAAGAGCTTATCATACGTTGATTGGGGGAAGACTGGCGCCACCACCTGGCCATCCGCGAGGGTTTTGAGGGGACCGGGAATGCGCGGATGGCCCGTGCTGGCGATATCGGCCAGCGCCTGGCGCAGTTGGCGCAGTTGCTTGGCTACCGGCCACGCGCCCGCGCCCCATTCCTCGCTCGCGGCGGGAGAATCCGGGGCAATGCCCTTGGCCTGGAGCGCTGCCTCAACCCAGCGCGGGGCAAGCTGCGCGAAGGCGCCGAGCAGCGCATCAACCAGCGTAATGCGTTCACCAACCGTCACACTCGTCCACGCCTCCTTGTGCTCCTGTAGCGTTGAGATCGCGGAATCCATCTCATCCTGCGTCGATGGCACAACCTGGCTGGTCGCGGTGGGAAACTGGAATGAACCTTGAAGCGTTTCAATACTCATCAGCTTGTGCTCCTCCCTTGGAACATCTGCTATCACTTTGACTGGTTTCTCGCTCAATTGTAACTGAACGTCATTCAGAATGCAAGGCTGGCGCTCATTCTGCCTGGGGTTTATATGTGCTCAGAAAGAAGGATAGCAAGCTCAGTTGAATCTCACGCTAAGTTTGCTGAAGATTTGCTGAAAAGAGGACATCCCTGATAACCGATCCACATCGGAGGCGCGGCTCCGGTGTGGTCACATGGATGGGTTTGCACAAACCTGAATCACACCCTGGCGACACAACCCTGGTTTTCGAGTAGAGCGTTTTCGCCTATACTTCAGGAGAAGATGTTTTGCGCGAGATGCTGAAGGATTGAGTATATGGCTACCACATTTTTACGAACAAGTGATCTGGCAAAGGAACTGGGCGTTCACGTCAACACAATCAGGCTCTATGAAGCTTCCGGATTCTTGTCAGACGTTTCACGCGGGACCAATGGCTATCGCCAGTACAATACAATCCACCTGGAACAAGCACGTCTCGCCCATTTGGCGCTTCACTGGCCGTATGTGGGCAACAAACAGCAGCTCATAAAACTGGTGAAAAGCGCGGCCAACCACGATCTGGGCATGGCCATGGAATTCGCCTATGAGTATCTCGCCCATGTGCGCGCCGAGCGAACTCAAGCCGAGGCCGCGATTGAGTTCCTCGAACGCTGGGCAGCAGGAAATGCGGTGGATGCCTCGCCCCATCCTATGCATATTCGCCAGGCTGCCACACGCCTCAATGTGTCTGTCGATGTGCTGCGGAATTGGGAACGTAACGGGTTACTGACGGTTCCACGTAATCCAACCAATCAGTATCGCCTCTATGGAAGCGCCGAATTTGGACGATTGCGCGTCATTCGGATGCTGGTCACGTGTGGGTTCAGCCTGATAGCAATCCTGCGTATGTTACAGCAGTTTGATCAGGGCAACACCCGGAATCTGCGCGAAGCACTGCATATACCTCGTGGAGAAAAGGCGGACGAAGCGAATAAATCCATTAGCGCTATCGCCGACCGCTGGCTGACGAACTTGCTAGAACTGGAGCTGCGCGCGCAGCGTATCATTCAGCAGATTGGTCATTTAATCGAAATGCGCGCTACAAAAGAAAGGTAGGAGGTCCCCCAAACCCTCCACATATACACCACCCTTTTAGAATAAAAGTGCGAGCCGTAGAAAGGCCGCTTCTATCTTATCATTTTGCTCTGAGGAGGCATTGACGTATGAAACTGAACCATGTCAATCTGACTGTTACTGATGTCCCGGCAGCAGCACACTTTCTCGAAACGTACTTCGGGTTACGCAACCAGGGTGGCAACAAGGGGCTCACGGTGCTCTTCGACGATGACAATCTGGTCCTCACCTTGATGAAAGCCGGTCAGGTGAACTATCCCGGCACATTTCACATTGGCTTTGCGCAGGAGAGTGAACAGCGTGTCAACGAGATCTATCAACGATTGAAAGACGATGGGTTTGAGGTCAAGCCCCCACAGCGCAGTCACGCCTGGACATTTTATGTGCAAGCGCCGGGTGGGTTTACTGTCGAAATTGCTAGCCCATAGCTGGTGAAATCAGAGCCAGGCTCCAATCCCATTCAAAGAAGAACAACGACAGGGGCAAGGCGATGGCAAGCATCGGCTCAACGCGCGGGAAGAAGCGAGGCCAGCTCGCTTGCTTCCCACCTGGCAGGCGCCTTGTCGGGGCATCAGCAAGCTGGCCTTGCTGGTATCGGACATTGGTTTTTCCTTTCTGTTTCTGGCTGTGACGGTCGGTGGCGCAACGTCCAGTTGCTCGGCTAATTCTTGCATCGTACAGCCCTGGCGCGTCATCAGCACGCGCAATAACTTGACCTGTCCCATTGTGGCACGGAGTTCGAAGACATCGCGCCATTCCGGGGCAATATCCTCAGTATCGCGGGGAAAGTCCGCGCGAACCCGGTCCAGCAAGCGGGGAATGAGATCCAACAACTCGCTGGCAATCCGCACCACACTCCAAACCAGAAGGTTGGAGAAGCTCGTGCCTGCGGCGCGAGCTTCTCCAGAAAAAATTGGAGCATTTCCACTGTTCTATCGTATACTACAAGGGAGGGCCGAGCAAGATGCTTGCAGATTTGTTATCATTAAGTTAGAGGGAATCCGCCTGGGAAAGAGAGAAGAATCGAATGACGTGTCCGAATTGCGGCACAGTGAATAAGCCGGGAGACCATTTTTGCGAGGAGTGCGGCGCGCAACTCGTCGCGAGCGAGGCTGTGTCTTCCAATGATCCGGTCACGCCCGGCGGCACCACTGTTACGCCTGGTACGCTGGCAGTGAACCCGGCGGCTGGCCTCATTCCTGGCGTAAGCTTGCAAAATGGGCGCTATGTGGTGGCAAAGGCACTGGGCGAGGGCGGCATGGGTTCGGTCCTGCTGGCCAAGGATACGCGCCTGGCCGCTAAGCTGATGGTGGTCAAGGTGCTGAACGCGGACAGTAGCAATACGGAGAAACTCCACGAGGATGTGCGCAATTTTAAACGCGAAGCGGAGACTCTGGCCCACCTCGATCATCCGCTGATCCCCGATGTGACAGACCACTTCGAAGAAGGCTCGCGCTACTACATGGTCATGGACTACGTGGATGGGGAAAACCTGGAGCACTGGTTGGAACGCAGCCACCAGCCCATGCCCGAAGAGGAAGTGCTGCGCTATGCCCTGGAGGTGCTGGATATTCTGGAATATCTCTCCAGGCAGCAGCCAGCGATTGTTCACCGGGATATCAAGCCAGCGAATATCATCATTGGCGCGAAAGATAAACACGCGCATCTCGTGGACTTCGGCATCGCGCGCGCCAATACGACCAGCAACGGAAAGATGCGCAAGACGACGGCTCTTGGCACGCCCGGCTACGCGCCACCCGAACAGTATCAGGGCTATGCAGACCCGCGTTCGGACCTCTATGCGCTGGCCGCGACGATCCATCACCTGGTGACGAATCGCGATCCCGGCGATAACGCGCCTTTCCAGTTTCCAGTCGCCCGCGCGCTCAATCCGCGCGTCTCAGCAGGTCTGGAACAGATCCTGGTTAAGGCTCTGAAGACCTCGGCCAACGAGCGCTACCAGACCCCGCAGGAGATGCGGCGCGACCTGGAGGCTCTGGTGGCCGGCACCCCGGTGCTGGATAGTACCGATGCCTATAAGATTAGCAGCTCGCTTGGCCAGACCTCCACAGGTACGCGTCCGGGTCTGCGACCCCGCCAGCCAGCCGCGCCCGCCAACGGCGAAACCCTGGCCCACGCGGCTGAACGCGCACGTCAGCAGAAGATGCGCACGCCCGGTTATGGCGAAGAGGCCTACCAGCGCCAGCGCGAACGGGGACAACAACAACAACAGCACCAGATGTTCGAGCCGCAACCTCTGCGTCCCTACGCTCCCCCGCGCCAGCAGCAGAACAATTACGGATACAGAAACACCTTCTCAAACAACGAAGATACCCAGCTCATGTGGCGCTTCATCTTCTTTGTCGTCGCCATCTGCATCATCGCCCTGCTCGCCTACATACTCTTCCACTCGCTGACCGTCTGAGGTCTCTTGTCTATTCCCAACAAAAGGGCTATAGTATGGAGGGAAAGCAACGTTATGAATATAGATATCTGTTATTGTACAAACAAAAAAAAGGGAAGGAAACCAGTATGCAACCAGAAATAGCACGTGCGCATAGCGGCAAAATCGCGCTTCGCACGGGAATAAGTATTGGTGTTTTGCTGGGTATTATTCAAAGCATCATCACCATCATCACCACAATTCAGAACTCCAACCCATCGAACAATGCCACATTTCTGAATACCTTGCTCTATCTGATCATCCCGCTGATCTGGATCATTGGTCTGCTCTTTACCGGCACGTGGGCCAGCAAATTCACCGGGAAGGTCGCCACAGGCACCCTGGCAGGTCTCTTCGCTGGCATCTTTGGGGGAATCGTGGCTTGCTTCGGCCAGGCCATCGCCTCGGCCATCGGCGTCACTCTGGCACCAACTCCCACTCCGTCAGGACTGGTGCTGGTCTCCGGGTTCGCAGCCATCTTTTATATTCTGATACTGACAGTTGGCGCTGGCGCCGGCTGCGGCGCGCTGGGCGGTCTGATCGGGCAATCCATCTCTGACGTGCGCCCACCGGCTCCAGCGCAGGCCGCGGCAATGCCCCTGGTCCCGGTCTATCAGCCGCCAGCCGTGCCCTACGGCTACGCGCCCCAACCCCAATACCAGCCGCTGCCGCAAACGCCCACCCCCGCGCCAATGCCAATCCAGCAACAACACATAGAACAGTAATTATGGGTTATCTCTCATTTTCCCCGCGCAGGTCTCACTCGTGATTATGAGTCATCCCTGATTTTGCAAAATCAGGACAAAACGCGTTTTCCCTCCACCCCAGGAAAAACAAGGGGGTGGGGCGCTTTGACAAACTTTTGCAAAGTTTGGGATGACTGATAACGGAACAGAAGTGGGAAAAAAGACTCATTATGAATAATGGCGAATGGGCTGGAAAGAACATTCCCTGGTGATATACTGAGAGAAAATGCGAAAACGCACCCGCGCGCAGGCGATGAAGCCGCGCGGCGGGGCACGACTGTACATGCAGAAAGTTGGAGAGCAGAGAATGGCAGCAACATTTCGAGCATTTATCGTCAACAAGACTGAGGCGAGTTTTAGCGCCGGTCTGGGAGAGTTGAGCCGCGCGGAGTTGCCGGCAGGAGAGGTGCTGATCAAGGTCGCCTACTCGGGGGTCAACTATAAAGATGGCCTGGCCGCGATCTCAGAAGGCAAGGTTGTGCGCAACTACCCCTTTGTGCCGGGCATTGACCTGGCCGGGGTGGTCGAGGAATCCAGTGACACGCGTTTCAAGGCTGGCGACGAGGTGATCGTGACCAGCTACGATCTGGGAGTCAGCCATTACGGCGGCTTCAGCGAGTACGCGCGCGTTAACGCGGACTGGGTGGTGCCGAAACCCGATGGTTTGACACTTAAAGAGGCTATGGCGCTGGGCACAGCCGGTTTTACCGCAGCCCTGGCGATCAATCAACTGGAGAAAAACGGGCTTCAGCCTGGCAACGGACCGGTCCTGGTAACAGGGGCGACAGGTGGCGTGGGCAGTATCGCGGTCAGCATCCTCAGTAAACTCGGCTACGAAGTCGTAGCCAGCACCGGCAAAGCCTCCGAGCACAACTATTTGCGCGAATTGGGAGCCAGCGAGATCATTGACCGCTCCGTCACCTCGGCGGAAAGCAGCCGGCCCCTGGAAAAAGAGCGCTGGGTAGGCAGCGTAGACGCCGTGGGCGGCTCAACCCTGGCCTATCTGATCCGCACCACAAAATACGGCGGTTCCATCGCCGCCTTTGGTAATACCGGCGGCGTCAATTTTAGCAGCAGCGTCTTTCCCTTTATTTTGCGCGGCGTCAACCTGCTGGGCATCGACTCTGTTCTCTACCCCATGGCCCTGCGCCGCCAACTCTGGCAACGCCTGGCCAGCACCTACAAACCTGAAAAACTGCTCAGCCTGATAGCCCACGAAATCAGCTTCGAGGAACTACCTACCGCCCTGAAAAATGTCCTCAAAGGCCATTCACGGGGTCATACAGTAATAAAGGTTGGATAAACCCATGGGCGAATACGACGAATTGCTGACCATCCTGCGCGAGCAAGAGGCCGAGCTACAGTTCACTGAATTTAGCAACGAGACCGCGCTGGAACTTGGCCTGGCGCTGCTGGAAGCGGCGCGAGGCACTGGTAAGGCCGTGACCATCGATATCACGCGCAATGACCAGCAGATCTTTCACTATGCTATGAGCGGCACCAGCGCGGATAACGACAGTTGGGTCAGGCGCAAAAGCAACACTGTGCAGCGCTTTGGGCGCAGTTCCTATGCCATAGGCATCGCGCTGAAAAACGTCGGCCAGACCATTGAGCAGAAATATCTCCTGCCCGAAAGCGAATACGCGGCCCACGGTGGCTCGTTTCCGCTGAGCATTCGCAATGTAGGAGTCATAGGCACCATCACCATCTCTGGCCTGCCCCAGGCAGAAGATCACGAACTGGTAGTGAGCACGCTGCGCGCATTTCTGGCAAAATAGCATTACAACGGAGGCGAGCTCCGTTGCGGCATTGCCTGCTCACTACCCGCTATGCAGCAACGAAGCTCGCCTCCATTGTGGTATTTTTCTGCGAGCCGCCGCAGGCGGCGAGAAAGATCTTGCAACAGCCCTGAAAAATCGGGCTACTCTGGTTGACAAGGGCGTGTAAACGATGTTATCCTTGGAGAAAGAAGAACAAACAAATATGCCTGACCCGCGTTGAGCGAAGATAGTATGAGGAATAGCAACCTGTAGCGATCCGATGGTTGGTGAAAGTTCGGAAGGTTCCCGCCTCCTCAGAACCGCGTCGTGAGCGGCTGTCCGAAGAAAGTCTCGTGGAGAGACAAGTAGGATGGGTGGACCAGTTCCCATGCAGCACATGAACTGAAATGAGTGGTCACAACCTGTTTAGCGCAATGAGACACGATGGTCTCTCCTGGCGCGGGTGACGACAATCTGGGTGGTACCACGGGAGTCTTTTCATAGCAGAAAACCAGCTCTCGTCCCATGAGTTTTTAACCTGGGACGAGGGCTTTTTGATTGGTCGCGCACACCCGCCAGTACATCTCCTCCTGGCAGGTGTTCCATGTTACACCATTCCTGCCCCGTCCACATTCAAAACCGGGAAGGTGTAACACAATGATTACCGTTTCAATTGTGAACGTAACCAGTTATACGGGCCTGGAATTACTTCGCCTGCTCGCGGGCCATCCAGAGTTCGTAGTAACATCCGTTACGGCGCGCAGCGCCGCTGGCCAGCGCGTGGACGAGGTGTTCCCCCAACTGGCTGCCGGGCGCAACCATGCTGGCTCCAACTATGTTGGAAGCCTGGTGCTGGCGGAAAAACCAGCTAAAACCGATCTGGCCTTTGTCTGCCTGCCACACGCCGCCGCCGCTGAAACGGTGGTGGAGCTGCTGGCGCAGGGCATCAAGGTTGTCGACCTCTCGGCGGACTTCCGCCTGCGCGATGTCGCGACCTACGAAAAATGGTACCAGCACACCCATCCGGCTCCCGCTCTGCTGGAAACCGCAGTCTATGGGCTCAGCGAACGCTACCGCGCGCGCATTGCCGCCAGTTCGCTGGTCGCCAATCCAGGCTGCCACTCTACCACCGCTATTCTCGCCCTCCTGCCAGCCCTGGCCACGGGCCTGGTCAAACCCGATATTATCGTCAGCACCCTGACTGGCATCAGCGGCGCTGGACGCGGCCTCAAACTGGCCTCGCTCTTCTGTGAACAGGACGAAGATGTCAGCGCCTACAACCTTGCCGGTCACCGGCACCTGCCCGAAATCGCACAAGAATTAGAGGCCGCGGCTCGCGATGGCGGACACCCGGTAGCGGGTGGGTTACGCCTGACTTTTGTTCCCCATCTTATTCCAATGAACCGGGGGCTGCTGGCCACCTGTTATGCTGATAGTAAAGATCCTTCTGTGAGTATTGAAGAGGTACGTGCAGTGTATGCAAACTATTATGCAAATGAGCCTTTTATCCGTGTGATCGATACGGCTCCACACACCAGATGGACCACCGGGACCAACCTCTGCCTGATCCATCCCACGCTTGACCGCAGCACGGGACGCCTGACAGTCGTGAGTTGTCTCGACAACCTGGTCAAAGGAGCCTCTGGCGCCGCCGTCCAGAACGCCAATCTGCTCGCCGGCCTGCCAGAGGCCGCGGGTCTGCCTACAGAGGCGCTTGTGCCGTAAGCCCTGAAAGGGGCAGGATTCGAGGAGATGTCCTCATGGCTCCTCCCTTTCTCAGAGGCACAACAACAGCGCCGGAAGAAGAAAAAATGGACACAAAGATCATTCGTATGAAACTAGAAGAGAAATTATCACGCCAGACAAGAGGAGCACCTGATAGACAATGGCCATCAACTTTTCAATGTCACCGGAGGGTGAAATCATCGCTGATCACAACTTAATCGCCCAGGTCTTACGCGAAGCACTGCCGTATATTGACTACCTCAAGGGGAAAACCCTGGTCATCAAGCTTGGAGGCAGTACCCTGGAAAATCAGCGCGTGATCCTGCAAGATATTATCTGGTTGCGCGCTCTCGGCGCGCGCCCCATCCTCGTCCACGGCGGCGGCCCATATATTAACGAGTGGTTGACAAAAATGAATATCCCGGCGGTCTTTAAAGACGGCCTGCGTGTCACCGACGCCCCGACGCTGGAAATTGTCCGCATGGTGCTCTGCGGCCAGGTCAATCCCGGCCTGGTCTCCATGGCCGCGCAAATGGGCGGCAAGGTCGCCGGACTGAGCGGGATCGATGGCAATCTGATTCAGGCGCATATCGCGCATCCTGAGTTGGGCTTTGTAGGCGAGATCGATACCGTCAACCCGGAAATCGTACTGGCACTGCTTGAGCAGGGCTATATTCCGATCATCGCGCCACTGGGCCAGGGTCCGAGCGGCACCAGTCTGAATATTAACGCCGACCTCGTCGCCGCTCACCTTGCCGGCGCGCTCGACGCCGAAAAGCTGATCTTCCTGAGCAATGTCGCGGGCATCCGCCGCAGCGACGGCTCGCTGATCTCTGAACTGAGCGAACCCGAGGCCCGCCAGCTCATCCACGACGGCGTCATCAGCGGCGGCATGATCCCCAAGGTCTCCGCCTGCCTCGACGCCCTGGTCGCCGTGCCGCGCGTCCATATCATCGACGGCGGCGAGTCGCATGTGCTCCTGCGCGAACTGTTCACCGACGAAGGCGTGGGCACCATGATCGTGCGCCAGCCCTCAACCGCCCCCCAGCAGGCGCAGACACCTTCCCCGGTAACCCAACAAAGCATCTAAAAGGGAGGCAAGCCCCCACCTAGTCGTTGACGTAGCGCATCTGGCCCTGGATATCATGGCGACAGAGGACGCCTTCCTGGGCCAGGTGCTCAAGGGCTCGTTGAGCCGCGGCGCGCTCTTTGCGACTGGGGATGCGCTTCGCGTTGGGAGGCAAAAATAGTTGAGCGGCCTCTTCGGAGGTTAAAACGGTTAATCCTCCTGGCTGGTCGTTGAGGTAGCGCGTAATGGCTTCCTCGTACCAGGTTACCAGGTTGACAGGGCGTGGCACCAGGGGCAGCGTCACAATCATCACCGGGCAGTTCGCGCCGCGCAACACCTGGCGCGATTTGCTGCCCAGGAAAAAACGCCTCACGCGCTCGCGCAGGGAATTCCCGCGACTCCCCACCACAATCAAATCCGCGCGCGCCTCCCTGGCCACTTTGAGAATCTCGTCCGCGGGCGAACCCAGGCGGATACACATCTCCGTGCGCAGCGAATCCAGAGTTGATTCCTGGAACTGCGCGCGCACTAGCGCCAGGACTTTCTCAGCCTCCGTCCGCTGCTCAGCAGTTGCCAGGCCTGGTTGGATCTGACCGGAATACATACCAAGAGCGGGAGAAGCAACATAGGGGATGGGGATCACATGCAACAAAACCAGACGAACCCGCGGCGCCAGCGGCCCGATAAAGTCTTTGATCGTGCGTATGGCCTGCCGCGTGGCGGGGGAAAGAGGTGCGTCAACGCCCAACAATATACACTTGTTCATGGCCGTTCGTTCCCCGTTAGGATCAGTATTTGTTTGAGTAAGACCGGTCGGCCTGACCTGAAAAACGACTTTGATGGAACACGATCATTTGGTATCCATACTATACAAGATTTTCCCCTCTCAATCAAGCACAAGTATGAATCATTCACAAAATCCGCAATTCTTCAAGGACAGATTTTTCAGGATCGTACGATCCTGAAAAATCTGTCCTTGAAG
>DASVMX010000248.1:0-7477 GCA_036384215.1 Ktedonobacteraceae bacterium | reverse complement strand
ATAGGAACTCAAGGCCGCCTTATGTGCATCAACCGCAAAAAAGGATGCCAACGGAGGCGAGATCCGTTGGCATCCTTTTTTGCGATTATTCAGGCAAAGATTCTACAGTGTAAAGGGCGCGAAGGTGGTATCGAATTGGTAGGGCTGTTGCGTGACGCCGGTGCAGCGGTTGGGGGCTGATTCGCCCTTGGTGCACTGATGGTCGCGCTGCACATCCCAGAAGGAGAGCAGGGCAATGTTCTGCTGTTCAGCGAAGGCGAGCACTGCCTGCGCGTCCTGTAGAGTGAAGATCTCTTTGCGGTCGTCGTTCACCCCAATCATGGGCGTCAGGCCGAGCATAGCCCAGACCTGGCTGGCGGTCTTCGCGGGATACAGCGCCTGGAGCTGGCTGAAGGTGCTGTTGGCCGCGTTGATGGCGTTCTGCCCCATCTGATTGCCAGGAGCGTCCTTGCTGTAGTAGTCCATGACCATGATGTTGACCACGCTGACATTGACGCCGTTCGTAATTGCGTTCTGCAAAAGGCTGATGCCTACCTGGGTGAGGCCGGTAACGTTGACCGGCAGGGTGTAGGAGATACTCAACTGTTTGCCAGCCGCAGCCGCTGTCCTTTGCAAGCCCGCGATAGCTTTGTTGCGCAGATCATTGCCGCTGGTGTTCGAGAGCGTATTGCCCTCGATATCAAAGTCCAGGTGCGTGAGGTTATACGCGTCGATCACTGCCTGGTACTGAGCCTGTAGACTGCTGACCGTCGCACAGGAATCAGCGATCTCCGTCCCCGAAGCGCCGCCGAACGACGGGCTGACATCCCCGCCCGCGGCCTGTAGCGCGCTGATACTGGCCTGCATCCACGTGCCAATGGGCTGCGTGGCGTTCCACGAGGCCTGGCAGGACCCGCCCTTGCCGTTGATAATAAAGGCCAGCGTGAAAAACTTTGTTCCGGTCTGCTGTGAAAGGCCGACCAGGTCGGTCTGGTTGGAAACCTCAAAAGTATACGGGGCAAAAATGCGCGTGGGCCAGGTGGTCTGAGCGTGAGCCTGGAGCGCGCCCGAATGGGCCATGAAAGCCAGCAGAGCCACAAGCATACAGGCAACCATGCCGGTCATGCGAATCTTCCGCGTTAACATCCTGATTCACTCCTTTGAAACAAGTCCACCTCTGCTGGCCGCGTACAAGACCAGCCGGCAGAGGTGGACGGCACAGCTTACCCGGCGATCTGCCAGGCAAAGGCCAGTGGAGAGGTCGCGGTCAGGTCAATCGCCGGCTCGTCGGTCGACCAGGATTGCACGTTATCCTGGAAGGTGGACGAGCTGCCGTTGAACTGCGCGTACTGATCCACGCCGTTGGCCGGACAGGTCACCATGCCAGAGACCAGGCCCCTGGAGGTCGTGCCGTTTGGCCCTTCGACCGCTGCTCCGGCCAGAATGGGCGCCGAGCCGTCCAGCGAACCAGCGAGGTTGGCGACCTGGTGCTGCATACAGTGCGGGAAGACCGTGCCATCACCGACAATCAGCGAGATACCCCAGGCGTTCGCGCCCAGAATATTGGCCAGCCACTGCACACCGTAGCTCGCGTAGGCGCTGCTGCCGGTGAGGTGGTCGTACTCTCCGGCCATGACCACCAGGCCAGCCCCGTGCGAGGTCGAGTCGAAGTTCGACCAGGGGAAGCCAAAGCCAAAGGCATCGCTCGCCCCCTGCGTCACCGCCCTGTCCAACTGCTTCTTCAGATCGGTCAGCAGATCCGCCTGTGTCACCGCCAGGCCCGCGGGATTGCCCGCCTGGGCGAGCGCGCGATACAGCTCGTAATGGCCCGCGCCGCTCACATCGTAGAGGTTCAGCGTATCAGTCGCGTCGTTGGGTCCCGTGATATAGGCGTGCGCCCAACTGGCAGCGGATTGCAGGTAAAAAAGCGGATCGGTGCGCGGCAGACCCGCGGGCAGATTCCCACTCGCCAGGGCAAAGTAGAGCTCCGTAGCCCCAAACTCCAGATCATCCCGCCACTCGGTCTCAGGATAGAAACTGAACGGGATCGCGGTCAGCAGATTGCCGCTGGGATTGGTGTTGGCCAGGGCGAAGATGTGCTCCGCCGAGAGCAGGCACTGATTGGCATAGCCGGGATTGCTGGTCTTAAAAATCTGGAAGCACAGCGCGAAATCCGCCGCCAAACGCCCGGCCAGGTTCGGGCTGATCAACGAGCCAGCCGGCGCGGCGCGGAAGACCGGTCGGTTGCGGATGTAACGGGCCTGCGAACTCGTCCCGCCATAAGTATCATCGACCTGCGGCAGACGCCAGATATCGTGATCCCCGGTCGTCTTCGCGTTCCCCTCGCCAATTCCGACCTGGTAATAGAGGGTCTGCGTGCTGTCATTCCACATATTCTGGAGAAAATCCAGGCCAAACTTCGCTTCCGCCGTAAAATTCGAGCCACTGGAGCCCGCGCCCAACTGATTGGTGAAATCCCGCACGCCCAGCTCCACCATATCAACCGTGTAGCTGGTCGTCTCCACGAATTTCACATAATCGCCCGCGTCCCACCAGCCGCCTGAACCATTGATCGTCACCCCCAGCGCGCTCAGATTGCCGGAGAAGCGCCCGCTGCCCGCGTTGTAACTGGGAGTCAGATAGGTCATAGCGTTCGCGTCGTTCAGATGGCCAGGCGCGGTACGCAGGGCCGAGGGGATATAGTTGGCCCCGTCGCGCTCGTTCTGGTAAAAAGACAGCGCGTGAGCCATCGAACTGGCATAGACATTCGCGGCAATATCAATGGGAAACGCCAGCGAAGTCCCCGCGATTGGCCCGCTGACGGCGATTGTATACGTGCCAGCGGTCGTCACAGACCCGAAATCCAGCGCGTAGACATCGGGATAACTGCTGCTCCAGGAGCCAAGATTCGCGCCAATTGCCGCCGAATACACAGTCGCGCCACTGGCATTCTTCACGCTGAACGTCGCCCCGGTCTCAACCCCGGACGCCATCAGATACGCGCGCTTCGTCGCCGTCGTCGCGTATCCCACCTGGTTCACGCGCACAAAAGCCAGGCTGGCCGCCCTGACCGGAGAAGAAGCAAAAGCGCACGCCAGCGCTCCCAGCACAGCCAGAAGCATCACAACGCGCGCGCCAGCAAGAGGATAAAAACGGCGCCCCAGGCGGGCACCTGTAGGGGAGGTCATACTTTCTTTCCTCCATGAAAGAAGTTCATATACACTCCGCCAGGCCGCTGCTTCCGCCCGGCAAAAGAGGCATTGAACAGGCCACAAGCACTGGGAAAAACTATCAGCTTTGTACAAAAATAGCAGAAGAACCGGCTTGATCTCCTCGAAAGCGATTCCGTAACCGTTCCCGTAATCGCTTTCACCTCCAAGTATGCCTGGAAAAGCCACGTTTGTCAAGTTGAATATGGGGGAAATGTGGTTGGTTTATTTGTTGTATGAGGATATAAATTACACAATTGATACAAAATAGAATCCTAAATGGATCAGCGGCGTGGCCCATGAATGGAGCGAGATGACGGGCGTCAAGGCCGCCGCTCCATTCACGCCAATGGGCGAGATGGGAATTGGGCGAAAAGATGACGCGAGGATTCGCTACACACATCCACCGAGCGAAATGGGTGTGGGCGCGATACCAGGCCAGTGCTTTCGCCCAAAAACACATCCCTATGAGACGCAAGAGCCCGCTTATACAGGTAGTTGCGAATCGAGCGGCAAAGGTTATGGGCATTTTTTCCTAATTTATCAGCCCGTGGGTCCTGGCCGTAACCAGGAGCCACATCTGAACAACTCTCTTTCAGAGTGTCCATTCTGGATTATTTCCATCCCCGGATAGACAGCCTGATTCAGGATGCTGGCGCTCTCTTTTCTGTCTATGATGTATATCTGCCATATATGCGTCTGCTGTTCCTTAGCAATAGAAAAACTTGTTTTTTGCTTGTATAGTTTTTGGCCGCTTTTTGATCCGGGAAAGCTGGCCAGGGTCAAACATAAGGAGAGCGGAAGCAGAATAACTATCTCTTCGAGACTGGCTGGGGCTCGACCACCTCGACGTGGAAAAGCGCAACCTCTAGCTGGTCGCCGACCCCTCCGGGTCCCTGGATCTACGGCGCAGGCGGCGGCGTCAGCACCATCTTCGCCGAGCCCTCGTACCAGCAAGGCGTCGTGCCAGCAGGCGTTTTCAGCGCCCAGGGACGCATCAACGATGGGGCGTTGGCGTTGTTTTTGGTTTGTTGCCGTTACCGTTACTGCCATTACCATTGCCATTGTTATTGGTACCGTTATTGCTGCTGGTTCCGTTGGAGGTTACGATGGTGATAGCTGTGGTCTGGGCCGCGGTTCCGTCGGGGGCCAGGACGCCCAGGCTGCGCGGGTGGCGTTTGCCGTCCCAGTTGGGGATGATAAAGAGCAGTTGGCCGTTCTGGAGCGTACCTGTCACTTCCAGCAGCTTGCCATCGAGCAGCAGGCGCGCCCCGGAGGGGAGATTCGCGCCAGACAGGCGCAACGTCGCGCTTTGATCGGGGTGCAGTGTGATGGTCAGGGTGCCGCTGGAGAGCCGCGGGACGCGCTCACCCAGGAACGCCAGGGTATCGGTTGTCGCCAGGCGAGCTGATAGATCCAGTTCTGGCAAAAAAGCGCGTAAGGCGCGCACAGCGTCGCGCTGGAGGTCTGCTAGCTGGTCCCCGAATTGCTGGCGTTGTGAGCCAGCAGGCAGGCTGTTGACCGCCGATGTCGTTGTCTGCACTTGCTGCTGGAAGTCAGTTAGCGCCTCAATATAGTCCGAGCCGTGAGCCCGGTTGGCCAGGGTCGAGAGTGTGTTCAGGCGCTCGCGCGCGAATTGCAGGTCCAGGGATGCCTGCGTGCCAGGATCATTGGCCAGCGAAACCTGGAGGTGCTGTTCCAATTGTTTCAGACTGTACAGCGGATTCGCCGGATTGGAAACCTGGGCGGCATAGGCCAGGGTGCCCGCGCTGAAGACAAGCAGCAACAGGCAGAAGCTCAGGATGCTGGCAAAGACAGGGCGGGCTCGGAAGAGGGAAAAAGAGGAGCGCTGTGTGCTCCTTTTGCGCAGGCGCAATTCAGCGAAACGCCGCAGCAAACGCCGCTCCATCTGCCGGGCAAAGACAGGGCTGACCTTGACCTGGCGCGCGCTTTTGAGATTGCGGGCCAGGATCAGCAGGTTCTCGATCTCCAGGTCATGCTCCTTGCCCGGCGCGAAGCGCGTAAAGCCGCTCAAATACTGCCAATCGGAACCCGTGCGCGTCCGCGTTTGCTCAAGCTGTTCGTCGAAGCGATCTTGTAGCGTTTTCATTGTATCTTCTCCTTCTGCACCCGACGAAGAGTGGAGGAATCAATCTGTATGCCAAGGAGACGTTGCAGGCTCTTGAGGGCACGAAATTGCAGCGCCTTCACCGCGTTTGCCTTCTTCCCAATCATCTTCGCGACCGCCGCCACATCGTAGCCCAGGATCAGGCGCCCGACCAGCACCTGGCGCTGATCTTCGGTTAACGCATTGATGGCCTTCACCACCTTCTGCCATTCCTCCCGCGTCTCCATCCAGACCGCGGGATCGCCCGGCGCGGGATTGGACGAGATAACCAGAGAGGCCGCCTGCATCTCTTCCCAGGACTCGCCGGGCAGGGGCACAAGCACCGGCTGCCGCTCGCGTTTGCGATAGTAGCCCGCGACCGCCACACGCGCGATACGCAACAGCCAGGCCGCGAAGCCAGGCTCATCGCGCGCCTTCAACTGGTGAATGCCCTCGATCATCTGGAGAAAAACCTCGGAAGTCAAATCTTCCGCAGTCGCCCGGTCGGGCACGCGCATGGCAACATAACTGAAGATACCGGGCAAAAACCTGTTATACAGGATACTTAATGCCCCGGCATCACCTTGCCTGGCCTGCTCCAAAAGATCTTCAATGGCCTCCATCAATCGATGGCCTCCCTGAGAAAAATGGGGTCCTCATTTGCGCGGGCAAACAGGACGCGCGCTCGCGTTTTATGTGCCAGCGCGCAATAAGAGAGCTCTGTTCAGAAACAGTTGCAACTAAGCCAGGAAAAGTTACGGCCATGAGATAGCCTTTTAACCTGAACATGCAATCGATACTTTGTGAATATAGTGGCGACTGTAAACATTTATTTGCCCTGGCCGTTGCCGTTACTGTTTTTGCTGGCGGTCGTGACTGTTACATTGCTGGTCTGGGCTGCTGTGCCATCGGGATTGACAATGCCCAGGGTGCGCGGGTGCTTCTCACTGGTCCAGGTGAGAACAAAGACCATCTGGCCGTTCTGGAGAGTTCCGGCAACGGAAATCAGCTTGCCATCCACCAGGAGCCGCGCTCCCGGCTGGAGGCCGCTGCCTGTCACACGCACGGTCGCGTTCCCTCTGGGATGCGCGGGCAAAACAATGCTGGCGCTGCTGACCTGGGGGATGGACTCACCCAGGCGTCCCAGTTCGCTGGTTGTGGCCGCGCTGGCAGCGGGAGTCAACGTGCGCAGCCAGCCACGCAGCTTCTGGCGCGCATCTCCCTTGAGCTGAGCGAGCTGCGTGCTTAAAAGCGTCTTCTCGTCCCCGGCTGGCAAAGCGTTGATCGAGCCAGTTGCTCGCGCCAGTTGCGTGACAAAGCTCGCCAACCCCTGGACATACGTGCCGGTCTGCGTGGCATTGGCGACGTTTTGCAAAGCTAGCAGGCGCAGGCGCGCGGTCTGCAAATCCGCCGCCGCCAGGTCAGCAGGCGCGGCAGTCGGCGTACTCCGCGCCTGCTGCGACCAGTGTCCCAGGCCATAGAGCGGGCTCGCCGGATTAGTAGTGCGCGCGACCAGCGCCAGCACTCCCGCGCCGAGCAAGAGCAGTACCAGGAGCATACTGATAGCCAGCGCCCGGTGCAGGCGCCAGAATTGGACCAGCGACCAGCCGCGCGCGGTCCGTGGTCGCGTCAGGGCATGGCGTAGCATCCGCCGCTCCAGTTGGGCCGCGAAAACTGGATCAACGCGCAAATGGGGTGTCTCCTGAAACTGCCGAGCCAGGCGCAGCAGTTCAGCGCCCTGTACCTCTTCAGCGCTGGCGTCGCCAGCGCGTTCCGCGCCAGGCATACTCCCCTTGATAGATTGTTCGAGCTGCTCATTGAACCGCTCATACTGCGGATTCATCGTTTTCCCCCCGGATGATCAGTGAGCATTCCGTGTATCCCTCTCCTTTCCAGGAAAGGCAACTACGGAATGCTCCTTTGCCCTCGCGCCCGCGATCTCACGCGTGGTCGATGGCCTCCATGGAACGAGTGAGCCTTCTACACAACATAGCTGGCTCTTGTGGGAAAGTTGCGATTTCCCGGCAAAAGGTTATGGGTCTGGCCATTTCACCTAACACATGGCTCCCAGTGTAGAAGAAAGCCAATCTAAAGCCAAGGGCGACGGGACTTCTTTCCCTGTTAACAAGATAGGTGAAGGAGCAGAGAGACGCGGGCCAATGGGTGGTGGAACCGCCCCATT
>DASVMX010000247.1:0-19286 GCA_036384215.1 Ktedonobacteraceae bacterium | reverse complement strand
CCCACGAGGAGAGAGGCCTGACCGTGGAAAGGATGCCGCACGTCGTCTGAGCCGGTGATGACAGCAGAAGGGGGGCACGGATGGCACGGCCATCACGGACGTGCTTCCTGTGTCTAACAGCACATTCTCTCATTGACGCGAGAGCATGTGCTGTTGCATTTTTCCTGCGCAGAGCCACCGCAAAATACCGTGACTCCCTTATATGTTAAAGTTTTGATAAGCCCAGAAAGATTTTGGGCTGGAGCAGGAAAACACCTGCTCAAGAGACCTGCCGGGGAAAGACTGGTGACTCCCCACGGCGTGACCGTTATGAACAGACCGTCTTCCCTTGGCAGTCTTCCTGGGTTAATCGATGATTGGAGGGTCGCTGCTTCGAGCACCGGTTATATAAGGACCCGACACCCCCAGGAGTTTCTCCCGAAAGGAGACCACAACGATGTGGTACGTTGGTTTAGATTGGGCGGACACACACCATGATGTCGCTGTCCTGGATGAGGTTGGCAAGCGCGTGGGGGCACGACGCTTTCCTCACAACCATGAGGGCTTGAACGAGCTGAAACAGTTTTTGTTGAGCATTGCGGCTTCTCCAGAAAACGTGGCGTGCATTGTAGAAACCAACCACGGATTGCTGATCAGCTTTCTGCTCTCGGCTGGTATTCCGGTCTATCCGGTGAATCCCAAGATGGCTCATAAGCTGCGCAAAGTCGCCGGAGCCAAAACCGATCAAATTGATGCTCATTTATTGGCCAAGATGGGTCGCTTTGACCTGGAGGAGATGCGCCGCCTGGAACCCGACAGCCCCACGGTGCAAGTATTGAAGACACTGACCCGTGACCAGGACTCTTTGATCCAGACGCAAACCCGTTTGGTCAACCAGCTGACGGCTTGCCTCAAGGAATACTATCCTGCCGCGCTGCACTTGTTTACCAAATTGCAGCAACGCTGTACGCTCCTGTTTTTGCAAGCGTATCCCACTCCACAAATGGCACAGGCTGCTTCCCTTGAAGAGATCAGAGCCACTTTGCGAGCCGGGAAGCATACTAGCTCAACGCGGGTGGCTCCCAAGATCTTCCAAGAACTGCACCGCCCCCAGTTGGTTGCTAATGAAGCCATCGTACGCGCGAAGTCGCGCTTGATGCTCTCTCTAGCCAAGCAACTGCTAGTGGTGATCGAGGACATCGCCGCCTATGACGAGGAGATCGAAACCTTTTTTTTAACCCATGAGGACCACGAGATCTGGCGTTCTCTTCCCCGTGCGGGCCAACGACTGGCTCCGCGTTTGTTGGCTGAATGGGGGGATGATCGAGCACGGTACGCCGATGCCAACAGCGTCCAAACGCTGGCAGGTACAGCTCCCGCGCCTTTCCAAAGTGGCAATTACGCCAAAGCCCACAAACGCTCTGCTTGCTTAAAGCCCCTGCGTAACGCTCTTCAGCAGTTTGCCTGGCAATCGACCTTGAGCGAACCATGGGCGCTGGTCTACTACCAGCGCAAACGTGCAGAGGGCAAAACCCATAGCGTAGCGCTGCGTGCTCTGGCCAACATTTGGGTGCGCATCATCTATCGCATGTGGCAGGAGAAGACTTGCTATCAAGCCGAGACCTTTGAAGCCGCTCAACGTGCTCACGCCAAACGTGTCGCCTGAGCACCTGGCCAGATGCATGAGACCATTGGTACAGATGAAAAGCAGTGTTTTCTCTCGGCTTTTTACCTGTGGCTCGTCATGCCTTTTTCCCCACACAAGCGCTGCTATGGAAAGCTGCTTTATTTTCCTTGATGCCTTGGCGCAGTTTGGGACACTTGCTCATGCCCTGGGACAACGGAAGAAACTGTTGACCTTTTCAGGGCTTCCTCCTCTCTTTTCCCTTTTGAGCTTTTAGGACTTGACATAGAGGATCTGTTCAATGTTCTATCTCGTTTTCGAGCATGGCGATAAAGCGTTGTTCCAGTTCGGTGGTACGCGGGCCGGGTTTGCCGTTACCGATGACCTGTTCGTCGATCTGCACCACGGGGGTAATCTCTTTAGAGGACGAGGTTACAAAGGCCTCGTCGGCCAGCGCCAGTTCTTCCAGCAGGATAGGACGTTCCTCGACGGCAAAGCGATCTCGCGCCAGGTCCAGTACCACGTTGCGCGTGATGCCGAGCAGAACCTCCGCGCGCGGCGTGACCAGGGTGTCACCATGAAAGATGAAGAAATTGCTGCGCGTGGCCTCCTGAACATGACCGCGTTCGTTGACAAACAACGCGTCGTCCGCGCCAAGCCGGGACGCCTCTTTGAGCGCGCGTACCGCCGAGGTATAGTTCGAGGTCTTGGCCTCCGGCGTTTCGCGCTGTAAACGCGAGGTAATCAGGCGATAACCCCTGGCGAAGCGCGCGGGGTCGCGCTCGCCCAGTTCCGCGATCATCACAATCAGCTTTGGCTGACCCGCTGCCATGACCCCATCTTCGCTTTCCCCGCCGGTCAGCAACATGCGCACCGCAGCGTGACGATACGTATTACGCGCCACAATCTCCTCGACTATCCGCGTGATCTCCGCACGTGTAAAGGGGATCGCCAGGTCAATAATCTCAGCAGAGTGATAGAGCCGCTCCAGGTGCTCGTTCAGATGAAACGGGCGGCGATCATATGTGCGCAGCGCCTCAAACGCGCTATAGCCACGCAGCACCGCGATATCATTAATCGAAATCCTCGCCTGGTCAGGATGGACCCATTGCCCATCCACATACCACCAGGCATTTCTATCCAGCGTCATGTGTCTATGGCCTCTTTCATCGTCATGTGTACCGTTAGCATAGCCCGTAGCGGGTTCATCTGGCAAGTCAGCACTGCAACAGGGACAGGCGTCCCATTTTTTGCAAACACAGCCTTGTGAGCACCACGGAGGCTCCGCTCCAATAACTTTCAGATAAGAGGTCGGCGAGGCATCATAACGGAGACGAGATCTCCATAGGCGCGTACTGAAGGGGTGCAGGGTTCTCCCTGCCGGGGTCTGGGGTGTCCCCAGATTCTTCCCTTTCTCACATGCGCCGCCTGCGGCGGCGCATGTGAGAAGAAAATCAGTGGGTTCTTAATTAAGCAGAGCCGCACGCGCGAATTCGCGATAGCCAGCAGCCACCGCCAGGTGGAGAGATGCGGTATTCCAGGAGTGAGCGCTGTAAATTGGCGTCAGGCCTTCCTCGATGATGGCAGCGGTCCATGCGACTGTCGAAGCCAGCGCGTAGCCTTTGCGCCGGACATCGCGCTCCGTGTCAATTCCCAGTTCGCAGGCCTCGGCAGTGCGTCGCGCGCTATGGGCCAGGCTGAGTAAACGCTCCGCGGCTATCACGCCAAGCAAGGGCTGTTCCTCTCGCAAAACCCGCTCCGCTTCTCCCGGCCAGAAGCTTTCGATCAGCTCATAATCATCTTGTGTCAACCTGCGTGTCAGGTGCCGGGCTTCGGCCAGATCGATCCTGGGTTCGGTGCTGAGACGAAAAGCGATTTCGCGCTCAACACCCGCCGCCTGCAAAGCATCTTCCGGCAAGCTCCACGCCCCAGCCAGGCGCGCACGAAGCTTCTCGCGCTCCTCCGACCTGACATCGGCGCGCCAGACCAGCACGCGCCCCTCAGCCAGGTCCGCAGCGTAGAGCCGCCAATCAGGCTGAGTGCTTGCCGATACTAAGGTATTCTCGTTCTGCTCAAGAGGTGAGAGCTTTACCCCCCACACTGCCTCGATATGCAAGCGCAACATAGCGCGATCTGTTAATCCCATGAGAGACAACAATCCTTTCCAAATGAGAGAGTCTATGATTAGAAAAAAGCAAAAAGCTCCTCTGTACTTGTGAATGTTCCATCAAAAGTCTCCTTTCTCATCAGATGAACTGTTATCCCTGGAAGGACGCCGAATGCGAGCCATTATAAGCTATTGTTTATTTAAAGACAAGTGGTCCAGAATGCCATGAGTGAGCGGGATAAAACTTGACATCTTGATACAACGTGATATAATTATAGAACAAGATTTCAATGTACTGGTTACACGAAGTCCAGATTTTTTACCGTTTTGTCGCTTGTCACAAAGAATAGATAGATAGCAGAAAATTGTTCTTACGTCCCCTGACGGGAAAGGAGCTGATTGTCAATGAACATCATGCAGCTCACACAAACCATTCATCTGATGCCGCCTGCGAGCGCGAAGCCGGCGAGAGCGACAAAAGCGGCAATGCAGCCGGTGCTGCCGGGATTGGAGCCAGAGCAGACTGAGAAGCCCGAGGTGACCAATCGCCAGGTCGCCGAGGTGTTGTCGAACATTGCTGAGATTCTGGAACTACAGAACGGCAACCAGTATCGCATCCAGGCCTATCGCAATGCCGCGCGCGGCGTGCTGGATCTGGAAGAGTCGATCAGCGCCATCCTGGCGCGCGGCGAGGCTCTGCCCGTCCAGGGGCTCGGCCAGCGCCTGCGCCGGCGCATTGCCGAACTGGTCGAGACCGGCAGCATGACGTTCTACAACGATCTGTACATGCAGGTTCTCCCCCGCGGCGTGCGTGCCCTGCTGGCCGTGCCTTTCGTCGGCATCCAGACCGCCATCCGCCTCTACCAGGAACTGGATATCGATACGCCTGAAAAGCTCTGGGAGGCCGCGAACCAGCAGCGCATTCGCAAATTGTACGGCTTCGGCCCCCGCAGCGAAGCCCGCCTGCAGCGCGCCGTAGAACACTTCATGCGTCGCAAACCAACTACCGAACTTGGCGGCGCGGCGTAAGCCGTCCCGCCGGGGTGCCCCTTTCTCGCGCCAGCCCGCTTCCTGATCCAGGAGGCGGGCTGGCGTATCATTTATTGTAAAGATGTCGTTATTGCTTGCAACGCGGGAACAAGACCGATTTTTGGTTCGATATGCTCGTAATCAATCCCAAACTCTCGAAAAATGTTTCCAAAGTGCTCTGGTGCATTATTGAGCAAGATCGGCCAGAGCCTGGTCCTCTGCCGCGTAGTCGAACTGCGCGGGGTTGATCTTCGTGGGAGGATTATCCTTTTCCCAGGCGAGGGTGCGCCGCAGGGCTTCTGCGGGTTCGATGCGCTCGCTATAGCCCAGTTCCTGGCGAATGCGGCTGGTATCAGCGATGATGTGCTGGGCCGCGTTAATGCCCTCGCGCAGACCTTCCGGGACGCGCTCGGTGGGCAGGGTGGCGATGTGCCCATGCCAGCCAACTATTTTAGCGATTCGCTCAACCTGTTCGTGCTGGCTGTGCGCGAAGGGTTCGCCGACGTTGTAGATGCGCCCGCTGGCCTGTTCGCTGGTGACAGCGAGAGCAATGGCATCTGCTACATTTTCCACGTAGCCCCAGGTCCAGCGCCAGTGCGCAACATCTTCCTCCATGAGGATTGCTGGCCGTTCGTCGAGCATGTGTTTGAGATAGAGGAACATGCGGTGCTGGCCATCATGAGGACCATAAACGGCGGGCAGGCGTAGAACGGTGCCAGGCAGTTCGGGATGGCTCATAACCACTTGCTCGGCTGGAATTTTGTCGTAGTCGTCATACCAGCGTTTTGGATCGTCCTCGGCGCGCGGGGTTTCGCCACGATAGGGATAGAGCTTTGTGCGCAGCGGTGACTCCTCGGTAAGAGGTGGTGGCTCGATGTCGCCTCCCTCAATGCCGTTGACGCGTCCGAAGGCTCGATAGACATCCATACTGCTTATCATAACGACGCGCCTGGCCACGCCCGCGCAGGTGGCCATCAGGTCGCGCGCGTGCTGTTCATGCCAGACAACCATGTCCAGTACGACCTCAGGCGCCAGCTTTTTGAACTCGCTGGCATAATCGGGCAGATGGTCGCGATCTCCCAGAAGCTCGCGTACGCCTTCTGGCAACTCGGCTTTGGTCTGGCCGCGGTGAAAGATGCTGACCTCGTGCCCTGCCGCTGAGAGATTCCGTATAATATACGGCCCCATAAAGCTGGTGCCGCCGATAACAAGTATGCGCATTGCTGCTCCTTCTTTTTCTGGTTGAGGGATGTATACTCATACCCTACACGCTGTAAACAAAGAAGACAAGGGGAAACCTATGCTCACAGCATAACTTTATTGCCTGCTATGCTCACAGCATAGCCCTTATGCTCAGGCTGGTACTCCGCGGCGAGCTTTTTGCGTCATATAATTTGAAGAAAAGAAATGTTTTGATGATGGAGATCTCTGTAAGTATGGAAGAACTTCAACTATGGCCTCCGGCTGGCCAGCCAGGGGGTGAGGATCTGCTCTATTTCTGGGCTCTGGGTGATTTACACTATTGCGCGTGGACCGGGTGGAGCGAGGTGCACGCGCCGCGTATGAAGCAGTTATACCAGGATTTGCGTCAGCTCTGGGCACGCGAGGGTGCTCCCGCGTTTTGTGTTTCGCCAGGGGATGTGGTTGAGAGCGCCGAACCGGAACATTACCAGGAGGCAGAGCAACAACTGCGGCTGAATCTGCGTGGCGTGCCGTTCTATCCTGGTCTGGGCAATCACGAATTGCAGAGCCAGGGAGAGGAGCACGAGGCGGATCTGCTCAAGGATTTTAGCACTTTCTGGTCGAAGGAGCCGCGCTATTACTGGGTGCAGGGAGAGGTGCTCTGCGTCATGCTCGACGTGACAGGTTATCCTCAGCCCGAGTTCTCGCGTGAAACGCTCTCTTTCCTGGAGACCGCGCTGGCCAAGCATCCCCGCCATATTGCCATTCTGTTTGCCCACTGCCCGCTGTATAACACAGTGCTGGCGCGGGACGCGGAACGGAGCCTGGACTATGACTCGCTGGACCCCTTTTTCTCCGTAGAAAACTCGGTTGAGGTGCGTGAACTGCTGGCACGACATCGTAATGCTTGTCTCTATCTATGTGGGCACACGCACACTGGCTGGCAGTCGCCTGGCCTGGTCACGACTGAGCGCCTGGGCGAGCACCCGGTCACTTTTGTCAATCTTTCCTCGCCCTGGTATACAGGCCAGCACCACGGAGCGCAATGGCTGGACGATAAGCAGCATTTCACCTATCGCGCCGATCAGCCGGACTACGTGGCCTCGCTGTCCGTCCAGGTCGCGCGCGAGCAGATTCGTCTGCGCCTGCGCGACCACCGCGCCGGGAACTGGCTGGCCGAGTGGCGTGTACCCGTTAAGTAGTAGTATCGGGCTGGTGGCCAATGTGCTGGCCCTCTTTTTATACTGGAGTTAGAGTGTTGTTTGCCTGTCTATTCCAGACCAGCGAAACGCGTGTCTATTTTAGACCATTGGGATGAAAAGGAAAGGAAGCAGTGGAGAATAGACAGGGTGAAAAAGAAAGGGAGAGACGCAATGTTCAGATTACTGGGCCAGATGTTGCTCGCGGGCATTTTTATCAAGGGCGGTTATGATGCCTTTAGCCAGCCAGGCGGGCGAGTTGAGATCGTCGCGGCGGCGGGGTTGCCAAATCCCAAAGCTGCGGTAGAATTAAATGGCGCGGCCATGGTGGTAGGGGGCAGTATGCTGGCGCTGGATATCGCGCCCAGACTGGCGGCAGCGGGATTAATAGCCAGTCTGGTGCCGACAACTGTGGTTGGGCATGCTTTCTGGAAAGCCGGAGACGAAGCCGCGCGTAAGGCGCATTTGACCCAATTTTTGAAGAATATTGGAATAGTGGGAGGGCTGTTGTTGGTTTTAACTGAAAAGTAAGTGTATCGATTGACGCTGCTTTGGCTGGAATGTAACAGGACTCCTTCACCTCTTGAGCACCCGGCGACCAGGCGGGTGCCGCAGGCGTAAGCCGGGGAGAAGGGGAGGTTTTTTTGTGGTCAAAGCGACAAGGAACAGCAAGGAGCAAACGTGAGCGAAGAGATTGAGAACAAGGTTGCGATGGTAATTATGGCCCATCCCGACGACGCCGAATTTAGCTGCGCGGGCACCGTGGCAAAGTGGGTGCGTGAGGGTTGGGATGTTTATTACGTGGTGTGTACGGAAGCGGGCAGCGGTGGCCCCGACGAAGCAACGGATGTCGGACCAGAGGCGCGCAGAAAGATCAGCGAGACGCGCCGCAGCGAGCAGCGGGCCGCGGGCCAGATTCTGGGGCTCAAGGATGTTATTTTCCTGGACTATCGCGACGGCGAATTGCAGCCCACCCTGGAGTTCCGGCGCGATGTCGTGCGCCTCTTGCGCACCTACAAGCCTTACCGGGTGATCTGCCAATCGCCGGAGCGCTCCTGGGTGCCGCAGATGTATATTGGAGCCTATCACCCCGACCACCGCGCCTGCGGAGAAGGCGTGATTTCCGCGCTCTATCCAGCCTCGCAGAACCCCTGGGATTTCCCGGAACTGCTGGCCGAGGGACTGACTCCCCACAAAGTCAAAGAATTGTACGTCGTAGGCGCGCCCTCTCTCAATCACTGGGTTGATATTTCTGAGACCATGGATTTTAAGATTGAGGCGCTGATGGCTCATGCCAGCCAGTTTATCGGTCACGCCGATGCCGTAGCCCAGCGCGTGCGCGAAATGCGAGCAACCATCGGACAAAAATACGATGTAGCCTATGCTGAAGAGTTCCATCTCTCAATCAATCGTTAGAAGCAGAGATAAAGAGAGAACTGGCAGTCGGTTAAACGTGAGCGCGTTTACCCGACTGCCAGTTCTCTCTTTATCTCTGCTCTTAGTTCATTGTGCAGGAGGATGAGCAGTGCTTCGAGGGCCCGGCTGGGAGAGATTTCGTCCGCGAGCAGGACCAGGCCAATGGGCAGGCTGAGCTTGAGGCCATCGATCTCGCGCAGCAGCGTGCGCTCTGGTGGCGGTGTGACGGCGGCCCGCGGGAGAATGCTCAGACCCATATTGTTTTGCACGGCCCGTTTGATAGTCTCCTGGCTGCCGATTTCCAGACCAGAGTAGGGGTTGGCACCGCTTTTGAGCAGCGCGCTTTCAATGGCTTCGCGATACGAGCAGTCTTCTTCGGTCAGCAGAAGACGCTGCTTTGCCAGGTCCTGCGCGCGAATCGTCTCCGCGCGGGCCAGGGGATGCGTTTCTGGCAGCAGCAGGGCCAGTGGTTCGACGAACAGTGGAGCGAAGTCCAGGCCCAGATTGGCCGCTGGGGGAGAGCAGATGCCGATATCCAGCGCGCCAGAGGCCACGCGCTGGCTGATAGTCCTGGTATTCCCCACCTCAATTGTCAGACGAATGCGCGGGCGCTCCTGGCAGAAGGGCGCGAGCAACTGAGGCAGGCGCAGGCTGGCGGTTGGCTCAATCACCCCAATGCGCACGTGCCCGGCCTCGCCTGCCACCAGGTCGAACATCGTCTGCTGCAAAGCCATCGCGCGGGCCACCAGCGAATCAGCCTGCTCCTGGAGAGAGCGCCCGGCCTCGGTCAACTGAACCTTCTTGCCCTGGCGAATAAAGAGTTTGACGCCCAGTTCAGCTTCAAGCTGCTGAATGTGCAGCGTAATCGTTGACTGAGCGTACATAAGCTTTTCTGCTGCTTTGAGAAAGCTGCCCTCTTTGACAATAGCCTGGAAGGTATAGATATGGCGTAGTTCCATGGCGTGCTCCTCTGTTTATCAGCAAAAATGAATTGAAACGGCCTTCAATTTAATCTTCGCTAATATAACATCTCAAACGTAGCTTGGCAAGCGGAAAAGGTATCTTTCATGGTGTGAAAACTCAGGTGAGTGCCGCAGGCGCGAGTTCTTACACGATAAACTCAGGCGAGCGCCGCGGGCGGGTGTTCGCGTTTTCCCTCTTGCGCAGGCGGAAGAGATGTGCCATAATTTTGTGTAGAAGAGACCTTCGGGGCAGGGTGTAATTCCCGACCGGCGGTAAGGCGTTGTATATGGGTATACGCGTCAAGCCCGCGAGTCCATGGCGGACGCTCTGCGTCCCCGTGCGGCTGATTCGGTGCGAAGCCGAAGCCGACGGTTAAAGTCCGGATGGGAGAAGGTTAAAAAAGAGAGAGGATGTGGCTGGCGTCGCACCTGCCGCCTGGCAGGGGCGCACGGTCTGCTATGGATTGCGCTACTCTGCATCGATCTCTGTGTATCTCCCTCACAAGCCTCCCCGAGTCAGTTACTATGACAGTTAAAGTGGGGTATTTTCCATTGGCTGCCATACAAGCTTTGACTGAGGGATGTCAATGAGCGTAACAGTGCTAAAAGAAGAAGAGCGAAGCGTTGCTCAAGAGACGCTCGTTCTTTCTTCGCCTCGTCAACGTGCGCGGGTGCCGTCTAAGGCCACTTCGCGCCTGCTAACCGTCTTGCCTCCCCTGATTCTTGGCCTGGTCCTGCTGATCGGCTGGTATTCTGGTACGAGCAGTGGTGTGGTGCCGGTTTATCAACTGCCGACTATTGCCAGCGTGGGCAGTGCCCTGTGGGATGGGCTGACCTCCGGCCTGTTTTTGAGTAACGCCTGGGTGACTCTGCAAGAGAGCCTGGGGGGATTTCTCATAGCGGTCGTGATAGGTTTGCCTGTCGCGTATGGACTGGCCAGGTGGCGGCCATTCGCTGCGACGGTACAGCCGTACCTGGCGGCTGGCCAGGCTGTTCCGGCGATTGTGATCGCGCCCTTCCTCGAACTCTGGCTGGGCTATGACCTGGGACCGAAGCTGGCGATCTGTTTCCTGGTCGTCTTCTTCGCGCTGGTTATCACGAGCGCCTATGGCTTTCAGTCCATTGACCGCTCGCTGATGGATGCCGCGCGCGTGGAAGGGGCGTCATTCTGGCCCATGCTGACCAGGATCGAGTTTCCACTGGCCTTGCCAGCGATCATGGCCGCGGTCCGCACCGGCCTGACGCTCTCGATTACGGGCGCGCTGGTAGGCGAATTTGTGGCCGGTGGGAGCGATGGCCTGGGGGCGCTGGTGGAATACGCCAAGAGCCAGTACGACCTGGCGCAGATGTTCGCGCTTGTGATCATCCTGGCGCTTCTGGCCGCGCTTCTCTACGGGATAACCAGGGGGCTGACGCGTTTGACGGAGGCCATTTACGGCTAAGTGACCATCCCTTACCTGTTTTCGAGAAACTGTGATCTGAATCTGATTTGAATGGAGTACACACAGATGCAGACGTACCGACGTGCGCCTTTTTCCCTGGTTGTGTTAACCGGGTTCGTGCTGCTGAGCGTCCTGCTCGCGGCCTGTGGCAGTGCTGCGCCTTCGACCACCTCTACGGCAGGTGGAAACACCGCTCAAACGAATGTGAGCATCGGCCTGGGATATATCCCGGACATCCAGTTCGCGCCTTTCTATGTCGCGGTCAAGAAAGGCTATTATCAAGAGGCCGGGCTGAATGTCAGCTTAAACCACGGGGTTGTTCCCGACCTTGTTGGCCAGATGATGGCCGGGAAAGACACCTTTGTCTTCGCTGGTGGAGATGATACGCTGGTGGCGCGCAGTAAAAACCTGCCAGTGGTCAACGTTTCGACCATTTACCCCAGCTATCCAATCAGCCTGATCGTGCCCGATTCCTCCTCGATCAAGACCCTGGCTGATATCAAGGGGCATACCATCGGCGTGCCTGGCAAATTCGGCTCAACGTATGTGGGTCTGCTGGCGCTTTTACACGCCGTCAATCTCACAGAGAAGGACGTCAAGCTACAGACGATTGGCTTCACGCAGGTCGCGGCTCTGAAAGCGGGTCGCGTCGATGCCGTGATGGGTTACACCAATAATGAGCCGCTACAACTGCGCCGTCTGGGTCTGGCAGTACGCACCTTCGACGTGCCCAACTATCAGCCTATGGTTTCCAACGGTATCGTTACTACCGAAAAGACCCTGAACAGTTCGCCCGCGCTCGTGCGCACCTTTGTGCAGGCGACCATCAAGGGGTTGAACTACGTGCTGTCCAATCCTTCGGATGCCGTTCAGATCAGCAAGAGCTTTATCCCCGGTATGAACCTCACCGCGGCCACTGATGAACTAAACGCCACCCTGCCGATATGGAAAAGCAACGGCCAGAACCCGCTGGGCTATAACAATCCTACTACCTGGCAGGCCATGGCCCAATTCATGGAAGGCCAGGGTCTGATCCCTGCTAACACCGATGTAAGAAAAGCTTTTGTGAACGAATAAAAATCGGGAGTTACCGCTTCCTGTGAATGGAGCGACGCTGCAGGCGAGCGGCGTCGCTCCATTCACGAATTACACCTGCGAACTGCTCTCGCTGGCCCGCGCGATAATTTCTTCAACCACTTTAGTTTTGGCGTCGGCGTAGTTCTGCACATATTTCCAGTCGCGGCGGGCGAGGTCGCGTTTGGTGGACTCGTAGAACTGGCGGTCGGCGTCGTGGGCGCGCAGCCAGTCGCGGAAGAGGAGCATGCGCTCGACTTCCGCGCAGTTGGGGGAGAAGACATGCAGGTTGATGTCGGTATCTGGTCCATTGAACAGGCGGTGCTCGTACCAGCCTGGTTCGCGTATGCGCAGCACGTAGCCAGCGGCCTCCAGCGCCGGAACGTAGGCGGCTTCGTCCGCTGAATCTGGCACCACGAGGAGCATATCGATGCGCGGCTTGGCGGCCAGCCCCGGCACGGAGGTAGAGCCGGCGTGTTCAAGCAGCACCACCTGCTCGGCGAGCGCGTCCCGCACACGCGCGGCCTCGCGCTCGTAGAGCTGGGGCCACGCGGGATCGTAATCGACAACCAGGATCTTCTCTGTGAGTGGCGCCAGTTCTCCAATCGTTACTGCTTGCAACTGTTCTTCTGTATAGATAACCTGGAATTGCTCATCTGCTGTAGTTCCATCCGTTTGTGGATGTATCCCGTCCACGTGAGTCGTCCGCTTGCCGGCCATTTTCTCGCGGTACATCCTGACATCGTCCTGGCTGACCAGGGAGAGTGGTTCTGGTAGTTCGTCGAGGTGAAACCAGCCGATGGCCGAGCATTTTTCGGGTTCCAGGATGCGTGGCTCACCTGAGACATGGCGGGCGAGGTAAGTGGGTGAGACCCAGTGTTCGTGTTCATCAGGCAGGATATGATTGTTGACACCGAGCAGTTCGGTGGTTTCGATAACCATCGCGTATTCTTCGGCAAATTCGCGGGTCACGGCCTCGGTCAGTTTTTCGCCAAAGGAGACCTTGCCGCCGGGGAATTCCCAGGTGCCGCGCTCATTACTCGCTTTGGGACCGCGCCGCGCGAGAAAGACGCGCCCTTCGCGGTTAAAGACCATGGCTCCGACGCCAACGCCAACATAGTCGCGTCCGGGTTTCATGTATAAACTCCTCTTGTGATGCTTTGCGGATGAGCAGGTGTTGATTGAGAAATTTTTCAGGCGATGCGTTGATCCGGGCGATTCTTACGCAGGCGCTGCTGTTTGCGATTTTCCCATTCCAGCCAGTCAGGCCGCGCGGATTCCGCAGGCGGCTGTTCATTGGCGGGCGCTGTGGACACGTTTTGCGCAGTCTGCGCGGGTGTGAGCGATGCGGTGAGGGCCGCGATCAGTGCCGGATTGTCGCTGAAGACCGCCTGGCTGATATCCTCCGGTGTCAGTGTGCCCAACAGCGCCTGGTGTTCATCGATCAGCAATGTGATCGTAGCAGTACCGTTTGAACTGGCTGGATTAGTAAAACTGAGTGAGACGTGACATCCGCGCTGGCGGGCCTGCGCCAGGTTAGCGGAGAACTCGGAGAGCAGCTTTTCTGGCAGCGCCAGGGAGATAGTCCGGGTGGCCTGCGCGCACAGGGTCTGGGCGCGGGCAAGAATATGCCGTTGCCCGCGTACCACCCAGAACTCGCCCGTGGTGGATGGTTGGGCCAGCGCGAGCGTCTGTGCCAGCGTATTCAGCGTCTGCTCCATCGTCGAGCGCACCTGGCCCAGGAAGAGCGTGGGCTCCAGCGCCAGGTAACGAGCGGGCTCCCCTGGCTGGGCCAGGGCCAGCCCTTTCTGGCTCAGCCGTTCCAGCACATCATAGCTGCGTGAAAGCGGCACCTGCGAGCGCTTGCCCAGTTCATAGCCAGTCAGCGGCCCCTGCGTTAGCAGCGTATAGTAGGCCTCGGCCTCGTATTTATTCAGGCCAATCTCTTGTAACAGGTCGATAGACATCGTTTCATCTCATCTGGATAGTAACTCCGTTAGTGGTGACGATTATACGACAGGAAAAAATGATTGACAAGAGAGGCAATCTGAAACTCTTGGGCTAAGCGCAATTCCCGTGAGCATGCAGCATCTGATTCTATCTATCGTTCTAAAATACGCTCTATTAAGCGTTGTAGCTCTGCCTGTTCGGCAGGGGAAAGCGGGGCGAGCATCTTATTCAGTTCGTTACGTCTTTCCTGTTGCCAGGCTTCGATCTGTTCGCTGCCCCGCGTGGTCAGTGTGACAAGCACCACGCGCTCGTCCTGTCCATCGGCCTGGCGGGTGCGTTTGAGCAGGCCAGCTTTCTCCAGGCGCTTGCAGGCGGTGGTGACCGAACTGCCAGTCACGCCCAGCACCTCTGCGAGCTCGCCGATGCTGAGTTCACCCCGTTTATTGAGTAGTTTGAGCAACCAGTATTGCTCAGGCGTAATCTCTCCGCGCCGTACGGGGTGAGTATTGATGCGCAACAGGCGCCACAGAGCCAGAAGATCCTCCACCAATCGATCTGCAGCCATGACAACTATCTCCTCTTTACATACCAGCGTGGCAAGCGTGCCGGGAACTGCTCATCTCACCTGTGCGCTAGATTTTGATGATTAAATGCCTTGCTAGCTTAAAGGAAAACGCTCAAAAAAGCAAGAACTGAAGCAAAATTTGGGTGCGACTTGGATTGTTCCAAACGGGGCTGCTGAGCCCACCGGACGCGCGGCTGCGGTGCGGACCAGATGGCAAACAAGCAACCAGCGCGTAAAGGTAAGCTGAATAATTTTGCAGGCTGATCAATAGTATGTTACAATAGTCACCACTAGGGTGGTTGTTATCGAAAGGAAGAGAGATGAGTATGGAAACCTTACAAGCTATCCGACGTTACCTGGCAGCAGTGCCCAAAGCTGAACTGCATGTGCACCTGGAGGGGTCGATTCGCCCGCGCACCCTGTTGATGCTGGCCAGGCGCAATAATGTACCCCTGCCTGCGACGAACCTGGCGGAATTGAGCCAGTGGTTTGTCTATCGCGATTTTCCGCATTTCGTGGATATCTACTTTGAAATAATCAAATGTCTGAAAACAGCGGAAGATTACGAGTTGATTGCCTACGAGTTTGGCGAAGAGATGAAGCGTCAGGGGGTGCGCTACGCGGAAGTTACTTTCTCAGCCAGCACTCATCACGCGCTGGGGATCGCTCATGATGTCTACTTTGGCGGCCTGAATCGCGGCCGCGAGCGGGCCAGGCGGGATTTCGGGGTAGAGATGCGCTGGGTTTTTGATATTGTGCGCGATATCGCGGACGAGGCTGAGAGGTATAGGAGAGCGGACTTTACTACGCGCGTGGCAATCGAGGGTATGAACGATGGCGTGATCGCGCTAGGCCTTGGAGGCAACGAGGCTGGCTATCCGCCGGAACAATTCGCGCGCTTTTTTGAGCAGGCGCTGGCGGCGGGTCTGCACAGCACGCCGCATGCGGGCGAGGTCGCTGGCCCGGCCAGCGTGTGGGGCGCCCTGCGCACACTGGGAGCCGAGCGCATCGGACATGGCGTGCGCTCAATTGAAGATCCAGCGCTGGTCAGTCATCTCTCCGAGCAGCAGATCCCTCTGGAGGTCTGTCCGGGCAGCAATATTTGCCTGGGCATCTACCCGAACTTTGCCGCTCATCCGCTGCTGCGGCTCTACCGGGCGGGCGTCCCGCTGAGTATTAATTCTGACGATCCGCCGCTTTTCAATATCACCCTGAACGACGACATTGAGCGCCTGCACAGCACCTTTCACCTGGAACTGGCCGAGATCGACGAATTGATCCTCAACGGTGTGCGTCACAGCTTCCTGTCCCAGGAGCGCAAGCAGGGCATGGAGCTAGAGTTTCGTGTCGAGATGGCCCGCTTGCGCCGGGAATGCAACCTCTAGCTGATTGGCTATTCTTCGGGCGGTTCTGTGTGGATGACTACGGCTCCGAGATCGGGATAGGCCAGGCGCAGGGCGCGTTGAATCTCTTCGGCTTGCAGGTGGGCCTGGCTGAGAGGAATCTGGGGATCGCAGAAGGTGTGCAGAACCAGGTCAAGCTCTTCCGGCGCGCCCTTGCCGCCAACATTGCTCGCGGCCAGCGAGAGATAGGGTTGGTAGAGGTGGATATGGTGCGCGCTGCCCTGGCCCGCGATTGCGTCGGCGATCTGGACGATGCGCGCGGCCATCTCAGGATACTGGCTGGTGACATCCTGGCGGCGCTCAATGTGCGCGCTGGGCGCTTCAAGGTGCGTCGTCACCTGGCGTAGCAGTGGATTATCCTTTAGAATCGCCTGTTCCAGGTTGGTCGCTATCTCGTGGGCCTGCTCCAGGGTCATGTCTGATTGCACTTCCAGGTCGAAATCCGCCTCCAGTTTGCCGTTCACCTCGCGCACGTGGATATCGTGGGCGTGTAAGCCCTGGCGTTCGGCCAGATAATAGATCTGGTCGGCTACGGTTTCGCTTGGTGTCTGCGTGGGCTCAACATGGACCAGCACATCAATTTCACTGTTGGGAGAAAGCTGGCGCACCGTCTTTGTCGCCGCGCTTTCCACCCGTTCGCTCAGATCGTGGATCTGCTCAAAGGTAAACGTGCGTGGAGCGGCGATGACCACGTCAGCGAAGAGCTTATTGCCAGCCCGGCGCGCGCGCACCCTGCGCACCTCGGCGACGTATGTGACGTTCTGGATGGTCTGGCGCAACTGTTCGTCCACTTCCTGGGGCGCGTGATCGGTCAGAGCATCGATGGTTTCCCTGGCCAGGCGCAGACTGACCCAGATCACGAGTAGCGAGACGCCAAGCGCGGCCACCGCGTCGGCCTGGACCAGCCATGTGGGCAGATGCCACGTGCGTCCAATCGCCACAATCGCCAGGCCAGCTATAACCATCAGCGAACTCCAGATATCCGTGCTGAAGTGCAGCGCGTCGGCCTCCAGCGCCTGGCTGCCCAGTTTACGCGCCACGCGCAGCAGAGCCCGCGAGCGCGTAAAATCCACCACCACAGCGATAATCATCACCACAAAAGCCCAGACACTGATTTCGACCTCCTGGGTATGGAATAGCAGGCGTTGAATGGCCTCGTAGATGATCCACAACGCGGTTAAGAGCAGCAGAACGGATTCCAGGAAAGCGGAAAGGTTTTCCACCTTGCCATGACCGTAGTTATGCGTCGCGTCAGCGGGCTTATCCGCCACGCGCACCGCGAAAAAAGTCATCAGCGCAGCCACCAGGTCCAGAGCCGAATGAGCAGCTTCAGCCAGCAGTCCCAGGCTGCCTGTCAGCAGAGCCACCACAAACTTAATACCAGTCAGCCCGATTGCCGCTCCCACCGATGAGAGGGCTACCAGTCTCTTCTCGCGCTGCGCTTCTCTCGTCGAAACCATATCTGATCGCTTCCATCCTTTTGAGTTACTACCGGGTTAGCCACCCTGAATATTGTATGAGATCAAGGCGGCGAAGACAAGGTGAGTGATATCATGAGGTAGCAGAAAAATGCTATCTTAGAGAAATACGTTTCAGGGAGGAAAAATGGTAGCAATCCCCTATACGGTATGCTTTTGTCTGCGTGGTTCCCAGGTGCTGATGTTGTACCGCAAAAATCCCCCGAACGCGGCTCGTTGGAATGGTCTGGGAGGTCGGATCGAGGATGGTGAGACGCCGCTGGAGAGTGTACAGCGCGAGATTAAGGAAGAGGCAGGCATCGACCTCGCCGGAACAGGAGAGCTGAGCTTTACCGGCCTTGTCACCTGGGACGTGGGAAAAGATCCCACGCGTCCCAGCAGCGGCATGTACACCTATCTGGCCCGCCTGGAACCTGACTTTCCCACGTGGCCCGACCGCCCTATGAACGAAGGGCTGCTCTCCTGGAAGCCGCTGGACTGGGTCTGTGATCCGAGCAATCCAGCCGTCGTCAGTAACATCCCGCGCTTTTTACCGCTCATGCTGGCTGATCCAGCCCCGCGAGAATATTATTGTGTGTACCGCTGGGGAAAGCTGCGGGAGGTCATTGTGCAAGCAATGCCTCCCGCGTAAGCAAGGAGCTAGTATGTCGCCTCTTTGCGCAGGGCGAAGCGCTTATAAAAAGCAAAGGGCAAGCTGCCTGTGCGCACAAGTGTATGTTGTAGTGAGGTTCCGGTGAAGGGTGTGCTGGCCAGGGCTTTTTCTATGGTCCGGGCTTGCATGAAGCGAAAATCATAGATCAGCAGGCGCCCGCCAGGTCGCAGTACTCGGTGGAGATCGCGCAGGGGCTGCTCAAGCTCGTACCAGTGATGCATGCTGATGGTGGATACAATTACATCGAAGGAATGATCAGGATAGGGCAGATGCGCGACATTGCCGGCCTCGAAATGGACGCGCTCCGTGAGCTGTTCGCGCTCTGTGTGCTCGCGGGCGAGCTGGATCATATCGGCGGAGATATCGACACCGTAAACCTGGAGTTGCGGCTGGTGACGCGCGATATGCCTGGCAAGTGTACCGGGGCCGGTGCCCGCGTCCAGTACCTGCCCCTGGTCGAGTCCCAGCAGGGTTAGATCGTCAACGACACGCTGGTATAATTTGCTGGTCAGCCGTACCATTACTACATCATAGACGCGGCTGCCCCAGCCGGTAAACAGCCCATTCACATGGCTCAAATGGCGAACCGGCGCCTGTCCTTTTATTTCATGACTGTGCACGTTATTTCTCCTTGCGAAATCCTCAAAAGAATGCCTTGCTTGTAACAATCTCTGGTAACTGATACAATGAATGTACCTGACCAATGGATGAAAGACAAGTACGCAAAAAAATTTGACAAAGGAAGCACCTTATCCTTCTCATATTGAATGGAGCACAGTATATGACCCAGCAGCAGAAACTCACGCGATGTCCAGCCGGAATTGTCAGCGTTGGAGGCAGATTAAAGTTACAGATTGCCTATCAATTGCTTGAGGGCACCAGGCGCTTTGGCGAACTCCAGCGGCTGATTCCCCAGGCCAGCCGGCAGATGCTCACCCTGCAATTGCGGGATCTGGAGCAGATGGGACTGCTTCGCCGGCAAGTATATGAGCAGGTACCCCCAAAAGTCGAATATTCGCTAACAGACCTGGGGCGCAGCCTTGAGCCAGCTCTACGCCAGTTCAATGCCTGGGGCGAACTGCTTGGGATAGGATTGTAGCTGATGGCGATTGAAGGAGACAGGCCTTGTATGCTAGATGCTTCATGCAAGCTGTCAACTCAAGCCAGAAGAGATGCCCGGATGGTCGCAGCACGACCATCCGGGCATCTCTTCTGGTGAATATC
>DASVMX010000246.1:0-4630 GCA_036384215.1 Ktedonobacteraceae bacterium | reverse complement strand
ATGTTCATCTTTCCAGAGCATGGCGGAATCCCAGGTGCCGCCCATTTCGCGGTCCAGGACGGTGATGTGGATCTGTTCCAGGTTGGCATGGGCGGCGCGCAGATTATCGAGCATGCTGGCCAGGGCGATTTTGCGTGTGTTATTGGTGCGGCTGAGATGGGCCAGCCAGAGCCAGCGCACGGCGTCGCCCCGCCAGGTCTGGAGCACTGCTATGGCGGCCTGGTCGTTGGAAAGATGGCCAGTGGGGCTGAGGATGCGCTGCTTGAGATGATAGGGATAGGGGCCGCTGATCAACCGCGCGCGGTCGTGATTGGATTCGAGGATCAGCAGGTCGGCCCTGGTTATGGCTTCCAGCATGACGGGCGTGACCTCGCCGCTATCAGTAATGATGCAGACGCGGCAGCCGCCCGCGCTCAAAACATAGCCGCAGGGCGCGATGGCGTCGTGTGAAACGGGAAACGAGTGAACCTCGATGTCGCCGATCACGCAGCTTGTACCCGCTGGCAAAGGCTGCCAGAGCCCATCCGCGCCCGCAAGGCTCGCGGTGGACCCTGACTCCCCAGCTCTCTCCGCGCCAGTCTCAGTTGCGAGCTTGTTTTCCTCCAGCAAATCCCCAGGCGTGGACAATGGACCTGAACCGTTCAGACCGGCGGCCTCGGCCTCCGCGTCCAGGTAGACCAGCGCGCCTGATTCTGAGCGCAATGCGCCGGAAGAAAAGATACCGCGGATCTCGCCCAGGGTGCGTGGGTCGGCGTAAACTGGCACGCGATGGCGTTTGAGCAGGAAAGGCAGGCCCATGATGTGATCACTATGTTCGTGGGTGATCAGCACGCCGCGCAACTGGCCCGGCTCGCAGCCGGCGCGGCGCAGGCGCTCGCCCAGGATCCGCGCGGGAAAACCGGCGTCCACCAGCAGGCGCGTGCGCCTCTGCGGTCCGGCTTCGATCAAATAGGCATTGCCGCTGCTGCCGCTGCCCAGTGAGGTGATGCGCATTATTCCTCTGCCTGTTCCTTCCTATAATAACCAGCCGCGGCCCGTCTCCAGCGCGCAGCGAATCTCCATCTGTACCTCTTCCTCGGCCTCCCCTTCCAGCGCTTCCACCAGAGCCTGGCGAGCCTGCGCGCCGCCGAGCTGGCCCAGCGCCCAGGCCGCGTGCCCCCTGACCAGCGCCTCTTCGTGATGCAAGGCTTCGCAGAGAGCTGGCACAGCGGCGCGATCCCCGCTATTGCCCAGCGCCACACAGACATTGCGCAGCAGCCCGCGCCTTTTGGTACGCTTGATCGGACTGCCCCGAAAGCGCTCACGGAACTCTTCTTCAGTGAGCTTGAGTAGCGGTATCAGTTCGGGACTGCCGCCAGTCACGGGTCGCGGGCGAAAGCTCGGGCGCGGCTGAAACGAGACCGGGCGCGTGCTGGTTCCAACAGCCGGGCGCAGACCCAGACGGCGTTCCGCGACGAGGTTGACGGGACAGACCTGCTGGCAGATATCGCAGCCAAAGATCAGATTCCCCATCAATGGCCGCAGTTCCAGGGGAATGCTCCCGCGCAACTCGATGGTCAGGTACGAGATGCAACGCCGGTTATCCAGTACATAGGGCGCGGGTAGCGCGCCTGTGGGACAGGCGCGCAGGCAGATATCGCACTGACCGCAGTTGGCCTTGAGAGGCGCATCGGCTTCTTCAGGAGCCAGCGGTAGATTGGTGACGATCTCAGCCAGGAATACCCAGGAACCCCAGCCGTGCGTGAGGATATTTGTGTTCTTACCATACCAGCCCAGGCCAGCTCGCTGCGCCACCGCGCGATCTACCATACGCCCGGTATCCACAAACAGGCGCGTCTCCAACTCCGGCACCTCGTTACGCGCGTACTCGCGCAGCCAGGTCGCGAACTGCTGGAGCCTGGGCTTGATCAGGTCGTGATAGTCGTCGCCCCAGGCATAGCGCGAGACGCGCCCGCGTGGCCCGCCCTCTGCACTCTCGTCAGGCTGTTCGCTGAGATAGCAGGTCGCCAGAGCAATAATCGACCGCGCGTCCGGCAACAGGGCGTCCGGGTGACACGAGACATCCGCCCGCTCGGAGGAAAACCAGGGCAGGCCATCCATCAAACCCTCGGCGATACGCGCTTTAATCACCCGCTCGGCCTCTGGAAAGGCCTCGGCCCCGGTGATGCGCACAGCGTCGAAGCCCAGTTCATATGCGTATTCTCGAATAGGTGCCGTGCTTACCATCAGTTTGTCACATCGCGTCTCTCGTTCAGCCACCAGGTCAGACCAATAAACGCCACAAGGTAGAGCGCCAGGGTGATCAGCGCCTGGATATTCGACTGCGACGAGCCCGCTGTATTAAAGAGATACTGGGCCTGGTTCAATTGCAGAGCACGCGCGTTGTTGCCCATCAGGTAATCTGGCAGCGCGCGCAAAAAGGCGCCAAACAGGCCCACACTGAAATTGCCCGCGACCGTCAGAATGCTGGAGACAATCGGCTCAGCGAAAAACCAGGTCAGCGCGCCCGCGATCCCCGCGACCGTTGAGCGCCCCAGGAAGGCGAAAAAGATCGCCACTACCGCGTACATAAACCAGTTGAGCATGGTCGCCAGCAGATACCAGATTGCGTGCCCCACCCAGTCCGCGGTCATAAAGCTCGTGCTCTGGCGCACACCGCTGTCCAGGTTAAAGAGCTGGCCCAGCAACACGCCGCTCAGCGCCATCACCAGCACCCCCAGCAACACGCAGACCAGCGCGGCCCCGTACTTGGCCAGCAAAAATTGCCCGCGCCACGGTCCACGCGCGAACATCAGGCGCACCGTCCCCAGACTCAACTCGCCGCCCGCAATCGAGCCAGCCAGAATAATGATCAACATAATCCCCGGATTAAGCTCGCCCTGCGTGGTCGCCAGTTCCAGCGAAGAAGGCAGGCGCAGCGGCTCCGACAACGCCGAAATGGCCGCCTGCTTGATGCTAGCAGCGGCAATGGTAGAGAGAGACGAACAGCCAGGCGCGGGCGGATTCGCCACCGGCTGCTGGCAGGCCGGCGTAAACTGGCTCGCGGGCGTGTTCTGCGTCACAGCCAGCTCGATCCCTACGGAGAGGGGCACCAGCAGCGCCAGCGCCACGGCCAGCGTTCCCAGCACCCTGGACATCAGCCTGCGGCGAAATTTATACAGTTCCATGCCAATCAGGCGCAAAAGCACGCTGGTAAAATCCATGCGCCCCATAATCACCGTGCCCACACGCGTGGCCAGAGGAGCCGCATTCTCCAGAACCGCCCCCGGCTCCTGCTCCTCGGCGCCTATCTCTGATGACATGCTCACATGTTACCTTTCTTTCTTCAACGGCTCACTGGAGGCGACTGAAATGCCGCGTCTTCCTCGGCTGCTCCCTCTATTCCCTGCTCCTGGTGCTCGTCCAGTACGTCTCCGCTTCCAGCCAGGCCCGCCATGCCCAGGTGCTCGCCGGTACCCATGGAGGGCGTGGTCAATTGCAGATAGACCTCTTCCAGGCTCCCTTCGTAAGGATGCAATTCCGCGACAAAGATTCCTCTCTCTCCCAACAAGTGGTTGATCTCAGCGGAATACAATTTAGGGGCATCCACGCGCAGCGTCTCCAGCCCGGCGCGATCTCGTTCTACCGAGATCGACCCGAGCCATTCAGCGCCCCGCTCCCTGGCCTGCTCCAACACCTCCCTGGCCTGCTCCAGTTCGCTCGCGGAACGCGGGCGCACCAGCACCTGCTCTTTGCCCCTCAGTAGCTCGCGCACATTGCCCTGTTTGATCAAATTGCCCTTCTGCAAAATCGCTACCCGATTGCACACCTGCTGAACTTCGTTCAGCATATGGCTGGAGAGAAAAATCGTCTTGCCCAGCGCGGCCAGGCGTTGAATCAACTGGCGAATCTCGTACATCCCCGCGGGGTCCAGTCCGTTGGTCGGCTCGTCCAACAACACCAGTTCTGGATCGGCCAGTAGCGCGGCGGCAATCCCCAGGCGCTGCTTCATACCCAGCGAATACTTGCGATAAGCCATCCTCGCCTGCGCCTTCAACTCCACCAGGTCCAGCACCTCTTCAATGCGTCGCAAATTGGCCCGGCCCGAAACCATGCCCGAGGCCGCGGCCACCGCGCGCAGGTTATCCAGTCCAGACAGATACGGGTAGAAGACAGGCATCTCCACAATCGCGCCGACATGGCGCAAAATCGCCGGCATCTGATAGGCTGTATCCATGCCAAAAATAATCGCGCGCCCGGCAGTTGGGCGAATCAATCCCAACAACATCCGAATTGTGGTGCTTTTCCCTGCTCCGTTGGGGCCCAGAAACCCAAAAACATCGCCCCGCATTACTTGTAAATGGAGATCATTGACCGCGACCAGCTTACCATACGCCTTGGTCAAGCGATTCGTAGTAATAATGACCTCTGATTGCAGCGAAGCTTGAATATATTCTTTCAATGCGACGACCTTTCACCGCCCGCCTGCCCCCACCCGTCCGCTCACCCATGCAAAGAGTATATTTAGTCTACAGGCAGCCGTATTTCGCTTTCCAATTATCGCATGAGAAGCCAGCACTGGCAAGTTCCCAGGAGACGAGGGGTGCAACGCACGTTTTTGCAAACGGAGGCGAGTTCCGTGGGGGGTGTG